>DAOUSL010000012.1 GCA_030627235.1 Thioploca sp.
ATTAGTAAACCATATTGGAGCAATTTGGGTAGGGATTCTTTTATTCATCATTATTATAAATGTTTTTCTTAATATAATTTATCTTGGCATTACATCTATAACACTACCATATTTTTTAACAGGAGTACAAACCTTAGTTTGTAAAATGAATCTTGCATTTATTAAATCCTAAATAATTAAGAACTCAGTTTTTAAAATGACGCTGGTGCGTCTTGACTGCATTCCCAACGAAGTCGTTCACTTCCATTAAGTTAAGGAAATAATATTTTTGGAGTCCAAAGCATAGCTTTGTAAATATATAATTTATAAGCTAATAACACCAAAGATTTGCTTTGAACTCCGAAAAAAATTGCTTAACTTAATGGCATTGAACGAAGTCGTTGGGAACGAGTAAATCATTTAAATAGCGAAAATGTATTTTTATTATGTCTAACTTCATGAAGATTTACACCTTCCATGCAAAAATTTTGCTGACAAAGAGTAAAAGCATCAATTTTTTTTTCAGACAGTATGGCCATTTCATGACATCGAATATTATTCTTTTTAATCAAATGTTTTTCAATAGTAGGGTTCATAATAATATTTCCGTTAAACTTCTCTTTTAGATAAAATTTTTGCTAATTCTGGTTTCAAGCTTTTTTCAATAAAACGAGGATCTAATGTATCCAGATTTTCTGGTAAGATATTTAGTAAATCAATATTATGATATTGGTACAAATATCCACCTATATTATTTTTAGTTGTTAATTTTATGATACTTTTGATAATTTGAGAAGCTTCACTTTTAGAATTGTTTTCCAATAACTCCATAATATAGCATTGATTAATTAGTATAGCAGCTCGTAATTGTCCCAAAGCATGAGAATGAGTCCTTTTTAAAACTAAAGTATTTCCAATTTTTGCTAACAATGTTGCAAATGGACTAAGAATATATATTGGTTTGCTATCACTCAGCTTAAATAATTCATTTTTTAACTTTGAGGAATTATTAGGACGTACATAATCTGTTAAAAAATCAATAGTTATATCACCTTTTTCTGCTAAATGTATAGTAATAATCGCACTATTTACAGTATGATCTTCTATATCTGGTATATTAATTTTTGCATTAAATTCTATTTTCCATGCTTCATAACAACATAAAGCAGCTTTACTGTTAGCAACAATATCAATATCTTGTGTTCCAAAAACTAATCCTTCTTGCCCAATAAACTTTTTTGGATATATTTCATGAAAGTAAGTTGCCCAAAAATTGATAGCTTGTCCACCAACAAAAGTTAATTTTACATCTTTTGGAACTAGTTCTATCAACTTTTTAATATCATCAAATGTAACATCTGAACTATCAATAGTAATTTCACCTAAATTTACAAAAATTATACTCAAATTATAACAATTAGTAGGCAATAATTTTATATTACTTACTATTAGTAATTATAACATCAGCCTAAACCTAAACCGCACATTTCTTATAATCAGTTTCCTTAGAAATATGGCAACTAGCATCAAACCAAGGCATAAACACCAAGGCATAATTTACAAATCTTAGCATCATTCTTATTCATAAATAACACTGCATCTAGGGTAGTCCTAAACGAAGTAGTCGTGTATAATAAAAAATTAAAATAGTAACTAAAATTATGCTTTAATTATTTTAAATAACTGATAAAGAAATATTAAATATTAAGAGAATCAACATTGAAACAACATTTACAGCAATTATTTACCGAAGCATTAGAACAATTAGATATTAATCAAGATATTGATATCCGTTTAGAAAGAACCCGTGATACCAAACATGGTGATTTTGCTTGTAACCTTGCAATGATTTTGGCGAAAAAATTACATAAAAATCCTCGAGATATAGCTAATTCTATAGTCGAAAAATTACCAGATAATAATGATTTTATTGCTAAAGTTGAAATAGCTGGGCCTGGTTTTATTAATATATTTTTGACTAAACAAGCTTATCATACCAATATTGATGATATCCTTAAACTTAAAACAGAGTATGGTAAAAATCAACTAGGTAAAGATCAGTCAATAATGATAGAGTTTGTATCCGCTAACCCAACTGGGCCTTTACATGTTGGCCATGGTAGAGGTGCGGCTTATGGAACTGCATTAGCAAATTTATTACAAACTGCTGGTTTTAAAGTACATAAAGAATATTATGTTAATGATGCTGGGCGGCAAATGGATATTCTAGCGGTTAGTGTTTGGCTACGTTATTTGGAATTGTGTGATGAAACTATAGAATTTCCATCTAATGGTTATCAAGGTGATTATATTTGGGATATTGCAGCAAATTTACATCGTAATCATGCTGATAAATTTCAGCAAAAATCTACCACTGTATTTGCAGAAATTTCACCTGATATTACTAATGGCGGTGATAAAGAACTACATATTGATGGTTTAATTCAACGTGCTAAACAATTATTAGAAGATGACTATAAAATAGTATTTAAACAAGCTCTTGATACTATATTGGATAATATTAACCATGATTTAAAACAGTTTGGAGTTGAGTATGAAGAATGGTTTTTAGAATCTAGCTTAACTGAAGCTGATAAAGTTCAACAAACTATTGACCAATTACAAACTGCTGGCCATACTTATAAAAAAGATGGAGCATTATGGTTTAAAGCCACTTCTTTTGGGGATGAAAAGGATCGGGTTATAGTACGAGAAAATGGTCAATTTACCTATTTTGCTTCTGATATAGCTTATCATAAAAATAAATTAGAACGTGGGTTTGACCACCTGATTAATATTTGGGGAGCAGATCATCATGGTTATGTTCCCAGAGTTAAACACGCCATGACCGCATTAGGTTACAATGCTAAACAATTGACAGTATTATTAGTTCAATTTGCTACTTTATATCGTGGTCAGGAACGCTTGCAAATGTCTACTCGTAGTGGAGAGTTTGTAACTTTGCGAGAGTTAAGAGAAGAGGTTGGGAGAGATGCTGCTCGGTTTTTTTATGTGCAACGTAAGAGTGAACAACATTTAAATTTTGACTTAGAATTAGCGAAATCACAAACTAATGATAATCCAGTATATTATATTCAATATGCCTATGCTAGAATTAGCAGTGTAATGCGACAATTAACTGAACAAGGACAAACTTGGCAATATGATAAAACTAATTTAACAAGTTTAGAAACTGCTCATGAACAAGCTTTATTGGTAATGCTATCACGCTATCCAGAAGTGATAGAAATGGCTGCTTTGGCTTATGAACCTCATCAATTAACTTATTATTTACGTGATTTAGCTCAAAATTTTCATAGCTTTTATGATACTAATAAAATTTTAATTCCAGACAATAAATTGCGTGATGCTCGTTTGAGTTTAACCGCTGCAGTACGACAAGTATTGCAAAATGGTTTGATGATTATAGGAGTATCTACACCAGAGGTAATGTAATGACTACTAAAAATAAACGCTTAAGTTCTAATTATGATTCTGCTGGTTGTCCACCAGGGTGGGCATGGTTGCTAGCTGGTATTGTTATAGGAATATTTATTTCATTTTTAATTTATCTGCGTGAATTTGCACCACATAATTTACCACCAGAACATACTCAAATAGTACCAATAACTACACCAGTAGCTGAAAATAAAGAATTATTTCCTGAAAAAAAAGGTTCAGATCGTTTTGATTTTTATGATATATTGCCTGGCCATGAAATAAAAATACCTTCAGATAAAAATGATGAAGAAAAACCTTTAGAAGTAACTGTTAAAGGTAAGTATTTGTTGCAAGTTGGTTTATTTCAAAAAAGAAATGAAGCGAAAGGATTAAAAAATTATCTATCTTCACTTGGTATACCAACTAATATCGTGCCAGCTCCTTTCAGCATTACTCAATCAGGTTATCGAGTACAAGTTGGCCCTTTTTCTGATTTAAGAAAACTAAATAGTATTCGTTCATCACTAGCATCAAATAATATTTCAGCTATTTTATTAAAATTTTCTGGGCCAGATACTCAAGATATGTTTGATGAATAACTTGATCCAACTAATAGTGATCTAATTACAGATGATAGTACAGAATGGGATGAATAACTAGAAAATTAGTTAGAAATAGATGATAATGATTGATGATTTTAAAGGTTAGGCTATAGACATCATTCCTAAATAAGGTTAAATAAATGTAGGATGCAATGAACGAAGTGAATTGCATCAATAATGAGACATCGAAAGATGTAATTCGTAAACTCATTACATCCTACATAAAGTCCGTAGTTAACTGTATCGCCTTAATACTTAACTATTTTTCTTATTTAGGAAAGATGTCTAATTAATAGGTTATACCTAAAAATGAATAATTTTTTGAATTTTAATCAAAGGATATAATATGAAAAGTTATCGCAAAGAATTATGGTTTAACACACCTAGTCGTAGGGCTTTCATTAATATAACTTCTGAAGTGAATGAATGTTTACGAGAAAGTGAAATCCAAGAAGGATTTATATTAGTCAATGCTATGCATATTACAGCATCAGTATTCATTAATGATGACGAACCAGGATTGCATCACGATTATGAAAAATGGTTAGAAGAATTAGCACCTCACGAACCAATCAGTCATTATCAACATAATCGTACTGGTGAAGATAATGGTGATGCTCATCTTAAAAGACAAATCATGGGTCGTGAGGTTATGGTTGCAATCACTGAAGGACGTATGGATTTCGGTCCTTGGGAACAAATATTCTATGGCGAATTTGATGGTGGTCGCCGCAAACGAATTTTAGTAAAAATTATCGGAGAATAGCTTGTTAAAATTGTTGCAAAACTCTTTCAATTTTTTCTTGAATAAGAGTTTTTTTGTCCTCTGATAAACTAGGATTATTTTTGCGTTCTTTTAACATTTTTGTATACTCTTGCAAAGTACTATCTATACTCTGTTTAATTTCATCAATTTGTTCTTGATAAATCTGTAATTTGGCTGGAGAAGAAGATGCTTTGCGTTGCATTCGACGTAGGTTGATTTCTAAATATCTTTGTAAATAGATATCATATTTTATATTGGTTTCTATCTTCTCATCAAGCTTATTTTGCAAAGTATCTTCAGTATCTATAATCCGTTTTTCAATACTATTAATATTTCTTTTAATTGTATTAACTTGGTTTTCTGATACATCTTGATTATCTTTACTACGGTTATAACTTTCTTTTAGGTCTTCTAAATTGCCTCTAAGACCTTCAAGAATACTTTGAATAGGTTGAATTTGCCCATTTATAGAATCTAATAGAGCATTACGTCTATTTTCTATATCACGTTCTCGACTAAAAAGAGCTAATAAAGCATCATCACTTTTTTGCTGTTCTTGACGCTTATTATCTTCCTTTTTTTCTTGTTTGATTATAGCTAATTCTTCAGCAGTTGGAGCTGGATCAACATACTCACATTCACCACCTCTACGACATTTCCAAAAACCATTTTGAGAATAAAGTGGGGAAACATAATTACCACATTCACGCACGTCATCATCATTCAACCAGCAATAAAGAATATTCTCTTTTTTAGCTTGTACTGGAAATGTCATTACCAACATTATAAGAATGAAGGTAAATTTATTATATATTTTCATTAAGATTTTCCTAATATTTCTTTAAGATGAATAGCAGCTTTTTTAGCAAAATAGGTTAAAATACCATCTGCCCCAGCTCGTTTAAATGCTAATAATGATTCCATCATTACCGAAGTTTCATCCAACCAACCTTTTTCAGCTGCTGCCATAAGCATAGCATATTCACCACTAACATTGTAAGCAAAAGTTGGAACTCCAAATTCAGTTTTAACTCGATAAATAATATCCAAATAAGGTAAACCAGGTTTCACCATTATCATATCAGCTCCTTCCTGCAAATCTAACGCCACCTCACGTAATGCTTCATCGCTATTAGCCGGATCCATTTGATAGCTACATTTATTACTTCCACCTAATGATCCAGCAGATCCAACTGCATCACGAAATGGTCCATAAAAACTGGAAGCATATTTAGCTGAATAGGCTAAAATTTTAGTATTTATATGATTTTCTAGTTCTAACTTTTGTCGAATACTACCAATCCTTCCATCCATCATATCAGAAGGAGCAACTATATCAGCTCCAGCTTCTGCATGAGAAAGAGCTTGTTTTACTAAAACTGCTACAGTTTCATCGTTTATGACATAACTCTTATCATCTATAAGACCATCTTGACCATGAGTAGTGAATGGGTCTAAAGCTACATCCGTGATTACTCCTAAATCTGGAAATTCTGCTTTTATAGCTCGGACTGCTTGTTGAGCTAAACCATCAGGATTATATGCTTCTTTAGCATCTAAAGATTTTTTTTCTACTGGAACTACTGGAAATAATACGATAGCTGGAATACCTAACTTCACTAATTCAGAAGCTTCCTTAAGTAATTCATCGATACTAAACCGAAATTGTTCTGGCATTGAATCGATAGGAATTTTTTGATTTTTACCTTCAACTATAAAAAATGGATAAATTAGATCATTGTTACTTAAAATATTTTCACACATTAGACGACGTGAAAAATTATTACTCCGCATTCTACGCATACGGATACTAGAAAATTGAGCCATAATTCTAAAATTAAATGTTAGTTAATTGTATGTAGAAATTCTGAATACTTAATTAAATTCAAAATAAAAGCAGGGAGATTGAGATAGATGAAAAACTAGAGAGATGGAACTTTGATGAGCCTAATTTAAATAGATAAGTCATAATTCTAGCAAATAAATATTCCTTATCTCTCTTTTTTAAAACTATAAATTATTATTCCTTGTATTGTAATATCAAAAACTTCCCAACTTTATTTTTTAGTTGGTTTAAAAAATTCTACAATCACAATTCCTTCTTTAATAGAAGGTCGATAAAACATTTTAACAGTTTGAGTATAAGGATAAATAACTCTTGCTACTGTTTGAACCCGTAATTTAGAAATTTGAGGTGCTGATATATTATTTTCTGAGGTGACAGATCCAGAAAATATTAACACTGAATTACCTGAACTTATATCTAAATCTTTTAATAATCTTTCAAGTTTAGAACGTTCTTTAATTTCAAATTTAGTTGTTGTTGTTTGAAACTTTAAATCTAAACTTCCTATTGGTTGCCCTTTATGAACAGAAGGAGTAATATATTTTGAAGGACGAATAGGTCGTTGGGTAATTACCTGTTTAGCAATTGGCTTAATAACAGATTTTGCTTGGGCGCTAGCAATCAAAACTTTTTCCGGTTTTGTTTTATCCCAGTCTAATTGGTTAACACACCAAGTGAACAAAGCTGTATTAAAAAGCAATAAAATAAATAAAATAACTGTATTGATAAGTGCTTTAAACATAACAATTTATTATAAATGTTGTCAAATTACACGTATTTTGAGCAATAAATATACCAAAATCTAGTTGTTGTTGTAAACTAGAATTATAATATATTATCACGATGAGTTTTTATATAATTTAATAAACCATTAGTGGAAGAATCATGGCTAATTCTATCATTATTTTTTTCCTGCAAAGTTGGTAATAACATACTTGCTACATTTTTACCTAATTCTACTCCCCATTGATCAAATGGATTAATTCCCCAACAAGTGCTTTGTACAAAAACTTTATGCTCATATAGAGCGATCAATGAACCTAATATTTTAGGAGTTAACTTCTTATAGAGTATTGTATTGCTAGGTTGATTACCTAGAAAAACCCTATGTGGTAATTGTTGTGCCAGATCGTTATCTTTTATTCCCATACTAACCAGATTTTGTTTGGTTTTTTCCAAATTTCTTCCCATCATTAAAGCATGACTTTGAGCTAAAGCATTAGATAAAACAGCATCTTGATGTTCTGATAAGTTATAATGGCTTTCGATTGCAACAATAAAATCGGTAGGGATAACATGAGTACCTTGATGTAGTAATTGATAAAAAGCATGTTGACCATTATTGCCAGGTGCTCCCCAAATTACTGGACAAGTAGTATAATCAACTACATCACCATTTCGAGTCACTCGTTTACCAAGGCTTTCCATTACTAACTGTTGTAGATAAGCAGGAAATAATTTCAAAGTGTAATCATATGGTAACACTGCTTGGCTAGTGGTATTAAAAAAACTACTGTACCAAACATCAATCAAACCCATCAACATTGGTAGATTTTCTAATATTGGAGCAGTAGCAAAATGTTGATCTAATTCATGAGCTCCAGTTAATAATTCTTCAAACCTTTCCATGCCTACCATTACGGCAATCGGCAATCCAATTGCTGACCATAATGAATATCGACCTCCAACCCAGTCCCAAAATTCAAACATATTAACTGGATCAATACCAAATTCGGTAACTTTCTCAGTAGCTGTACTGACAGCAACAAAATGTTTAGCAACCGCAGATTCATCACCTAATTTTTCAATTAACCAATCTCTGGCAGTATGAGCATTTAATAAGGTTTCTTGAGTGGTAAAGGTTTTTGATGCGATAATAAATAATGTTGTTTCTGGATTAATTCTCGTTAAAATATCACCTAAATGGCTATTATCAACGTTAGATACAAAATAACTATGTAAACGAGGATGCTGATAAATCCGTAAAGCTCTCGTTACCATTGCTGGGCCTAAATCAGAACCACCTATTCCAATATTAACTATATTTTCAATAGTTTTGCCAGTGTAACCACGCCATTCACCATCACGTACTAAATTACTAAATTTACGCATTTTTTCTAATACTAAATTGACTTCTGGCATAACATTTTTGCCGTTCACAATAATTTGAGTATTAGAACGATTGCGTAATGCAACATGTAAAGCAGCTCGATGTTCAGTATTATTAACTAATTCCCCTGTAAATAATTTTTGAACCCAAGCCTCCAAATCAACCTTGATTGCTAATTGTCTTAATAAATTTAAAGTATCTTTGGTTAAGCGGTTTTTAGAATAATCTAACAATAAATCACAAGCTTCAATTGAAAAATCTTCATAACGATGCTCATTTAATGCGAATAAATCTTGCATTTGTACTGGGGCTAAATATTTTTGATGATTTTTAAGAGTAGTCCAAATGTGAGATTGGCTGATTAGGTTATTCATGATGGTTTACAAATTAAGAACTTTTTACCGGATTGATAGTTATTTAAGAATCTAAAATTATTATAACAAAATAAGAGCTAATTATTTTAAACAAAAATTGTAATATGGTCTTAGTAAATCCCTGTGTTTACTAGAAATTAACAATTAAATTTTTATTTTTTAAAAGATATTGCAAAGAAAAACTAATCTTTAATCTGATCTGATAATACTTGACTTAAAGATTAAAATCAAATTTGAGTGATTAATTTTTAAATTATTTTATCTATTCTTTAATAGATTTCTAGCTGTGCTTATAGTTTTTCGACGGGATAATACAAATTGCCATTTACGTCCACCTTTCTGTTGCCATAAAACTGCTGATCTAATTCCAGCTAATAATAAGGCTCTTATTTTATCAACATTATTTTGATTGTCTAAAAAAATCTTATCTCCATTAATTTTTATTCGATAATCAAATTTACTTATAGTTTGAGTATATATTTCTGCTAAATGTTGTAATACTTCTGGATGATTGATTGAAAGTTCTTCTATTTTAATTTTGACTGTTGCAATTTCTGTTTGAATATGTTCTAACATGCTAGGTTCTTTGATTAATTTACGTTCTAAAAATATCATCCCCAGTACATTTTGCATAACTTCCATATTTTTTCGTTCAGCTCCTAATTGTTCAACCAATACTCTCAAGCCAGTACTAATTTGGCCAATTCCATCATATACATCAACAACAGAATTAGCATCTAACTTTATTAGACTATTAATGCTAGCCTCAAATGGATTTTGATCAAACAAACCTTTTTTAGAAATTTTTTGTACTAATTCAGCAGCTTGAAACATACCAGCTAAAGCTAATGTTCTATTTTCTACACTCATTTTTATTAATATTTTAAAGATTATAATTATTTTGTAAGTTATATTTATAGTAGTAAACAAATACTTAATATTTATCTTGAATCTAAATTAAGAATTACTATAAAAAAGATGTCATAAAATTCGACTTTAGTATAACAGATATAAAAGGGAAATTTCAAAGCTTATATATTTTTAATCATATATTTAAACAATATAAAATTTAGAATAATCCTAACGATCAATGTATAATATAATTCGTAAATTAAAATTTTGGTTACTATTTTAGGTTAAATCTTATATCTTTTTAGCAAAGTTGATGAATACTTACTGCAAAATCTTTCTACTTTGGAGCATATTAAGCCTAAGTGCTTATGGCCAGGAAATTCAATTTGAGCATTTGACTCGTAAAGACGGTCTATCTCAAAGTACTGTGTATGCTATTTTGCAAGATAGTCAAGGATTTATGTGGTTTGGTACTCAAGATGGTTTGAATAAATACGATGGCTATAAATTTACTCATTATCGTCATATTCCAAATGATATTAATAGTTTGAGTGGTAATTTTATTACTTTTATCTATGAAGATACTAATAAAAATCTATGGATTGGAATTAATGATGGTGGAATTGCTAAATATAATTGGCAACAAGATAATTTTACTCATTATCGGCATGATCCACAAAATCCTAACAGCTTAAGCAGTGATGGAGTATTATCCATTTATGAAGATATCAACAATTCATTATGGATTAGTACTTATGATGCTGGTCTAAACCATTTTGATGGCAAACAATTCATTCACTATCGCCATGATCCAAAAAATCCCAATAGCTTAAGCAGTGACGCTTTATGGAGAATTCAGGCTACTAAAAATGGTTTATTATGGATCGGAACTGATGATTCTGGTTTAAATAGTCTTAATCCTAAAGTTAATTCTGTCACTCATTATCGTCATGACCCAAAAAATCCCAATAGTTTAAGTAGCAATAGTATCACTGATATTTTCCTAGATCATGAAGATAATTTATGGGTTGGAACTATAGATGCTGGACTTAATTTATTTAAAAATAATCAGTTCATCCATTATGATTCAACTAATGGTTTAAACAATGATACTATTTGGGACATTTACGAAGATACAGAATATAATTTATGGATTGCTACTGACGGTGGTCTTAACCAATATATACCAACTAAAAATGAATTTATTCAACATATTCACGACCCAAACAATCCGCATAGTTTGAGTAGCGATTATGTAATGGCAATTTATCAAGATCGAGCTGAAGCTTTATGGATTGGTACTGATGGTGGTAGCTTAAACAAGTTTGATCAATATCGAAATAAATTTAGCCATTATAAACATGAACCACAAAATCCTAATAGTTTAAGTCATAATACCGTTTCCTCCATTTCGGCTAAAAATCATGTTTGGTGGATTGGAACTCTTGGCGGTGGATTAAATAAATTTACAAATGGAATTATCACTCATTATCAGCATGATCCAGATAATTCTAACAGCTTAAGCCACGATGATGTATGGTCACTATATGAAGATCGCAATGAAATTTTATGGATTGGTACTTTGGGAGGTGGATTAAATAAGCTTGATGGAAAAAAATTCACTCATTATCTGCCTAATCCTGATGATATTAATAGTATAAGCAGTGATAAAGTGAGAGCAATTTATGAAGATCGGGATAGTAATTTATGGCTAGGAACTAGAGATGGTTTGAATAAGTTTGATCAAAAACAATTCATTCAGTATAAAAATGACCCAAATAATCCCAATAGTTTAAGCGAAAACAGTGTATTATCTATTTATGAAGATTTTGCTGGTATGTTATGGATTGGGACACAAGGTGGTGGCCTTAACCAGTTTAATTCCAAAACTGAAATTTTTACTAATTACCAACATGATCCGGATAATATCAATAGTATTAGCCATAATGATGTATTTGCTATATATGAAGATAGTCAGTATCGGTTATGGATAGGCACTCAAGGTGGTGGTTTAAATCTATTTGATCGTAAAACTCAGAATTTTATTCATTATCGAGAAACAGATGGTTTAGCTAATGATGTAATTTATGGGATTTTGGAAGATGGACAGGGTTATCTATGGATTAGTACCAATGGTGGATTATCTAAATTTAATCCTAATGATAATAATTTCAGAAATTACGATGTTTTAGATGGTTTGCAGAGTGATGAATTTAGAGAAGCCTATTTCCAAAATCAGCAAGGAGAATTTTTCTTTGGTGGAATTAATGGGTTTAACGTGTTCAAACCACAGCAAGTTAAAGATAATCCTTATATACCACCAATTGCAATAACTGATTTTAAAATTTTTAACCAACCCGTACTAATTCACAAAAATTCACCTTTACAACAGCAAATTAGTGAAACTAAAACCATAATACTAGATTATCAACAATCATTCTTTTCTTTTGAATTTTCTGCTTTAAACTTCCTCCAACCAGAAAAAAATCAATATGCCTATCAACTACAAGGTCTAGAACAAGACTGGAATTTTACTGGTACTCGTCGCAATGCTTATTATACCAGTGTCCCATATGGAACTTATACTTTTAAGGTTCGTGGCAGTAATAATGACGGAATTTGGAATAATACTGGGACAGCTATTAAAATCATCGTATTACCACCACCTTGGCAAACTTGGTGGGCTTATACAATTTATATTTTCACAATTTTTACTATTATATTCAGTTATATAAGATTACAAAAACGTAAATTAGCAGCTAAACAACAAGAATTAGAACGAGAACAAAAAATAGCAACTCAATTAAAAGAAGCAGATAGATTAAAAGATGAATTTTTAGCCAATACTTCGCATGAATTACGCACCCCACTAAATGGTATTATCGGGATAGCAGAATCATTGGTCGATGGTGTAGCTGGTAATATCAATCATCAGTTAGAGTATAATTTAAAAATAATTGTATCCAGTGGCAGAAGATTAACAAATCTGGTCAATGACATTTTAGACTTTTCCAAGTTAAAGAAACAAGAGTTTGATTTACAACGTACTTCGATAGATATGCACATTATCGTGGATATAGTTTTAACTCTGAGCCGACCATTAATTGCTAATAAAGATATTGAATTAATTAATGAGATTCCAGACAATTTGCCATCTTTCCAAGCTGATGAAAATCGGGTACAACAAATCCTTCATAACTTAATTGGTAATGCGATTAAATTTACGAATAAAGGCATAATTAAAGTTTCAGCTGAAATAATTGAGGCAGGTTTTGCAGTAACTGTTACTGATACAGGAATCGGTATTCCAACTGAAAAATTAAGCCGCATTTTTGAAGCATTTGAACAGGTTGATGGTTCTACAGCCAGAGTTTATGGTGGTACTGGATTAGGATTAGCGGTTACTCATCAATTAGTTAATTTACACGGTGGACAAATTTGTGTGGAATCTAAGTTAAATCAAGGCTCAATATTTACTTTTATTTTACCAATTACTACCGAACAAGTTGTCAATAAATCTACCCCAATTGTTATTAAACAAGATTCAATATTAGCAGAATCTACACTGCTAGAATCAGATCAAGAACAAGAACCAACTGTAGAAATGATTATAGAACTATCACCAGATAAACATATAGTTTTGATTGTTGATGATGAACCAGTTAATCGGCAAGTATTGGTTAACCATTTGTCCTTACAAAATTATAATATTGTGGAAGCTGAATCTGGAGTGCAAGCTTTAGAATTATTAGAAAAAATAGAACGTCCAGATATAATTTTATTAGATATCATGATGCCGATTAAAAGCGGTTATGAAGTTACCAAAGAAATCCGTAAAACTTGGGCTGCTGATGAATTACCTATAATTCTACTGACTGCTAAAAATCAAATTATGGATTTGGTCATTGGATTTGAAAATGGAGCTAATGATTATTTAACCAAACCAGTATTTAAAGATGAATTGATAGCTCGTATTAAAACCCATCTCAATGTTTCCAAACTAAAAGCTGAAACTTTACGATTGACAATTGAAAATAAAAATCGGCTGATGCAGTTTTTAGAATCCGTACCAATTGGAATTATAGTATTAAATATTCATAGTAAAATTTTCTTTATTAATCAACAGGCTCAAAATATTTTAGGATTAAAATCGTTAGAAGCTATCACTACTGCGACTATTGAACAATTATTTGCTAATAGACCTTTTTATATCGCTGAAACTAAACAGTTATATCCTAAAGAACAACTACCTTTTGTACAAGCGTTACAAGGAAAGATAGCTAATATTAATAATGTAGAAATTCGGCTCGATGATACTGTAGTTCCACTAGAAATTTTAGGTACTCCAATTTTTGATGATGATGGAAAAGTAGTTTATGCAATCAATACATTACAAGATATAACTAAGCGTAAATTATTAGAAGTTGAACAACGGCAATTTACCCAAAAACTTACTAATTATTCTGAAACTTTGGAGCAACAAGTAACGGAACGAACAGATAGGTTACGCCAAAGTGAAAAATTATTAGAAGATGCTCAACGTATGGCTTTAGTCGGTAGTTGGATTTGGGATATAAAAATGGGAACTATATCTCGTTCGGTTCAAGATTGTTTAAATTATGAAATTGATCCAGACAATTATATTCCTAGTTATGAAGCTTTTATAGAACAAGTACATCCAGAGGATAAGGATAAAATTGATTTGTTATTGGAAACTTGTATTATTGGTGAAGAAACTGCTGAAACTGAATTTCGAGTAGTTTGGTCTGATGGTCAAATTCGTACTTTACATTCTCAAGCTGAATTAGAATATGATGATTTTGAAACTCCAATTTATCTTAAAGGTTTTAGTCAAGATATAACTGATAGAAAGCATATTGAAGAACAAGTTAAACAGAAAAATATAGAATTACGAACCACTAATGCAGAATTAGAAATACTTTCTAAAAAATTGGCTGAAGCTCAACAAGAAAAATTATATAAACTTAATAAAGCTTACGAACGTTTTGTGCCTAAAGGATTTCTTAGCTTATTAAAAAAAGATAACGTTATTGATGTAAATTTAGGTGATCACATTGAAAAAGATATAACTATTTTATTTTCTGATATTAGAGATTTTACCACAATGTCAGAAACCATGTCTCCCAAAGAAATATTTGAATTTATTAATATCTATTTAGGACAGATGGAACCGATTATTACTGAAAATAACGGAATTATTGATAAATATATTGGTGATGCAATTATGGCTCTGTTCCCAGACTGTGCAGATAATGCTCTCCAGGGCGGTATAGCTATGCTAAATACTCTAAGTCAATATAATGAATTATTAGTTCGAGCTGATTTACAACCAATGAAAATAGGGATTGGGCTTAATAGTGGTCCAGCGATGTTAGGTACTATTGGAGGACAAAATAGGATGGATGGTACAGTAATTTCTGATACCGTTAATGTTGCTTCAAGAGTTGAAGGTTTAACCAAAATATATGGCACACCTTTGTTAATTACCGAACAAACTTATTTAGACTTAAAAGACCCATTACAATATCATATTCGAGTTATTGATGCGGTACAAGTAAAAGGCAAAACTGAAGTTGTAACTGTATATGAAGTTTACGATGCAGATTCAAATACTAGTTTAACTTTAAAAGACCAAACTAGCAATGATTTTGAACAAGGGTTTGTATTATATCATTGGGAAGAATATAATGATGCTAAACTTATGTTTGAGAAAGTTTTAGAAGTAAATAAGGCTGATATTGCTGCTCAAATTTATTTAGAACGATGTAATGCTAAAATTGAATTTAAGAATACCAATTTATGATAATAGGAATTTTTAAACATATTAAATAAGCCCCAAAAAAGAGGCTTAATATTAATTACTCAACAGCTTTCATGCTTAAACGAACTCGACCCTGTTTATCAATTTCTAATACTTTAACTTTAACAGTTTCGCCTTCTTTTAACTTATCACTAACTTTAGCAACTCGTTCGGAACAAATTTGAGAAATATGTACAAGTCCATCTTTACCTGGTAAAATTGTAACAAAAGCTCCAAAGTCCATTAATTTAGCTACTTTACCTTCATAAACTTTACCAACTTCAATATCAGAAGTAATTTCTTCAACTAAACGACGAGCTTCTTGTCCTGCTTCTAAATCAACTGATGCAATAGTCACCATGCCATCATCAGTAATATCTATATTGGCACCAGTTTCTTCGGTAATAGAACGAATGGTAGAACCACCTTTACCAATAACATCACGTATTTTATCTGTTTTGATTTGGAAAGTCTCAATACGTGGAGCATATTTTGACATTTCTTCTCGTGGTTCACCAAGACCTTCTTTCATCACATTCAGAATATGTAAACGTCCATCTTTAGCTTGATTTAAAGCCGCTTCCATAATTTCACGTGTGATACCATCAATCTTGATATCCATTTGCAGAGCTGTTATGCCTTCAGTAGTTCCAGCTACTTTGAAATCCATATCACCCAAATGATCTTCATCACCCATGATATCAGTAAGAACTACAAATTTATCTTGTTCTTTAATCAATCCCATTGCAATTCCAGCAACTGGAGCTCGGATTGGTACAGCAGCATCCATCAAAGCTAGGGAAGAGCCACAAACACTGGCCATTGAACTAGAACCATTAGATTCGGTAATTTCTGATACGATTCGGATTGAATAAGGAAAACTTTCTGGGGCTGGCATAATAGCCTGTACACCACGTTTTGCTAAACGACCATGCCCAATTTCACGCCTTTTTGGTGTTCCAACCCGACCAATTTCACCAACACAATAAGGAGGAAAATTATAATGTAAAATAAAATTATCTTTATATTCTCCTTCAAGAGCATCAATTACTTGAGCATCACGATCAGTACCTAAAGTAGCGACCACTAAAGCTTGGGTTTCACCCCGAGTAAATAAAGCTGAACCATGAGCCCGTGGTAATACTCCTGTACGCACTGTTATAGGACGCACTGTTTTATTATCACGACCATCAATCCGATTTTTGCCCGAGATGATATCTCCACGCACAATTTTCTTTTCTAACTTTTCTAACTCTGAAAATACCTGTCTTTCTGTCCACTCTTCAGTTTCTAAATCAGCTAGTTGTTTAGCAATTTCTTTACAAATTCCAGTTACTTTTGTTCGTCGTAGTAATTTGTCCCGAATCTGATAACCTTCCATTAAACGCTGTTCAGCAAGTTCAACAACTTTAGCGGTTAAATTTTTATCAACAGGTTTAGGTTCCCAATCCCAAATTGGTTTTGCTAATTCATTAGCCATGTCGCTTATTGCATCAACTACAATTTGCATTTCCTGATGTCCAAACAAGACTGCATTTAACATAGTCTCTTCGGTTAATTCATTGGCTTCAGATTCAACCATTAATACTGCTGTTTTAGTACCAGCAACAACAAGTTCTAACGCCGAATTATCTAGGTCAGTCAAAGTTGGATTAAGAACGTATTCACCGTCTATATAGCCAACTCGTGCTACCCCAACTGGGCCTTTGAAAGGTAATCCAGAAATAGCGAGGGCTGCCGAAGAACCAATTAAAGCAGGGATATCTGGATTAATTTCCGGATCCAACGACATAACAGTAGCAACTATTTGAACTTCACAATTAAAACCATCAGGAAACAAAGGTCGTAATGGTCGATCTATTAGACGAGAAGTTAGAATTTCTTTTTCGCTAGGACGACCTTCACGTTTAAAAAAACTGCCTGGGATTTTTCCAGCTGCATAGGTACGTTCTTGATAGTCTATAGTTAATGGGAAAAAATCTTTATCTGAAGTACTATCGTTATCACCTACTACAGTAACTAAAACTAAAGTATCTCCCATACTTACCATGACAGCACCATTGGCTTGTCTAGCAATTTCACCAGTTTCTAAAGTGACACTGTGTTTACCATATTGAAACGTTTTCTTATAAGGAGTCATATTAGTTATCTACCAGTTATCAATAATGTCAGTTATCAGTTAAGTTTGTAACTGAAAACCAACCACTGAAAATTAGTGTCGTAATCCTAGTTTAGTAATCAAATTTTTATAACGCTCAACACTTTCTCTTTTTAAATAATCAAGTAATTTACGACGTTGGTTAACCATTTTAATCAGACCACGTCGAGAATGATTATCTTTTTTATGAGCCTTAAAATGATCTACTAGACTGATAATATTTGCAGTCAATAATGCCACTTGTACTTCGGTTGACCCAGTATCATTATCAGAACGTTGATGTTCTTGAACAATTTGAGCTTTATATGTTGCAGTTAACATGTAGTTTCCTAAATTATAGTTAAAATTTCATTCCAATAATACAGGAATTCTTTTGATAACACATATGTATCTATAATATGGAATATTATACACTATTCACCAGATTTGACAATGTTTTCATGTATAGCGAAAATTAAAAGATTTATCGTTATACATAAGTTATGTAAATGAGTTATAGATATTGTGAATATTAAGTTTTATTTATATTTCATCCCGTTGGGTTTAATCAACCTCAAAGAGATTAAATATGAATAGCCACCGATGAAATCGGTGGAACTGAAGTTTGGGAATAATAAAATTATAATTTATTTCTGTTCAAGTTTTTCAATTTTTAATTGCAATTCTTTAATAGCCTCAAGTAAAACAGCAGTTAATTTACCATAGGCAATGGATTTATATCCTTCGGAGTCGGTGGATACTATTTCTGGGAGTATTTTTTCGACTTCTTGGGCGACTAGGCCAATTTGGTTATCTTGTGGTTTTCATTTTAAGCTGACTCCACGTAGTTGGGTTAGTTTGAAAAATTAACTACCTTCAAAAATTAATGTCATTATATCTCCCCAAGTAGTTCCACAACCAACAGAATTAGGTTTACCTGCCCTAATTGAAATAGTATGTTCTCCAGGTGGAAGTGTGCCTCCCCAATGAAGATGTAAATCTTGCCATTCTACTGATGCTTTATCTGTAAGAGCACTATTTTTATAATTTCCATCCACATGTAATTGAACATCCATTCTTCCTGTATAATTCGATATTGCATTAGCAAATGTAACTATGGTTGCTGTATTTTCTAATGTAAAAGTTTGCTTCCATAAGTCAGTTTTTGCAGCAGCATTAGCAGGACAATCAGAACGTGGGTCTGTTGTATAAATAACTCTTGGAGAGCTAGTTTGTTTGCTACCATCAGAAAAAATAATACCATTTTCCGGATTTATTATTTTTATATTGCTCAAAACATTTGCATCTGAACCATCCTCTGAAACACTAACCGCATTCGTCAGATTTTTAATTTCCTCACCATAAATACCCAATTTCGCTAACAACTTTTTCGATTCTTCTTCATTTTTTTGTGTTGCTTCCAAAGATAATCTAGACAAATCATAATCCGCTTTCAACTTATTTGCATAAGCATCTTGTTTAGTTGCATAATTGGATTCTAACTGCTCAAGTTTTCCATCAAACTTATCAGTCATTTTCTTAAGTAGTTGCAGCCAAAGCATCTTTAGATTCTGCAATTAATTTCTTAATTTCATCTAATTTTTGTTCAGCTTTCCTACTAAGTTCTTCCAATTTACTGATTTTATCCTCCAAATCCTCAATATTCTCCTTTACAATTTCAATTGGTCTTGGATCACCCGCTATAACTGGAGCAATAAAACCAACTCCCAATGTTGATACTAATAAAGTTGTTGTTAAAATTTTACGCATAAAAAATCTCCTAATATAAATTGTTTGAATCAGGATTTTCAGGATTTTAGGATTTCCAGGATTTACAATCAAAACCAATTTGATTTTAATGGTTTTTAATCCTGAGAATCCTTTAATCCCGAAAATCCTGATTCAGATAAAAAATTTCATTAATACTTCGACCAAAACTGATAATAATAATCAAACTCAACCCAATCCCACCAATAATAATCTGAAGATATATCATTACCAGACTGACAAATCATAAATTCTGCCTGTTTTTTTAACTCTGCATAAACTCTTGCTATTTTACTAACCTTTGTATTTCTAGTCAAAATCTTCAAAGAATAACATGTATTTAAATCATACCAAGTAGAATATTCAAATGATTCAGGCATTGTTTGCAAACCAAGCTCTTGATAACAACTTCCCAATACATCTTGATTCAAATTATTACTAAATTTACTAATAATATGTTTCCAATCAGCAAAAGCCTTCTTTTTAGTACAGTTCATTAAATAAGCCAATTCCTTAGTATTTCTAAAAAACTCATTACTATCCTGTTGTAACTTATTCTGCAACTTTTCTAATTTAACCACTGCTGTATCAATAACATCAGCATTAAATTTTGCCACTACATTATCAGTAATCTGTTTAAACGAATTTGCAGAATATTCAACAATATTTACTTTAATTTTTTGCTTAGTTTCTACACTAAATTCATCATACTTTTTACCAGCATAATCAATAATATCAATTTCAATTTGTTGAACAGTAGCTTTCAAAACATCTTTATACTGTTTAAAAGCTGACTGTACCAAATTATCAATTTTTTGTAATTTATCCTCCAAAATTTGAGTAAACTGTTCAGAACGCTGTTCAGTCATATTATTGAACTGAAGTTGGCGATTTTTCAATAAAACTTCCATATCTTTCAGCAAAGGAACAACTTGTTGTTTATAAACAGTATTAATTGCTGCTTTCAATTCCGTTTTAATTCCTAGTAAAACTTGTTGTTTATGTTTACTCCAATCCACTGATTTAAGACTATTTAATAACTCTTCGCTTAGACTAATACCCAGTTTTTTAGCTATTTTCTCCCAATCAATAGTCTCAAGCGAAAAATTGTCTAACCATTTATCAACACAAGCCTCTTGAGCATTAATATAATTTAAATACCCTCCAATTGTTACACCAGTTTGATATAACTTGGCAGAAAGATCACATGTATATACTGCACAACCTTTAGGACATTGTGATTTAAGATTATTATAAAATGTATTCTCACAATATTGTTTATGATTGTTATGGGTATATTCACAATCATCATAACATTTATCATGTTGCTCACAAGCTGGAGTAAAAGAAAAATCAGTAAATTTTAAAATCCCTTTTCCGGGACAATACATTGTGTAATTATCTGGTACGCCTGTGCAAGCTGCACTACTTAAATTAGGCAACAAAATTAATAACAATAGACAAATTATCAGTTTAATTTTCATAATTTTTGACTGTAGGAAGGCAAATTTTAGTTTAAAAAACAAGATAAATATTGCACTCCATTTACTATAAGGATTCAGGATTTAATAATTGCCGAAACTCTCAGGCAGACCTGACAGGTTTTGAAAACCTGTCAGGTCTTAAGTATCATATTGAGTTCCCATTCCTAAGAGAATCAATAAGAATACTTCAGTTTCTCAGCCTTCCAATACTCATAAGCAGATTTTAGTTCCAATAAATCCCACACAAAATGCTCTGTATTTTCTTGAAAACACGCAACTCGTTGTGTAAACATATACAAATCCCAATATACATTACTAATTCTTTTTACTGGAGTTGTTATGGTCAACGTACTTAAAACTTTACATTTTTTTATCTCATAAATAGTTAAATACTCAAAACCTTCAATAGAATCAATATTATTCAAATCAATACCAGCTTCTTGATAACATTTTGCATTAGGAGATATTTCAAGAGTTCCAGATTTTTTTATGAACCAGTTTTTGGGATTAAAATCTTTCATTTCTTTTAGATATTTAGTACCTAATTTATCCAAAGTACTCATTACATTTTGTATGTCTAAACGAGTTTTCTCCTCAGTACATTCCAAACGGATAATCAATTCTCTAGCTTTATCAAAGAAGTTAATCATATCCACAGAAAAAGCCTGTCGTAATTTTTCGGCTCTATCAAAAGTATGGTCAATTATTTCCTTTCTTACCTTAGCAATTGCTGCATCAGTAGTTTTAGTAAAAGATGTATTTGCATAATCAATAATATCAGTCCTTATTTTACTAATACTTTCATCCCGCCATTCACTTGCTTTAGTAAAAGTATAATCAATGACATCAGTTCTTACTTGCTTAATCGTATCATTAACAGTAATTTTAAATTGGTCAAAAGCACTTTGGATAATTGCATCAATCTGTTTCAATTTATCCTCCAGAATAGAATTCAATTGATTTAAACGATCTTCAGCAATTTTATCAGCCTGATCGAGACGATTTTCTAAAACCATATCAATATCTTTTAATAATGGTTTAATTTTTTCATCAAACAACTTATCCATTGTTGCTTCAAACTCTCCACGCAAACCAGAACCAATTTCTTGACCATATTTTTTCCAATCAATTAATTCCAATGCTTTTAACACTTTCTTACTTGCACCTTCACCAATTTCCTTTCCAATTTTATCCCAATTAACAGAATTATTTATATGATCAGCTAATTGCTTACCAGCATCTCCAACCATTTCATTAAATTCAGGTCTGATACCACGTGCAAGACCTTTACCATGACTTTCACCAGCTCTGTTAATTGCTAATTTAACAATACAAGTTATTCCTGCTGAAAGAGCATCCCACCAAGAACACTCCCCAGCATTAGCAACAGGCACATAATTTATACCCATCACCAATACAAGTGAAACTAATAACTTTCGTTTTAATAACATATATATAACCTTATTAAAAAATAACCTATTATTATAATAAACTAATTTTTATTTACATTCAATATATTTCTTTACTCTTTTACTCGTTCCCAACGGCTTCGTTGGGAACGAGATAAATTATTATTCAGCTAAAATTGGAGCTAACCATCTTTCTGCTTCTTTCACCGTCATACCTTTTCGTTTAGCATAGTCTGCAACTTGATCTGGTTCAATCTTACCAGTTCCAAAATACTGACTCTCTGGATTAGAAAAATACCAACCAGATACCGAAGCAGCTGGTAACATTGCGAAGCTTTCCGTAAGACTAATATCAGCATTTTCAGTTGGTTGTAATAATTCCCATAGAGTAGCTTTTTCAGTATGATCGGGACAAGCTGGATAACCAGGAGCTGGTCGAATTCCACAATAGCTTTCCTTAATTAATTCATCATTGCTAAAACTTTCATTTGTAGAATAAGCCCAAAATTCCTTCCGCACTCTCTCATGCAATCTTTCCGTAAATGCTTCAGCCAATCGATCTGCCAATGCTTGCAATAAAATTACATTATAATCATCCTGTTGTTGCTTAAACTTAGCTATTTGCTGTTCGATACCAATTCCAGTAGTTACGGCAAAAGCTCCCAGATAATCTTTTATTCCTATTGGAGCTATAAAATCAGCTAGACATAAATTTGGCTTATCTTTCTTTGGCATTTGTTGCCGAATATGATGTAATGTAGTTTTAACCTGAGTTCTAGTATCATCAGTAAATAACACTATGTCATCGTCATTAACCATATTGGCTGGAAAGAAAGCAATTACGGCATTAGCTTGTAACCAATTCTCATTAATAATATGTTGTAACATGGTCTTAGCGTCATGGTATAATTTCTTAGCTTCAACTCCAACTACTTTATTTTCTAATATTTGCGGATATTTACCAACTAAACCCCAAGTCTTAAAAAATATACTCCAATCAATGTAATCAATTAATTCTGCTAGCGAATAATCGGTAAAAGTCTTTAAACCCAAAAAGGTAGGCTCAGGTGGAGTATAAGTGTCCCAGTTAGGCTTAAATTTATTAGCTCTAGCTTGTTGGATAGTAATCTGTTTCCGAATTTTTTTGTTAGCTCTCCGTTCTATTATTTCAGCATATTCTGCATTAATTTCCTTAGCATAATTAGCTTTTAAATCAGAAGATAATAGCTTCCGAACCACTCCAACTGCCCGTGAAGCATCAAGTACATAAACTGCCGGATGGCTATAATTAGGAGCAATTTTAATCGCCGTATGAACTTTGGAAGTGGTTGCACCACCAATTAATAATGGAATATCAAAACCTTGCCGTTCCATTTCTTTAGCAACATGCACCATTTCATCCAAAGATGGAGTAATCAGTCCAGATAAACCAATCACATCACAATTATGTTCTTTGGCCTTGGATAGAATCTTTTCTGCTGGTACCATAACTCCAATATCAATCACTTCAAAGTTATTACATTGTAACACCACAGCTACAATATTCTTACCAATATCATGCACATCTCCCTTTACCGTTGCCATCAAAATTTTACCAGCACTGCTACTAGCTCCATCTTTCTCTGCTTCAATAAAAGGCATCAAATGAGTAACTGCTCTCTTCATTACTCGTGCTGATTTAACCACTTGAGGTAGGAACATTTCCCCAGCTCCAAACAAGTCACCAACTATATTCATACCATCCATCAATGGCCCTTCAATTACATGGAGAGGTCGTTCGGCTTTTAATCTAGCTTCTTCAGTATCCGCATCAATATAATCAGTAATTCCTTTAACTAAAGCATGGGCTAACCGTTTTTCCACAGGTTCTTCCCGCCATGCTGCTGTCTGTTCTTCCTGCTTGCTACCTCCAACTTTATATTTATCTGCTATTTCCAACAGCCTATCAGTTCCATCTTCTCGTCGATTTAGAACTACATCTTCTACTCGTTCTCGTAATTCTTCTGGAAGATCAGCATAAATTGCCAATTGACCAGCATTGACGATTCCCATATCCATACCAGCTTTGATAGCATAGTATAGAAATACTGAATGGATAGCTTCCCGAACTGAGTTATTGCCTCGGAAAGAAAACGATACATTTGATACTCCACCAGAGATTAACGCATAAGGTAAAGTCCGCTTAATTTCTGCAATAGCTTCAATAAAATCAACTGCATAGTTATTATGTTCTTCTATTCCAGTAGCGATTGCAAAAATGTTTGGATCGAAAATAATATCTTCAGGTAGAAAGCCAACTTTTTCGGTTAGAATTTTATAAGAACGGGTGCAAATTTCAATTTTTCGCTCTTTAGTATCAGCTTGACCTTGTTCATCAAATGCCATTAAAATAATAGCCGCTCCATAGCGTTTGATTAAATTAGCTTTTTCGATAAATAGCTCTTCCCCTTCTTTCATACTGATGGAGTTTACAATGGATTTGCCTTGTACGCATTTTAGACCAGCTTCCAATACTTCCCATTTAGAGGAGTCAATCATGATTGGAACTTTGGCTATATCCGGTTCAGTAGCGACTAAATTTAAAAATTTAACCATTTCTACATTAGCATCTAATAAACCCTCATCCATATTAATATCAATGATTTGAGCTCCATTTTCCACTTGCTTACGAGCTACTTCTAAAGCTTCATCATATTTTTTTTCTTTAATCAACCGCTTAAATTTGGCAGAACCAGTAACATTAGCTCGCTCTCCAACATTAATATATAATGAATTCTCATTAATGGTACAAGGCTCTAAACCGGATAATCGACAAGCTATTGGAATTTTAGGTAATTTACGTGGTGCATATTGTTCAACTGCTGCTTTAATAGTACGGATATAATCTGGAGTTGTACCACAACAACCGCCTACAATATTTAATAAGCCGCTACTAGCCCATTCAGCAATTTCAGTTGCCATATCTTCTGGAGTTTCATCAAAACCACCAAGATCATTTGGCAATCCAGCATTAGGGTGAGCAGAGATATAACAGTCGGAAATTCTATCTAATTCAGAAATATATTGACGTAAATCTTTAGCTCCCAATGCACAGTTAAGGCCAATTGTTAATGGTTTAGCATGGCGGAGAGAGTTCCAAAATGCTTCCACCGTTTGGCCAGACAGAGTTCTTCCTGAAGCATCGGTAATCGTGCCTGAAATCATAATTGGCAATTCAGTATTAAAATCAGCAAAATACTTGTGAACAGCAAAAATGGCAGCTTTCGCATTTAAGGTATCAAAGATGGTTTCAATTAATAGTAAATCTGCTCCACCATATACTAAACCTTTGGTTGCCTCATAATATGATTCTACTAAATCATCGAATGTTATATTGCGAATACTGGGATCATTGACATCAGGAGAGATAGAGCAAGTACGATTAGTCGGGCCTAAAGAGCCGGCTACAAAACGTGGAATATCAGGTGTTTCTATGGCATCAGCAGCTTCCCGAGCTAATTTAGCACTGACAAAATTTAATTCATATGCCAACTCTTCCATTTGGTAATCAATCATCGCTGTCTTGGTGCTACTGAAAGTATTCGTTTCAATTATATCCGCACCAGCTTCTAAATATTGGGTATGAATTTCTTTGATAATCTGCGGTTGAGTAAGTGAGAGTAAATCGTTATTACCTTTCACATCACAAGGCCAATCTTTAAAGCGTTCTCCCCGATAATCAGCTTCTTCTAGTTTATATCTTTGAATCATTGTACCCATAGCACCATCTAGGATTAGGATACGTTGTTGTAAAATTTCTTGAATATTTGGCATTTTGTTCCGTATTTAATTGACTGAATCGTTATTTGTTGGATTATTTTTAGGTTAGTTTTTATTATCGCATAGATTTTGGTTTATTAATTGTTTAAAATGAAGCAGAGCATCTTAAACATTATGTTATTAAATAAAATATTTGGAATAATTACTTAGTTACCAATGTTATGCAGAAGATAATAAGCAATCATTATAAATTTATATTTAAAGACAAAATATACTTTTAATAATGGTTATTTTTAGAAGGGTGGAGTATAGGAGTTTGAAATGGTTTTATTGAGTTTGGAATCTGAGAATAATACAATTTAATACTTTAATGGTGGGCAACAATGTTACCCACTATAATTAAACTACTACAAAATTAATGATCTTAATCGTTGGAATAGCAATATCCTTGTACAGATTCTTAAAACAAAGTCAATACAGTTTCATGCCATTGGATTGAGCGGATTTGTTGGCTAGAACTATATCTTTTATCTTGATAGGTGGCGTGTTCAAAACCTAATTTTGTCAGTTTGTAATGCAGGTTTTTTTTGCTGTCTCGATATGGAATTTGTAACTTTAATTCAGTTAATTTTAGGTTGGCTTGTCTGGAACTTTTTAGACCAGTACGTTTGGCTATTTTGGTTGGATTTAGTAATTCTACTTCAGCTTCAATAACTTCAGTTTTTACATTCCATTCTTGTAAAGCGTCATATCCAAATCTCTTTTTAAGAGTATTATTTAGAGCAATACGTTTGGCTTCACCTATGATTCCGAAGCTTTCTAACATATCAGAGTTAATTTTGGCACATTCGGCCATTGTTTGGGTTGGTTCGGGTTTTATCGATACTGAACCTTTGGTTAATAATTCAAACATCCAATTTGCTACCATAGCAGCAAATATTGGGCTACACCATTGAGCTAAATTAATTGATACGTAGGGATGTATCCATGTTCCTTGTTCTTCAGGGATCCCGCCTTGTATGATTTGTATAAGTTGTTGATTTTGTTCCGTTACGGGAATCCCCGCAACGGGATTTTTAACAATAAAATCAGGTAGTTGTCCTAAAAACTCTTTAGTAGATTTTAGACGACGATAATCATTAAATTTTTTACCATTAGCTTTGCACATATCAGTGGCGTTTAAGTAGCCGTCACTAGAACGTTGATGGATTATAACACCATGAAAATTACGGCTTATTAATTGAGTTGTCATTTATAGACACCTTACAGTGGTTATTATTGGATACAGAATTTTGATTTTAAACACTTAGCAGAGTGGCATTCTGTAATTACCTCTCGTTTCGGGTCATGATTCCCTAGCTAAGTGTGTTGTTAATTATGGAGGATAATTTGGTGATTGTCAATATTGGGGAGGGGTTTGAACAAGATTACACAGATTAAAGGATTAAAGGATTAAACATGATTTAAGTCAAAAACACACGGGGTTTAAAATCCTGTCCATCTTTAAATCCTGTATAATCATGTTCAAAAGCAACTAATTGTCTGAATCAGAATTTACAGGATTATAGAATTTGCAGAATTTTAAAGTCTTTAAATCAAGACCAGATTGTAATATAATATTACGATTCAGGTTTTTAATTCTGTTAATTCTTAAATTCTGTGAATTCTGATTCAGACAAAGAAATCTTAAATCCAAAAAAAACCCAACCAAGGAGCAACCATGCTAACCACAGAACGACTTATCGAAAGTTTTATCAATTTTTTTTTTAGCAAACCACTACCACAAGCCCAACACGATCTTGCGGCTAGAATTTTTTTGAAAATTGGTCTAGAAGAGGATTTAAGTTTTGAGGAGTTAGAACTGAGAGTTACACAGTTAGAACGAGAATTTACAGATATTCCAGAGGGTAGATTTGCTTATTTATTTTTGCAAAAGATAGCTGGTGATATAACAGAAAAACATTTTGATAAGAATGATAAGAATATTATTTATCTTAACAAAAGTATTGAACAGGCTAAAATTTGGTTGGCAGAAGGTGATGCTTCGATACGGATGGTTACACTTTTACTGTATTATCAACTGGGAATTACACAAAGAGAATTAGGCCAAGTTGCGGAATCAATTAAAACTTATGAACAGGGTTTAGAATATGCTCAAAATTGGCTGGATGATTCTTCTGTGTGGGAGAAAGTGCTCGGCTTATATTATAATCTGGGAACTTCACAAGAAAAATTAGGCCAAGTTGCAAAATCAATTAAAACTTATGAACGGGGTTTAGAATATGCTCAAAATTGGTTGGATGATGCTTCTGTGTGGAAGCAGGTACTTTTGTTGTATGGTAATTATTCCGTTACCTTGTATAATGTTAACCAACCATTACTATTTTTATCCCCATATAATAATTTTTGGGCATGGGCAATCCTGCAAAGAAATCTGGGATTTCTGGAAAATTTTGATAATATATTATATTCTTTAAAACAACATTCAAAAAATTCTCCACCACCAGCCGAATTCACCACCGTATTCCAAGCTTTCCTGCATACCTTCCTTACCAAATGGCACAACCCAGACAAATCCCGTCGCATCCAAATAACCACAGAAAACCTTCTTAAAATCAGCGAAACTTTATATTTAATAGAACAAATAGAAGAAAATCAACGCCTGCAAACTATTTATAATAATTTACAAACCTTAACAGAATTCGATGGAATTACAGAATTACTTGATTTACAAACTAAAATATCAAATTCAAAAGAAGACCTGACAGGTTTCCAAAACCTGTCAGGTCTGCCTTATTTACTCGTCATTCCCCAAAAATTTATAACCAAATACCGGTTAAAAAATGACCAAATTGCAAGCCAAGAACTCAACGTCTCTATCCAAGAAGAACCAGAATTTAAACAACAAATAAAACGAACTAAAACTAGCTTAATCAATTGGCTGACTAATAATATTCAGCAAACTTATCCAACTGAAGGTTTAGAAAGTTTATCAGCAATTATACTAGGAATGCTATTTGCCAGCCGTTGTACTACAAATAATCCAGTAACAATTTTAGCTGAATGGCAACAAAATCAACCTTGGAATAGTCCAAACTCCATAGATTTCCTACAAACAACATTCTCTTCTGCAACCAACTGGCAACAATGGATTACCAAAGACCCAGATCGGCCTAATAAACCTTTATCATCATGGAATATTACAAAGCGTATCCAACATTTAAACATCCAATGGTCAATCCATAATAAACCTCAACCAAAAATCCAAAATTGGCTCAGAGAACTAGATTCCGGTGATGCGACAAACTTGATTCGTAAATTACAATTTGCATGGCAACAGGCTGATGATCAAGCCAAATCATTAACCAACATTCTTACCAAATTTAACAACCATGAAAATGATTTAACTGCCCTACAAGCAATAATCCTAGGTCAAGCTCCAAAGCTATTAACCGACACCATACAAAACTGGCTATTTCCTCAAAAAAATGAAACAGATGTCCTAACCACAATAGACAACTTCAAACAGAGCCTAACCCGTGCCGCTTCTATTTACCAACCAACTCATCCACCTCTAGCTGACATCGTTCACAACTGGACAAAAGTATTAATATCTGAATCTAAACCTGACAGGTCTTCAATACCTGTCAGGTTTGAAGTTATTTTATGGCAACTCCTAGAACGTTCCAGAATAGCTCTCATCGGCCAAAGCAAAAAATTACCAGAAAATTGGCAAGATGATGTTGGCAAAAAACTTTGGCAAGAATTACAACACTGTATTACGCAAATTGAACATGGTTACAATACTGATGATAAACCTTGGCCATTATTTGAAGTTTGGTTAAAATACTTTAAAGACAAACTACCAGAAACTCATACTTGGCAAAAATGTCAAAAAAAGTTACAACCCAGAGAAGCATTATTACAACCATTTTTCGAGCAAGATCAATTACGTGTCTTATGGCTAGACCAAAACGGCCTACAACTAAGAGAACTCCCAGAATTCACTGTAAATATAGCCAGTTGGAATCAAGCCATTGACACACTGAGCAAAAAAAGTGAAGCATTAATTAATGGAGAATTCGAGCAAGCCATTCAAGCTATGAAAGCAGTTATGGCCGAATTAAAACCATTTGCCAAAATCCTCAGCGAATGGGCTAATGAACTAAAACAAATAACCGTAATCTTTCCAGCTCCACTTGGCCAACTACCTTGGGAAACACTACCAGAACTAGAAAATATCCTAGTACGAGCCATCAGCCTTGACACCTGGTTACAAAAATCCAAACCAAAGTGCCGAACTAATCTTATAAAAAAACCTTGGATAGTCTGCGACCCAAATGCTGACGATACTTGCACCGTAAAAGAAGCCAATTGGTTAGCTCAACATTTCGACACCAAAGTAGACAACCCTTCCCATTTTGATGCCCTCCAAAAATTCCACGACTACCAACATATCCACCTAACCACACATGGAAAATACGATTCAGACAACCCAACAGCCAGCCGTCTAAGCCTAAATTATGATATGGAACTACCAATCTGGATGCTAAATGCCATTAAAATCAATGCCGATTTAATCATCCTCTCCGCCTGTGAATCCAATTTAACTGGAGACAAAACCAAAGAACTCCTAAAACCAATCGGTATCGGTCCCAACCTCATAGCTGCTGGAGCTAAAACTGTAGTCGGAACTTTATGGGCTTACGACGGATTTGCAGCCCTCTGCTTTAGCTACTATTTTTACCAAATATCCGAACAAAATCCCGCCATGCCTTGGCATATCGTAACTGCCCAAGCCCGCAATGCAGTTCGTAAGATGACCCATACAGATTTAGAATTCATTATCAACGAATTTAATCTGAAAAATCAAGGAGAACCATGTTGGGACAAAGTAGTAGAAGCTTTCTATGCGGAAAGTCACAACAAAAATAATGCTGGATGCATCAGCAAACCATTTACCCAGTTTAATTATTGGGCTGGATTTATAGCATTAGGACAGCCTTATAGAAATTCTGGTAGTCCTAAATAAAGATTAGGCTAAAATGTTGGTCGGGTTAGTGCAACGTAACCCGACTTAAAATATTGAATAATGTTGGGTTACGCTTTGCTAACCCGACCTACATTTACCACTACTTTGTTTAGGACTACCGCAATTCTTCATATTATAGCGTTTTCCGTTTGTATAAGGTACAAAATTTCGGGAAATACGCTTCGCTCCATTCCCGAAATAACTATCATCGTGGCGAAGGCATTATTACAAAACCTCATTTTTTAACTTTGAAAACTGTCCGAAGTATTGATATTTACTTGATTTATTTTTTCTTATATGTGAACCTTATAGGTTAATCTTAAAAATTAACAATATTATGGCTAATTTTGAGTATGGTTTTTTCTTTTTGTTTCGCACTAGTTTACCAGTTAAAGAAGGTGAACCAATTGATGAACCCCTAACTATTGCTAATAAAGAAAATCCAACTACTAATAATTATGGAATGCCTTTTGATAGCGATAAACGTTTATTTTTTAGACAAGCACCGGAAAATGCTAAAATCGTTGATTGGGAACAACATTTAACCGCAAGTTGGCAAAATATTTATCAATTTTATGCTGGACATTTTAAACCCAAAGAACAGGCTGAATATTATTGTCACAACGCCTTGATGGGAGTAGCTTTATTAATTTTAGATGATAGTGATAAAGTAGAACATACAGTACAGGTAAATGTTTCTGAAGCTCCAAATTTAAAATTTGAAAAGTTTGGTGATTTTTTATTTAGTATTAGTGATGAAGATAATCTAAACTATTCAACTGCTTGCTATAATTTTCAACCAGCTAAAATTGGAAAAAATTTATGTCTATCACTCCAAGATAAAACGCAATTAATACCAATGCAACCAGATGAATTTGCAGCTAATTCAGTATTTTCAGTATATGGATTTTCTTATGGTGGTAATGCAAATCAGAAAAATGCTATAGGAAATGTATTAACTCAAGTAACTGATGGAAAATCCCCATTATTAGCTGAAATATTTACCCGTTTAATTACTGAGCAATGGAAGTTTAAACGTACAGATACAATAGCAAAATCAATTCGTTATGGATTACGGCCAATAATTAGTGAATATAATAATTATATTATTGATGAAATAAATTGTACTACCACCAATAATTTAGATACTCATTTGCTAACAATGCAATCGCATCAAAATAAAGCTAATTTTATCTTAAATTCTCTACTGGGAGCGATGCAAACTTTAGATATTAATGCTTATAATCTAGCAACTCGTTTAGAACGAATTCGTCAGCTTGCCGCTCAACGTAAATGGCAAATTTATTTCCATAACAGAGGCATAGAAAAGTTCGATTGGTCAGGTGCTAAAGGTTCTAATTATGATGAACCATTACTAGCAATATTTCAGTTAAATATTAGAAATTTACGTGATCATAAAGTTTATTTGCAACGGCAAGTGGATGATTTAAATGGTTTACAGGAAAAATGGCAATTATATTTAGGTAAAAGACGGTCTTTGTCCAGTGAATATTTAAATACTTTAATGAGCCTGTTGATTGTATTATTAGCTGGTAGCAGTGCAAGTTATACTATTGGCAAAGTTGGAATTGATATTAACAATCAAATTTTGCTGTTGGCAGTTATCATAATTACAATTTTACCAATAAGTTGGCATTTTTTCAGTTGGTTGACCAAATTGTTATGTTGTATGTGTCACGGCACTCGTGGATACAAATGGTTCGCATGTAAAAAGTTAACAAAATGGTTACAATCTATTAAATTTTTTCAATTATTCAAAAGGTAATTTAAGATGAATAAGTTACATAAATATTTACAGGAATTTGTTGAAAACTTGCAACAATTATTAAATGAAAATCAAACTGATGCAGATTTGATGCAAGCAATTAAAACCAAGTGGAAGGATGATGATCCTCGCTGGTATTTTTTGGTTGGCTTACAAAATAAATTTAATCCCAGAGCTGGTGGAAAATCTCTTGATAGTTTAGGAGATATGGGTGGTGATGGAACTGGTGGTCAGGAAAATGAATTGAAAAATCCACCAAAAAATTGAATATTCAATCTTGAATCAGGATTCACTGGATTAAATAATTTTCAGGATTAAAAACCTTAATTTCTTAGAACAATATGTTTAATGATTAGGCTTCAGCTTCACCTATGATTCCGAAGCCTTCTAACATATCAGAAAAGTACACTTGTAACCATTGAACTTTTTACCAGAAGCTTTACAAATACCCATAAATAGGTTTGGTATAATAAATTATAAACTAGGCAATCGTTATGAATTAAAATGAATAAGCAATATAAAAAACTCGTGACCAATCAAAATAATTTTCTGAATTTAATTTAAGAATTATAAAATAGGAATAAATAATGAATGATAAAACTATAGAAAATTCATATCAATTTGAAGATAATAATGTTGCAGAAACAGATAATTTTAAAAGTGAATGGATTAAACTTGAATTAGAACCAATTATAACAATACCACAGTTAGATATCTTGAAAACCCAACTTGACCAATTTGAAAATTGTAGAGTTCAAATATTAGGAGAAAAAGTTGAACGAATAGATACAGCAGCTTTTCAATTATTATTAGCTTTTACTAATAGTCCTGATGTCACTGTTGCATGGTTTGAGCCATCACCTGAGTTATGTGATGTAGCTAAATTATTAGGATTTTCAGCAATAATTGGTTTACCTACTCAGGAAGATTAACGATTTATATGAGTAATTTAAATGGATGAACGAGAATTTCATTTTACTAAACATGATTTTGAAAAATTACGTCGATTAGTAAATGAACATACTGGTATTAAATTATCTGACCATAAGCAGGAAATGCTTTATAGTCGTCTGTCTAGGCGTTTGCGTTCTTTAAACTTGACTAGTTTTGCTAATTATTATAAATTATTAAAATCAGATGATGAAGAAATAGTTAATTTTATCAATGCTATTACTACTAATCTTACAGCATTTTTTCGTGAATCACATCATTTTAATTTACTCAAACAAGTATTGCTACCACAATTACTAGTGAGAAATTCAACTTCTCGACGGATTAGAATTTGGTCTGCTGGTTGTTCTAGTGGAGAAGAAGCATATTCAATCGCTATGGTAATTAAGGAATCAATGCCAAATGGTTGGGATGTTAAAATTCTTGCCACTGATTTAGATTCGTCAGTAATAGCAACCGGTAAACAGGGTATCTATACTCCAGAACAAGTAAAAAAAATATCACCATATCGGTTAAAAAACTGGTTTAAAACTATTCCGACAACTGGACAACTCCAAGTTAGTTCAGAATTACGTTCGTTAATTACCTTTAAACATCTTAATTTAATGCATAAATGGCCTATGCGAGGCCCATTTGACATTATTTTTTGTCGTAATGTAGTAATTTATTTTGATAAATCTACTCAAAAAGTCTTATTCGACCGATTTGCTGATATTCTCGATAATGATAGCTATTTAATGATTGGTCATTCCGAAAATTTATTCCAACTGACTACCCGTTTTCGCTTACTAAAACAAACGGTATATATTAAATGTCATTAAACCCACCACGTGCTTTACCAGGTTATCGGCATATTAAGCGTTATTGGGATTATCGTAATAGTGGTTATGTTGCTAAAATTTTACCAGGTCAATATTATATTACTTATCATAACGAAATTTTGATGACCGTACTTGGTTCATGTGTAGCAGCCTGTATTCGTGATAAAATAATTGGAATTGGTGGGATGAATCACTTTATGTTGCCACATATTACCAGTGATCGATGGGAACACACTCGTGCTAGTGCTGCAAGTCGGTATGGTAGTGTCGCCATGGAATATTTGATCAACGAAATTTTAAAGCATGGTGGTAAAAGAGAGAACCTGGAAGTAAAATTATTTGGTGGTGGTAGTATTATGCAAAATATAGGCAATATAGGACAACAAAATATTGAATTTGTTAAAGATTATGTAAAAACGGAAGGTTTAAAGTTATTAGCTGAAGACCTTGGTAGTATTTATCCACGTAAAATCCTGTTTTTTCCTAGTACTGGTTTAGCAAGAGTTAAAAAATTACGAGCTACTCAACAAGTGGTTCTTGAACAGGAAAAGGAATATAAACTCAGTTTAGATAATCAGCCAATTGCTGGTGATGTTGATTTATTTTAGGAGATGAAGCATTTGTCAAAGCTAAAAGTATTAATTATTGATGATTCTGCCTTAATTCGGCAAATGTTGACAAAGATAATTAACTCAGCTCACGATATGGAAGTAGTTGGTACTGCTGGTGATCCATATATTGCTAGAAGAAAAATTAAACAGTTAAATCCAGATATTTTAACTTTGGATATAGAAATGCCACGGATGGATGGTTTAGCTTTTCTAAGTAATTTAATGCGATTACGGCCAATGCCGGTTATAATGATATCCGCTTTGACTGAAAAGGGAGCTAATATCACTTTACAAGCTTTGGAATATGGAGCAATAGATTTCATTACTAAACCCCAACTTGATATTGCTAATACCTTTGGAGAATATGCAGAAGAAATTATAGCTAAACTCAGGGTAGCAGCTAAAGTTAAAGTTCAAGCTCGTTCTATTCATAAAAAGCTTGCTATTACTCCTAAATATTCAGCTGATGTTATTATTAAAAATACCTCATTGCATCACAGATTTGAAACTACAGAGAAAATTATTGCTATTGGAGCTTCTACTGGTGGTACTGAAGCAATTAGGGTCTTATTATCCCAGATTCCGCCTGATACTGCTGGGATCGTTATTAGTCAACATATTCCAATAAACTTTAGTCGTTCTTTTGCATTACGAATGAACCAGTTATCACCTATGACAGTGTATGAAACTAAAGATAAGCAAACAATTCTACCTGGTCATGTTTACATTGCTCCTGGTGATTCTCATTTATTGGTAAAACGTTATGGGGCACGTTATATTTGTTCTTTAAATCAAGGTGAAGCAGTAAATCGGCATCGTCCTTCAGTCGATGTATTATTTCGTTCTGTGGCTCAAAATGTAGGCCCAAATGCAATTGGAGTAATTTTAACTGGTATGGGAGATGACGGTGCTAGAGGAATTAAAGAAATGCATGATGCTGGTGCTGTAACAATAGCTCAAGACGAAAAAACTAGTGTAGTATGGGGTATGCCTGGTGAAGCCGTAAAACACGGTGGAATAGATCATGTACTTCCATTACAACATATTGTAGAAAAAATACTATCTATTTTACAAAAAAAGTAATATTTATGGTACAGCAATTCTTAATTAAATTCCAATATTAATTCTGTAGATAGGATTAGCAAAATAGATATCTATTATACTTGATTATCAAGTTTTTTAACAATAACATAAGAAATTTGGCATCAAACAAGAATAAACCACTTGATGTAGAGACAAGGCATGCCTTGTCTCTACAAGAAAACTTTATAGTCGAGTTAAATGGGATTATTTAAAATAATCATATTTTATACGAAACTTATTCTAATAAATCAGAAGTTTTTAGTATTGTACTATCCCAAACTTGATAAACAATAGGAGTTTCATTAAATACTATTTTGCCATTATCAATACCACTATTGATTCTATAGCCAACCCAAATAGTTTGAGGTTGAGATAAGTCTCTTGGAAATTGACTAAACGCATTATGAAGACTGCCACTAAAAATATTAATATTTAAAGCTTGTTTTAATATATTTTCTTCAGCAGCAGCAACAATACTCGTTGGTTTAAAGTCCCAAGGAACAAAAGGAGCTGGTTGTTCCACAGTAACATTCGAGGTTTTCATATACCAATCTTGTAAATCTGGATTATCTGCTGGTCCAACTCTCATAATAATTAGTGGTTCAGCTTCTATACCAACATGTTTAGGATCGATAATTACATTAGCTACTATAGATACTAGTGTTGAAATATTAAATTTTTCACCAGAACCAGTTTAGTAATTTTTCCTATAGTCGCTACTGTGTATTCAATAATTCCAGGTTCACGACCTTCAGAACTAGGAGCAAAGAAAAAACCAATAGGTGGAGCTGCACCATTTTCTTTTGCATTACCTAAAACAAAACGATTTGAAGTATATAGATTCCACATATTATCTATCGATGAATTATAGGTCTTTTGCCATCCAGTAAAACCATATTCATTCAATTCTGCATTGAGATAAATACTACCTTCTTTATTTCCAATCCATTGAATACTATTAGGAAATACATTGGCTGCTCCTACCAATAAAGTATTACAATTAAAACAATGTTCTATCCTTATTACTTCTTTTTCAACTGCGGCATAGAGTGTATTAGACGACAATAGAAAAAACAATATTATTATATATTTGTATTTGGTGAAGTTAATTAATTTCATAGTTATTTTAAAATAAAAATTATCATGGTAATAATATTAATTTTAAAACTTTGAATTGCTTGATTGAAGTATTATATATGATTGTTTTGAATGCCTCAACTTTTCCTATTAGAGGATGTGAACTAGAAAAAAATTAGATTAAGGAATAAACCTAACTTTTAAAATTAGTTAGGTCTAAGATTTTACTGGAGATGTTTATTTAGATACTGGAGGAGTATTTTCCATAGGAGGTGCTAACAATTCTTGAATCCTAATATGTTCTATATTGTACAAATGTACAAACTTATCCCCTTGTTTCTTCCACCATTGCATTAAAGTAGAGTTGACTTGAATACCTTTTTTTACAAAAGCAGCAACCTGTTTAGGAGGGTTATGAGAAATCAGTACTAATATTTTGTATTCCCCATTATTATGAGACTCAACTTTTGTTATTTGCCACTTACTAATATTCAAATCAGCATTAAAAGCTTGAGTATACTTAATATCATTCAATTCAGGTCCACCTTCCCAGCTTTCATATGTACGCATGGTTTTTAAATCTTGTTTTTGCCAAGCATTCATATATTTACCAATGGTATTTTTAAGAGCTGGATATTTTTCCATTGGTGATTGTAAAAGTTTAGTTGGTGGTATTTCAATATCAGTAGCAATACAAGGATTAAACAAAATTAAACTTGCAACAATGGCTAAAATTATTTTTTGCATATTTTCTCGTGAAATTAGTGATTAATAAATATTATTTTAACATAAACATAACTAAAATTTAGTTTCATTTCAATAAACATTATTTTGTAACAGTGAATTCAATAAGTTGGAATTTTATATATAAGGCTTATTGGGAACGAGAAATAACTTATGCAAATAGAGATAGTGGTTTTATTAATTCTAGTATACTTTCATACCATTTTATAGTTCTGCGTGTTGTTTTACCTATTCCAACATCTTGATATTGAGCGTATTTGAGACCTTCTTTAGTTAGTTCGTAGTAAATCTGTTTTTTCTGATCATAGTGTTTGATTTGCAATCCTGTTTCAATTAATTTCAAATTGACTTTTCTAGCACTTTGTAAACCAGTTCGTTCTGCTATTTTTGTGGGATTTAGTAAGGCTTGTTGAATTTCTGCTGGTTGAGATTTGATGTTCAGTATCTTTAGTATATCTAAATCAAATTTTTCCTTGATAGAGTTGTTGAGGGAAATTTGTTTTGCATTGCCAATAATACCAATATTATCTAATTTTTTTGCTTGATTTTCAGCGAATAGGGTAATTTCTTGGTGAGATTTATCAGGATTTAGTGATACTGTGCCTGTTGTTAGTAATTCATAGACCCAATCGGTCACAAGTACTGCAAATATTGGACTACACCATTGAGCAAGATTAATTGAAACATAAGGATGTATCCATGTTCCTTGTTCTTCTGGAGTACCACCTTGCACAGTTTGTATAAGTTGTTGATTTTGTTCCGTTATGCTAATTAGCATAACGGGATTTTTACTAAGAAAATCAGATAGTTCTAATAAAAAAGCTTTAGTAGATTTAAGACGTTTATAGCCAGTAAACAATTTTCCAGATGCCTGACACATATCTGTGGCATTTAAATAGCCATCAGAACGTTGACGAATTGTAGAACCATTAAAGTCACGGATAATTAAATTTTGGGTGGTCATTTTATAGACTCTCCATAGCAGTTATAGAATTTTTAGGGGAAACACTTAGCAAGGTGGCATTCTATGGTTACCACCTTTTTCGGGTAGCTTTCCCTAGCTAAGTGTAAATTTGATTATAAAGTTTGGGGATTTTTTTGTCAAGGAAAAGATATTTGGAGGGTGAAATTAGGTTATTTAGACCTGACAGGTTTTGAAAACCTGCGCTGCGAGACATGGAGAAGCAAGCCGAAGTCGAGTAGTCCGTGACTAGCCGAGGTTCGAAA
>DAOUSL010000024.1 GCA_030627235.1 Thioploca sp.
GTATTTTGTTACTCATACTATATGTAAATGTATTGAGAATGATGTATGTGAACCATGTTTATAATCTTTCATTACAATATGATAACATCTTTGCTAAAGGTGGGGGGGGTTGACCCTCACAAAAGGAGACAATAAACTGTATTAAAGTATTTACTTCAAAAGTACTAGATAAATTGTTAAAGAGCGATACATATCAAAAAATCACTAATTAAAATTATTGATATATAAATTAATCAACAAGACTGGAACTAATTAATAAATAACATAAAACTTAGAACCATCAAAATATTGCCCAGTTTCTAAAATTCCATAAGTGCAATAATTTATGCATGACGGCACAGATGCCTTGCATTTTTACCTTTATCAAGCAAATAATTATAAAAGGCTTTTACATTAGCATTATGACGAGTAGCACTTAACTCAGGCATGAGTAAGGCACAGCGTAAATGCTGATTACCAGTTTTGGTCAACCGAGGTTGTTTATTGACACTAGTTTCAGAGGTAAATTCTCGTGAATCAAGTCCAGCATGAGCAACCCATTTTTTAACATTCATATCTTTGGATAAAATTAGGATTTCCCCCATGATATAAATTGCACTGGTTTTACCAACACCAAAAGATGTCTAAAAAAGTTATTTAATTACTAAGCCTCTTCCTTCACAAGTTGGACATGTTTTACATAATACCTGTTCCAAACTATCATGAGTTCGTTTTCTAGTTATTTGTACCAATCCTAATCTAGAAATTTCACTGATTTTAACAAAGTCATTTATTAATCCTCGTTTTAAAGCATCTAAAATTCTTAGTTTATGCCCGTCATTTTTCATATCAATAAAATCTATAATAATAATACCACTAATATTGCGTAATCTTATTTGATTTATTATTGTAAATGTAGCTTCTAAATTAGTTTCAAATAGAGTTTCTGATAGATTATTTTTACCTATATAGGAACCAGTATTTACGTCAATAGTAGTCATAGCTTCGGTTGATTCTATGATTATATAACCACCAGAATTAAGCATAACTTTTGGTTCTAAAAATTTATTAATATTGATAGAATACTGTTTAAATAAAGTAGGTTTTTCTGTAGAATAATACTCTATATTTGGTGTAAGATAGGGAATAAATTGTTTAGTAAATTCAGTTAATTCTGTAAAAATTTCATGTGAATCAACTTTAACCTTACAAATCATAGGGATAAATGAATCACGAATAATTTGTAAGTATATTGGTAATTCTTTATAAATTAATGAATTTATCCTTGTATCTTGAATATCTTGCCATAGATTATATAAGAACTCTAAGTCGTTAAATAATAATTTATCTGAAATTCCTTCAGCGGCAGTACGGACAATTAGTCCATGCTTGCAAGTTTTTGATGAAAAAATATTTTTTAAACGTTGATGTTCCTTAGATGATTTTATACGACTAGATATTTTGAGCAAATTAGGTGAATATGGTAAAAGTATGACATAGCGTGAAGGAATAGAAATTTTAGTGGTTAAACAGGCTTGTTTATTACCTATTGGTTCTTTTATAACTTGTACTAATAGAGTTTGACCTTGACAGATCGATAAGTTATTTTGTAAAAATGCAGGGTGTTTTAAACCAATATTTACAAATGCTGCTTTCATACCTGGTAATATTCTAGTAATTCGGCCTTCATATATATTGCCAACTAGAGTAGTATTATCATTTCTTTCGATTATTATTTCTGTTAACACACTATCTTCTATACTTGCTATCTGAGTTATACTAGCTGTTTTAGAGATTAAAATTTCTTTATACATGATATTAATATGTTTGCTATTAGTAATTATTATTATAGCATTTATAAATAAAAAGCTGTATTTATCAAAATTTTCTACCTAATTTTTAGTTTATCTGATAGAATTTTCATTGGATAAAAAATTTTACTTGACAGTATATTATTAAATTAGCATTTTATGATATACTGAGAAAAATAACATTTTATATTAACCTAAAGGAGCTTGTTGAAAATGGGCAAACCAATGCATAATACTCCGATGTTGGATCAGTTAGAAAGTGGGCCTTGGCCTAGTTTCGTCACCGGCATTAAACGTCTTGCTACAGACGAAGGTAAACCTTATCAAGGTATGATGGTTGACCTGTTGGGTCAATTAGAACATTCTTATGAAACCAAAAAAGGTTACTGGAAAGGTGGTACTGTAGGTGTTATTGGTTATGGTGGTGGAGTTATTCCACGTTTTTCCGAAGTTGCGAAAAACTATCCAGAATCCAAAGAATTCCATACTTTGCGTATTATGCCACCACCAGGAATGCATTACGATACCAAATTATTACGTGATTTTTGTGATGTTTGGGAAAGACATGGTTCTGGTTTGATCGCTTTACATGGTCAAAGTGGTGATATAATGTTACAAGGTACTACCACTGATAATATTCAACCCTGTTTTGATGAATTAAATGAAATGGGATTTGATATGGGTGGCGCTGGCCCAGCAGTTCGTACTGGTATGTCATGTGTAGGTGCAGCTCGATGCGAACAATCTTGTGCTAACGAACAAAAAGTTTTGCGGATGTTGGTAAATACTTATATTGATGACATGCACCGTCCAGCATTGCCTTATAAATTCAAATTTAAAGTATCTGGTTGTCCTAATGATTGTATGAACTCAATCACTAGAGCTGACATGGCTGTAATTGGTACTTGGCGTGACGACATGAAGGTTGACCAAACTGAAGTTAAAGCATTCGTTGCCGAAAAAGGTCGTAAGTACGTAATTGATAGTGTAGTTTCTCGTTGTCCTACTAATGCTTTATCGCTCAATGATGATGATAGTTTAGAAGTTGATAATAAAAGTTGCGTACGTTGTATGCACTGTATCAATGTAATGACTAAAGCATTGTCTCCAGGAGATGATAAAGGAGTAACAATTTTAATGGGTGGTAAACGGACTCTGAAAATCGGTGATTTGATGGGAACTGTAATTGTGCCATTCATGAAGTTAGACACTGAAGATGATTACGAAAAATTAAATGAAATCGCTGGTAACACTATTGATTTCTTTGCTGAAAATGCGTTAGAACATGAACGTACTGGTGAAATGATTGAACGAATTGGTTTAGTTAATTTCATAGAAGGAATTGGTATAGAAGTTGATCCAAATATGATTTCACAACCACGTCAAAGTTCTTATGTTAGAATGGATGATTGGGATGAAGAAGCCCAAAAATGGCAAGATCGTAAAGCTGCTTAAATAGCAATGTTTAATTAAGAATTATAAATCATTTTTTAGGAGGTTATTTATGCCACCACGGATGCCTATAGAAAGTGGGGTGCCTGATCCATTTCAATACATGCACCCAACTTTGGCCCGTAACTATGGTGCTTGGAAATATCATGAACGCCCACGTCCGGGTGTATTATGTCATACTGGCGACAGTGGTGATAAAGTTTGGACTGTACGTGCTGGTACTCAAAGACAAATGGATGTTTATACCATCCGTAATTTATGTGATATTGCTGATAATTTTGCTGATGGTTATGTACGTTTTACCATCCGTAGTAATATTGAATTCATGGTTACTGATGAAACTAAAGTAAAACCTTTAGTTGATAAGTTAACCGCTGAAGGATTCCCAGTTGGTGGTACCGGTCCTTCTGTTACCATGATTTCTCATACTCAAGGTTGGTTGCACTGTGATATTCCTGGTACAGATGCTTCTGGTGTAGTTAAATCCTTGATGGATGAACTGCATGAAGAGTTCATCAATGAAAATATGCCTAACCGGGTTCACATGACAACTTCTTGTTGTCAGATTAACTGTGGTGGTCAAGGTGATATTGCAATCAATATTCAACATACTAAACCACCAAAAATTAATCATAATTTGGTTGCTAATGTTTGTGAACGTCCAACTGTTGTAGCTCGTTGTCCAGTTGCTGCAATTCGTCCAGCATTAGTAAATGGTAAACCTTCTCTTGAAGTTGATGAAAAGAAATGTATTTGTTGTGGTGCATGTTTTCCTCCTTGCCCACCAATGCAAATCAACGATCCAGAACATTCTAAAATTGCTATCTGGGTTGGTGGTAATCAATCTAATGCTAGAAGCAAACCTACTTTCCATAAGTTAGTAGCAGCTGGTATTCCTAATAATCCTCCTAGATGGCCAGAAGCAGCAGCCATAGTTAAAAACATTCTTCGAGTATATAAAGAAGATGCTAAAGATTGGGAACGGATTGGTGATTGGGTCGAAAGAATCGGTTGGCCACGTTTCTTTGAATTAACTGAGTTACCATTTACCAAATATCATATTGATAACTGGCGTGGAGCACGTAATAGCTTGAATGCTTCGGCTCATATCCGTTTCTAATAAAGTATAGGAGAAATTGTGATGAAATTGGGTATAATGGTTAGTGAAGGCCCTTACCAGCATCAAGCTTCTGATTCTGCTTATAATTTTACTAAAGCAGCTTTAGAAAAAGGTCACGAGATTTTTCGAGTATTTTTTTATCACGATGGGGTAAATAATGCAACTCGTTTAACCGTGCCACCCCAAGATGACCGTAATGTTGTTAATCGCTGGTCTGAATTAGCCAAACAATACAATCTTGACTTAGTAGTATGTATAGCAGCAGCCCAACGACGTGGCTTATTAGATGCAAACGAAGCTAAACGTAATGGTAAAGATGCTGATAATATTGCTGAAGGATTTCGTATTTCTGGTTTAGGCCAACTTATTGAGGCTGGTATTCAAGCTGAACGTTTGGTAGTATTTGGAGATTGATAATATGGAAGAAGGTGGTGCAACAAAAAAATTCTTGTATGTCAATCGTAGAGCTCCATATGGTTCTATCTATGCGTTAGAATCGTTGGAAGTAGTATTGATTGGAGCTGCGTTTGAACAAGATGTTAGTTTAGCATTTATCGATGATGGAGTTTATCAGCTTAAAAAAGGCCAGTCCACTGATGGTATAGGAATGAAAAACTTTTCACCTACTTACAATGCTTTAGGTGACTACGATATTAATAAAATATATGTAGACAAAGATTCCTTAGAAGAACGTGGTTTGACCTTAGATGATTTGATGAATCTTACTTGGGAAGATGAAACTGATAATTATGCGGAAAAGCCTTCAATCTCATTAGTAAATAGTGAAGAATTGGCTGCTTTAATGGAACAACAAGATGTAGTACTAAGTTTCTAATTAAGAGGTTGACATGACATTACATACAGTGAATAAATCACCCTTTGAAGCTAACTCATTAGAAACCTGTTTACGTCTAGCTCGTTCTGGGCATAATGTGTTATTATTTGAAGATGGTGTTTACGGTGCTTCTAAAGGCACTCGTTTTGAGGCTTTAATTACTGAAGCTATGCAAAAGCAAAATTGTAAGATTCATGTTCTATTACCAGATTTTGAAGCTCGTGGTATGAGTACTGATAACATAATATCTGGCATAGAAACTGTTGATTATGCAGGTTTTGTAGATTTAGTAACAAAGAATGAAAGAGTTCAGTCTTGGCTATAGTTTTTAAGACTAATTTTAAATTTAAACCGTTCTAACTGGAGGAATGTATATCGTGGCAAGTATTGATGTTAATGGTAAGTCTGTAGAAGTTGATGAGGAAGGTTATTTAGTCGATTTAACTAAATGGACTAAAGAAGCAGCTGAAATTTTATCTGCACAAGATGAGTTGGTACTAACTGATAATCATTGGGAAGTAATAACTTTCTTACGTGAATATTATGAGGAATATCAGATAGCTCCAGCAGTAAGGGTATTAACCAAAGCTATTGGTAAAAAACTAGGACCAGAAAAGGGTAATAGCAAATATTTATATGAGTTATTTCCTTATGGACCAGCCAAACAAGCTTGTAGGTTTGCCGGACTGCCTAAACCAACTGGTTGCGTCTAAATCCCACTAGGAGTTCAAGTTATCTTGAACTCCAATTTCTACTTTTCAAAAAAAATTGTGTTTTATTGTGTTTTTATGAACTTATTCATAAAATACATATCAAAAATATATTAGTAAAATCAACTCTTCCCTAAAGGGCTTGGGTGTAGGAAAAGGGATGTATTTATGGAATTTTGGACGGCGTTTTACGCCATTTCGTTTTATGTAGCTACCTTTATCTTAGTATTTGGATTGGGGTATAAGATTTATCAATATGCTGTTACACCAGCACCGTTAAAAATACCTACTACACCAGCTCCTGTAACTACTGGAGGAGTTGTAGTACGGTTATTGTCGGAAGTTATATTATTTAAGAGTCTATTTCGTTCCAATAAATGGATTTGGCTATTTGCTATAATGTTCCACCTGGCTTTATGGATAGTTTTGGTTCGCCATTTACGCTATTTTATGGATCCAGTTTGGACTCTGGTTGTTTTAGCTCAACCATTTGGTAAGTATGGTAGTTTTATAATGTTATTTGGATTATTGGGATTATTAGCAAGACGTATGTTTGTAAAACGAATTTGTTATATCAGTTCCCCATCTGACTACTTAATGTTATTTTTACTGCTAACTATTGGAATTAGTGGAGTTTTGATAAGTTTTGTTACTCGTACCGATATAATACAGTTTAAAGCTTTTATGTTAAGTGTATTAAGTTTTGACTTTTTCAGCTGGCAGACTATGCCCACTGATACAATGTTATTAATCCATTTAGCTTCAGTTATTTTATTAATGATTATATTCCCATTTAGCAAACTATTACATGTACCTGGCGTGTTTTTTAGCCCTACTCGTAATCAAGTCGATAATCCTCGTGAAAAACGCCACGTTGCTCCTTGGGCAGTAAAAAAATTTGAAACTTCATCAGCACCAACTACATCTGAATAGGAAGGTCTAATGGCAAAAGTAAAATTTGATATCCCTGAATTTAGACCTTATCCAACTATACCAATTTTAAAACCTGGAGTTATGAAAGGCAATGGCCCTTTTGTAGCTAAACCTGATATGCAAGAAGCATTGGGATTTCCAGGTGAATTGATAGATGATTGGCATGATGTCGCTATCGATAAAATGGGAGATTTGCTGAAAAAATATCGTTCATTACGAGTTTTTTTAGATTCTTGTGTAAAATGTGGAGCTTGTACTGATAAATGCCATTATATGATCGGTACTAATGACCCTAAAAATATGCCAGTAGCTAGGCAAGATTTATTTAGGCAAGTTTATCGTCGGCATTTTACTCTGGCTGGTAAATTATTTCCCAAACTAGTTGGAGCGAAAGATCTAACTAGAGATGTATTAGATGATTGGTATAATTATTTTCATCAATGTTCTCAGTGTCGACGTTGTTCAGTATTTTGTCCTTATGGGATAGATACTGCTGAAATATCGATGGCTGCTAGAGAAATCCTTGATACTGTTGGTAAAGGTCAAAAATATTGTAATGAAATTATTGCTAAAGTTTATAAAATTGGTAATAATTTAGGTCTACCAAAACCTGCTTTAGCTAATACTTTAGAAGGTTTGGAAGAGGATATGAAGGATGAGACTGGTATAGATATTAAGATGCCTTTGGATGTAGAAGGTGCTGATATCTTACTAATAACTCCATCAGCCGATTTCTTTGCTGAACCACATATTGATGGCTTAATTGGTTACGCTAAGGTATTTTATCAAGCAGGTGCTTCTTGGACTATAAGTTCTTATGCTTCTGAAGCTGCTAATTTTGGTATGTTTATTGGTAGTTATGAAAATATGCGAGAAGTTGCTGAACGGATTCGTAAAGCAGCTATAGACCTAAAAGTTAAGAGAATTGTTTTTGGTGAATGTGGTCATGCTTGGAGAGTAGGTTATAGTTTCTTAAATACTCTTGTTGGCCCGTTTGACTTTCTCGATACTCGTTATCCAGTCCCCCAACATATCTGTGAATACACCTATGATTTAATTCAAAAAGGTGTAGTTAAATTAGATAAATCAGCTAATGATCATCGACGTTTGACCTTTCACGATTCTTGTAACGTAGCCAGAGCAACCCGTATGGGTGATAAACCTGGTGGTCAGTTCGATATTCCACGGGAAATTATTAAAGCTTGTTGCAATTACTATTATGATATGGAACCTGATACTATTAAAGATCAGACCTATTGTTGTGGTGGTGGTGGTCTATTAACCGATGATTTAATAGAACTTAGAGTTAAAGGTGCGTTACCACGTATGGAAGCACTTAAACAAGTTGTTGATGATCATGGGGTAACTCATATGGCCGCTATTTGTGCTATTTGCAAGAGCCAGTTTAGTAAAGTTTTACCATATTATGGTTTTGAAATGGATACAATTTTAAGTGTTCATCAATTAGTTAGTGATGCCATTGTCTTAACTACTGAAGTTAAAACTCCAGGCTAATCAATTCTTATCAGTTAATTAGGAGGTAAGATGTCTGAGCAGACGACATCAGAAAATAAGCTTTCTTTTCGTAGATTTAAAGATGGTGATAACGGAAATTATGCTTTAAAAGATAATATCTTTCAAGCTAGTTGGAGTTATAAATGTCCAACTTATGTACATCGTACTCCACCATGTCAAGGTAGTTGTCCGGCTGGTGAAGACATACGTGGCTGGTTAGCAATAGTTCGTGAAAATGAAAAAGCCCCAAAAGGTATGGACTGGGAAGAATATGCATTTCAGCGTTCCACTGATGCAAACCCATTTCCATCAGTAATGGGACGGGTCTGCCCAGCTCCTTGTCAAAGTGGTTGTAATCGGAACAAATTAGAAGATTTCGTTGGTATTAATGCAGTTGAACAGTTCATTGGTGATACTGCACTAGAAAAAGGTTATAAATTAGCTCCAGCCGGTGAAGATACTGGGAAGAAAGTTGCTATTATTGGTGGTGGTCCAGCTGGTTTGTCTGCTGCCTATCAATTACGTCGTATTGGACATGCCTGTACTGTATTTGATGACCATGCTACTCTTGGTGGTATGATGATGTACGGTATTCCTGGTTATCGTACTCCTCGTGATATGTTAGCAGGTGAAATCAAACGTATTACAGATATGAATGTAGATGTACGTTTGAACACTAAAGTTGGTAAAGATATTACTATTGCCGATTTAGAAAAAGAATTTGATGCTGTATTATGGGCAATTGGTTGTAAATCTGGTCGTCCTTTGCCAGCCTCTGGTTCTGATGCTCCTAACTGTATAACAGGAGTTGATTTCTTAAGCGAGTTTAATCAAGAAAATGTTCATCATGTTCCTAAAAAGATAATTGTAGTTGGAGGTGGTGATACCTCAATTGACGTGGCTTCAGTAGCTCGTCGTTTAGGTTATAGCCATATTTCAGAAGATCAGGTTAAAAATACTGCTCAAGACAATTCCTCTGACGGTTCAATAATCGGTTATGTTGCTTATGATGTTGCCGAATTAGGTGCTAAAGAAGGAGCAGAGGTAACTTTGACTTCTTTATTTCCTATTGAAGGAATGACAGCAGCTGAACATGAAGTACAAGATGCTATTCGTGAGGGTATTGATATTCAAGCTGGAGTAATGCCTACAGAAGTAATGATTGGTGCTGATGGTCTTGCTACTGGTTTAAAAATGGCAAAATGTACTATTGATGATAGAGGAGTTCCTACTAAAGTTGATGGTACTGAATATGAAATTGAAGCTGATCTAATAGTTTCTGCAATCGGTCAATTCGGTAATTTAAAAGATGGATTGGAAGAATTAGATAATGGTCGTGGTTTCATTGATGCTGATCCATTTTATCAAGTTAAAGGTAAATTAGGTCATTTTGTAGCTGGTGATATTATTCGGCCACATTTATTGACTACTGCAATTGGGCATGGTTCTATTGTCGCAAATACAATTGATAGCTATTTGAAGCAATCAGACCAAGATAAACGTCCTAAAGTAGATGTTCATCATTTTAATCTGTTGGCTAAACTAGGTGAAACTGATTTAGCTCCAGAAAATTTTGTACCTGAAGGTGATTTACGCGGTACTTCAGATGCTAATTATGCTATACATAACTATGAAGATCGTTCTTCTAATGAAGTAATTTCACCAGATGCTTTATTTTTAGGACATTTTAATTATACAGCTCGTAATATCCGTGAAGATAAACCTGTTTCAGCTAATGACGTATTAGGACATTTTGGCGAACGTATGAATGGTCTTGATACTAGTCATACTCAGGATGAAGCTAAACGTTGTATGAGTTGTGGTTTATGTTTTGAATGTGATAATTGTGTTTTATATTGTCCACAGGAAGCAGTAAAACGTACTCCAAAAAAAGATTCTACTACTGGGCGTTATGTTTATACTGACTATAACCTTTGCATAGGTTGTCATATTTGTTCAGATGTCTGCCCTACTGGTTATATTAATATGGGCCTTGGAGAGTAACCTCATTTGGGTTTGTAGGGTAAGTAATTGCCCTACTATTTAGGTAAAATATGAAAATATTAATGATTTTGGGGAAGCTTAGTTTAGGGTTGTTATTAATTATGACAGTCAGTGGTGTATCATCTGGAGAAGTATCCATGCCAGAAATACCTAAAGCTAAAAATAACTTTTCTGCAGAACAATCATGTGTTGAACCAATTGATCTAATGCGACGTGAACATGGTTTATTGTTAAAGCATTATCGACATGATACTATGCGACGTGGAATACGTACTTCAGAATATAGTTTAATAGCATGTGTTAATTGTCATGTGACAGCTGATGAATCTGGAAATTATCCAACTGTCCATCATGGTTCTGACCATTTTTGTCGTAGTTGTCATACTTATGCAGCAGTAAATATTGATTGTTTTCAATGCCATACTAGTAAACCACAGGAATCTTTCAGTTCTGATATGGAACCGGTACAATCTGATTAGTTATCTTATTTTCAATTTTTTTGAAAAAAAATTGCTATAAACATAAAAATTGCTTGCATTATTACTTATTTGTCTTTACCATATGACATAAAATTGATATATGGAAAATAGTAATCTTTCTTTTATATTTTATAAATATTTTGAAGTATTTATGAAAAATGATAAAGATTCTCTTTCCATATTATCGGATCATTGTATAAAACCTTCTCATTTGGAGAAAATAATGTCATCTACGATAAAACAGAAAGTTGAACAATTTGCTCAAGAATTAATTGAACTACATGGTTTTCGTCGCAATAATGGATTTTCATGTGTTGTTCCTGATACTAGTAAATTTCCTAATAATGAAGGAATGTTTTTATGGGGTTTTTCTCAAACCAGAAAGCGTTTTGAAACAAAGATTGAAAAGTTCCACACTTCTACCAGAATAAGACGTATGGAACAAATGATTAATGTGCCGGCAAAAGAATATGTTAAGGTTTTACCTGCAATTAAAAATTATTTAGAATCTCTGAAGGCATTGGGTTTCAAACCAATTGGTAAAGGGGTAAAATTGTTTGAAGGTGAAGAAAAGGTGTTTAATGTACAAGCTGATGCTAGTACGTTTGAAAACAATTTAGAAAATCTCAAAAAATTTGAGGAACTCACTTTAAACAACCCGATTATCAAATTTGTAGAAAAACATGGGTATTTTGAGGTAAAAAATAAGGATAAATTGGCATGGAATAGTGTTTTCGGTAATGGAAAAACTTCTAAGAAAACAAAGTCTTCAGATACGAAGAAGTCTGCAACCACTAAGAAACCAGTAGCAAAAAAAACTACGGCTAAAGTATCTACAACGAAAAAAACTACTAAAGTACCTGTAGCAAAAATAACTACTAAGTCAGCGACTAAAGTGGTTAAAAAGACTACAACTATTAAAGCATTATCGAACTCCAAAGATACTAGCCCAACAGTACCAAGCCAAGCAGAACAAAGAAGTATTTGGTTGAAGCAAATTGAAGCGATGTATAAAAAAATAAGGCCTTGGCTATCAGAACATTCTAAAAAGGCTGTATTTAATACTGCTACTAACAGATTGGATGATAACTTAGGTTCTTATGATGTTAACATCCTTGAAGTAAATATGGTGGGTGAACATCAGGTTATATTAAGACCTATTGAAATCAATGTATTTGGTGCAGTTGGTAGAGTAGATGTTATAACTGGTAATAATAAAACCATGTTATTACTCTTTTCTAAGGGTAAAAGTTATCAGTGGGAAATATGGAATAGTCCCGATGATAGACAAGTTCTCAACAAAGAAAATGTTGGAAAATTGTTGACAAAATGGATCGAATCCTAATCATTCTTAGGTTTTCATATCATTAGGAACTAAGAATTCTTTAAATCCCATCTTTTAAGGCCATTTGAGCTATATAGTTCAAATGGCCGATCTAAGTTATGCTTAGAAATTCGTATTAAATCATATGTCATCCAACAATGGCAGTTCGTTTAACTGATTCGGAACAAATGTATATCAGTTACCGATGGTTATATCTATAGTTAAGGAGGCAGCAATTTCCCCTAATCAGGATTGATTGCATTTTTATGAACGTTTCTACTCAAAATCGCCGGGATTTTCTTAAAAAATCGGCTGCTATTACAGTAGCTCCAGGTGTACTATTATATAGTGTTTCTCCTAAGGCTCATCATGCCGAAAAACCGGTTACATCAGAAACTCGTTGGGGTATGCTAATTGACACTAATAAATGTGTTGATAATTGTACTGCTTGTTTAGATGCTTGTGTTGAAGAACATGGTCTTACTGAAGATGTTCCAGTTGAAATTAAACCAGTCTGGATTCGCAAGGTTACAGTACGTGATAAACAAACAGGTAGGGAAACTTTTCTACCTCTTATGTGTCAACATTGTGAAAACCCACCTTGTGTAGATGTCTGTCCAACTGGAGCATCTTTTAAACGGGCTGATGGTATTGTGTTAGTTGATCGACATACTTGTATTGGTTGTCGTTATTGTATGATGGCATGTCCTTACAAAGCCCGTTCATTTGTACATGAAGCTTTGGAAAATCAAAAACCTCACTCGCCACGTGGTAAAGGTACAGTGGAATCTTGCAATTTTTGTGTATATAGAATTGACCACGGAATGGGTCCTGCCTGTATAGAAGCTTGTGAAGCTGAAGGTCATGAAGCCATGATATATGGTGATATGAATGACCCAGAAAGTGAAATTAGTAAAAAGTTGAAAGAAATGAGTAGTTCTGTGTTGCGGCCTGATTTGAAATTGAATCCTGGCATACGTTATCAAGGATTGTAAATTATGAAAAAAGTTACTTTTTATGTTATTGAAGGTAAAAGTTTTGCTTTTTATGGTGGAATAATTGTATCAGTATTTTTTATTTTATTAGGTTTATTTGCAGCCTATAATATGGAACATCATGGTCATATTATTACTGGTATGAACAATCAGATTGTATGGGGAATACCGCATGTGTTTGCTATTTTTCTAATTTTAGCGGCATCTGGAGTGTTAAATGTAGCTTCTATTAGTTCGGTATTTCGCAAGATTTTTTATAATCCTCTAGCTCGTTTATCAGCTTTACTTGCTATTACTCTATTGATCGGTGGTTTATCAGTATTAGTGTTAGATTTAGGCCGACCAGATCGTTTAGTAGTTGCTATGACCTCTTATAATTTTAAATCCATTTTTGCATGGAATATTATACTATACAATGGATTTTTATTAATTTGTGTTGTGTACTTATGGTTCATGATGCAAAGAAGTATGCAACGTTATTATCCTACTGCTGGTTTAATTGCATTTACTTGGCGTTTGATACTGACTACTGGTACTGGTTCAATTTTTGGTTTTTTAGTAGCTAAAGAAGCTTATCAGACCGCGATTATGGCTCCATTGTTTATTGCTCTATCTCTATCATTAGGATTAGCAATATTTTTACTCGTACTACTGATTGATTATTGGGAAACTCACTGTTCCTTGGGAGATGGTATTTTAACCCGTCCCAAGAAATTATTAGGGGTTTTTATTGTTGGCGTATTTTACTTTGTATTAGTCTATCATCTGACTCATTTATATTTTACTGGTAGACATGGAATTGAATATTTTGTATTAGCTGGTGGTGGAGTTTATACAGTATTATTTTGGGCTGGCTATGTATTCTTAGGAACTATATTACCTTTATTACTGTTATATCATGATCGTTTTACTAATAATAGGATTAGTATTGCTGTAGCAGCATTATTAACTATTGTTGGCGGAATATCTTTATTATATGTGATTATAATTGGTGGTCAAGCTTACCCAATAGACATATTTCCAGGTAAAGAAATTATTGATTATGGGGCTATGCATAGTTCTACAATGTATTCATATACACCAAGTATTTGGGAAATTATGTTAGGTGTTAGCGGTATTGCTATTGCTTCATTTTTAACTGTAGTAGCTGTTAGAATATTACCATTTATACCACGTAGTTTATCAGATACTGATCTTGATGAAACCTTTAAACATTAAAAAAATTAGTTAAAGTTATCCTGATAGGACGAATCGGTCGATTCGTCCTTTTCTTGTTTTCAATCCTATCATCTATTGAAAATGATTTTAATACCAGTTAACTCTTACTTAAAGACCAAACCAAGGCATGGGTATATCTTTGACAGTAGTTAAACCAAAAGATTCCCATGCTTGCATACCACCACGATACCACTTTAATTTTCCTGGTGGATAACCAAGTTCTAATAAGGTTGCGACATTATCATGGGACTTATTACACCAAGGACCATTGCAAAATAAAACTAAAGTTTTAGCGTCTTCAAATGAAAACTTACCATTATAATCAATTTTTACTCCAATTTGTTCTTCTAATAATTTTCTGACAAGAGGTGGACTAGATTTTTTACCACTTAAAATATCCCACGGTATATTTACAGTACCAGGAATAGATCCTTTTACCACCCAGTCAATTTTTCTAGAATCAATCACTAAAATAGAATTATCCCCAGTTCCTATTCTTTCTAAATAAGATAATAATTCTAACTCAGCAATAATCTCAACATTTTTAACTAAATCACGTGATTGTAAACATTTAGGCGGACAAGGACGAGAAGTTTTAGCAAATTCGCTCTTAATGAGATTATCTTTATTTTGATTACGTTGAATTAGTATTTTTCGATCATTATGTTTAATTGAAACTGTTTTAAAATTTGGAGTTATATTAACTTTAGACTCGTTATTTCGCCAGAAGAAACTAATTTGTTTTAACCAATTAAACCAAGAAATTCTTTCTTCTGGTGGTAAAGTTAATAAATCAAGAATTTTAGTATCTAAACTAATTTTAGGAATTAATACATCAGTAACAGTAGTTAAACTAAGTGATTCCCACGATTGCATACCACCACGATACCATTTTAGTTTTTCTTTTGGATAACCAAGTTTTAATAAAGATTTAATACTAGTTGGTGATTGATTACACCAAGGACCATTGCAAAATAATACTAGAGTTTTGGCAGCATCAAAATAATATTTATTGTCGTTAACAGTAACATTAAATTGTTCTTCCAATAATATTGGCAATATATCAAATTTAGTATTCTCAAAAATATCCCAAGGTAAATTTATAGTTCCTGGAATTGAACCTTTGGCCACCCAAGCTACAGTACGAGAATCTATAACAACACTATTATCATCTTGTAAATATTTAAAAATATCCAATTCAATAATAGTTTCTACTCCATCTGCTATTGTTATTGGTTTTATACAAAAAGGTGGACATGGTCGTGAAGTTTTGGCAAACTCAGGATTGATTATATTATTTTGATTTTGATTACGCCGAATAATTACTGGTTTATCATTATGTATAATAGTTATAGACTCGACTTTTTCAGTAATTCTGACTTCAAGTGCTGTTCCCATTGAAGGAAATAATATTATGTTAGTAACTAATATTACTATGAATAATGTTTTATTAATCATAAAAAACAACTATTGTAATTATAAATGAACTTACTAAAATTATAGGCCAAAATAGTAATTTAGGTATAATACCGTCACGATAATATCCGATGGTTACTTTATATCTAAATAGGAAGAAACTAAATGTAGTAATTAAGAAACTACAATAAATTATTAGATAGAAAAATTCTAGATAAATAATCTCTGGGGTTTTTATAGTTCCTCGTAGCCTAATATGAGCAAGTAGAATACCAAAAAATAGACCAATTAGCGAACGTACAAATGTCGTGGTTTTACCTAACCACATTTGTAATGCAAACAATATGGTACTGATAATAATAAGAGGTAATACGCTGCTAATAAACTGACCGATAAATTCTCTTTTTAATAAAACATTAATATGTAAGTTAGGAAAATTGGTATTTCCCACTCCCATATATTCATTAATGCCAAAATTGGTATTTTCATAATTGATTTGATAATTAAAAAAGCTCTTCAACACTGACCAACCAGATAAAACTAATTCTTTTTTAACTCCTGGTTTAGCTGCTGGATTCATGACTCCATATGCTTCTAAATCTGGAACTAAAACTACGTTTTGGTCGAAATCTCGATGAGCTATACGAATACCGATATGACGCTTATCAAATGGATACTTGGCATAATAAAATTCATGCCGCATTACAATTTGAAAATGCCAACCGATAACTTCAACATTATTCTCTTTTAGCTGATAAGACTTTGTTATATCAGTATATCCAGCTTGTGGTAAGGAAAATCCACGAGTTATTGTATCAGGAATGCTATCATCATATTTTTGCCATACATATCCAGATATATGGATATTATTGACTCCAGAAAATTTCATAGATTCAATAAAAATACCGGTAGGTACATAATAAACAGATTTTTTAGAAGACATTTCTTTAGTTTGGACAGTCAAAAACCTTTCTAAACCAACTTTGTCTACAATAGTAGTGCTATCAGCAATTTCATTAAAAGGTACGGTTTGAGCTAAATACCATAAAAAACCGATTCCTCCCATAACTATTAGATTAAAAGCAACTATATATTCCCAAAAACTTCTTCGATCTCCTTTATCAATTCGAGAAATAAGTGCCGCTAATAAGCTTAAAAAAATGACTGTACTAATGCAAATCCAAATTAATTTTTTTCGCAATAAGCTAGTTTCTAAAACATCTTTAAAAAATACCACTCCGATTGACCAGTTAGTGGAAGGTACAAATTGATAAAATATCCAAGCAGATTGGCCAGTTTCTTGATCAATATAATCAACTGCACCACTTGCACCATCAATTGCTTTTTCCGACAATCGACGTAATACATTATCATGATGTAAATCAGCTAGATTAAATACGGTTTGATTATTTTTTACATACTCTTCAATCGGATGAGCGATAAAAACTCCTTTTTCTGATAAAATAAATCCGTATCCAGTTCTACCAAGTTCAAGAGAAGTCATCAAAGACCGTACATTGGTTAGTAAATAATCTACAAAAACAGCCCCAATAGAAATCTTGACTTGTTTAACAGCATCAAAATAAGTAATTGGTACAGTAAAAACTTGTACTAAATCTTGTTTAGGTTCCCATTTACCATCTCTATTTATATAATATGGAGAAAGTTTACGCTTTTGGGGGTTATTTACATATGGAGCAAAAACTACTCCAATCCCAAACATATTAGGAGATTCTTTTAGGTTAGTTTTTAAACGTTGGAGAATATTTTCTTTGCGTAATTGACCAGAACTAATGTCATTAGCTATGGCATGAGCAACAGCAGATAATTTACTTAAAATTGTATCTATTTGTTGAGCAGCTTCTATCGTTTCTTGTTGAGCATGAGTTCTTTCAGATTGAATTTTTTCATCTTTTTTATGTATATAATCAAATATTAAAAAACTAGTTACTAAAAAACTAGTAGCACAAAATAATGATATAATTTCAATAATATGTTGTTTTAACATTCTTATAATTAACTTATTATGATATTTCTTAATTCAGGCTTATAATAAACTACCTATATTGATAAGATTTATTGATATGTTCGATATTTATACATTAAAGTTTATGTTTTAGCAAGAACTATATATAATAATTCTTAATTCTATAATGCTTAATTATTAATTAAATTTAAAAAATATCAATTACTTATTTCGTATGATTATAGTCTATTAAATTAGGAAATGCTATAATCACCATCACATCTATATTCTAATACTTAAAGGTTAAAACATGGATTCTGAAAAAACTCATTTTGGTTTTACCCAAGTACCAAATAAAGAAAAAGTAAAAAAGGTTGCTGAAGTATTTGATTCAGTGGCAACTCGCTATGATTTAATGAATGATTTAATGTCTTGTGGTGTTCATCGCTTATGGAAACGATTTACTATTGCATTGGCTGGAGTTAAAAGTGGTCAAAGAGTATTAGATTTGGCTGGTGGAACTGGTGATTTAGCTATCAAGTTTGCAGATAAAGTAGGACCAGAAGGAGAGGTGATTTTAGCTGATATTAATGCTTCTATGCTACAAGTCGGTCGTGAACGGTTATTAAATGAAGGAGTTTTAATTAACTATGCTCAAGTAAATGCTGAAAATTTACCATTTGCTAAAAATAGTTTTGATCTTATCACAATAGCTTTCGGATTGCGTAATGTTACTGATAAAGATGCGGCTTTAGCTTCTATGTATAGAGTTTTAAAACCAGGTGGTAAAGTATTAATTTTAGAATTTTCAGAATTAAAAATCCGACCATTAAAACCTTTTTATGATATTTATTCTTTTAAAATATTACCATTAATAGGCAAAATAGTTACTAAAGATTCCGACAGTTATCGTTATTTGGCAGAATCAATTCGTATGCACCCAAATCAAGAAAATTTATTAAAACGTATGGAAGCTGTTGGTTTTGAACGTTGTGATTATAATAATTTGACTGGTGGAGTAGTAGCAGTTCATAGAGGATATAAATTATGATAACTTTTTTAACTGAATATGCTGGTTTTGGACGACGTACATTAGCCTTAATATTAGATGGTATTTGGATGTATCCATTATTAATACTTTTACTATATCTTAGTTATACTGGCAGTCCTATTACTTTGAATGACATTACTGATCCTAATTACATGCCTCAATATGAATGGCGAACTGCGTTAATTTTTTATGCATTACCGGCTTTGATAACTATTTGGTTTTGGATTAAATACTCAGCTACTCCTGGTAAGTTATTATTAGACTGCGAAATTGTGGATGCTCGTACTGGTAAACCAATTAGTTTTAAACAATCTGTATTGCGCTATGTTAGTTATTCTATTTCTGCACTACCATTATTTCTTGGTTTTTTCTGGATGTTAATAGATAAAAATAATCAAACTTGGCATGATAAAATTGCTGGTACAATAGTTATTGTACATGATGAATCTCAAGTTTCTTTGTATCAGTTAGCTAAAGATTATATTTAATTGGCTACTCTTATTCTAAACCATCGCCTATTATAATACTAACATCGATTTTACTATTATTTCTAATTGATGACACACCCTAATTAAAAAAATTCCTATGTCTAATCAAAGCTTAACATGGTCTGTAGTAATTCCAACTTATAAAAGAGAACAAGTGTTATTAAAATGCTTAGTTTTTGCTGCTCAACAGACTTTACTTGCTAAGGAAATAATAGTTGTTGATGCTAGTCCTGAATGGGAACTAACTAAAAATTTGGTACAACAAGATTTAGCAATAAAATATCCAAAAATTAACTGGTTATATGTTAAAGCTAATTATGCTTCTTCAGCAACTCAACGTAACCAAGGTATTGAACTTAATAGTGCGGATATTATTTTTCTGATTGATGATGATTCTTTCATGTATCCAAATTGTGCGAAAGAAGTAGTTAGTATTTATACTCAAGATACTAAACATCAAGTGGCTGGTATAATGCCAAAATTAGAAAGTTCACCTCCTGACATTAAGATTAGTTTGTCAGCAGATAAGTCTCCAGTGAATTTTAAAATCATAGTAGCTAAATTACGAGCATTGGCTAAAAAAATTATTAAAGATGATAATATCTTTATTCCATATGATTTTTCTTTTCCTAAATATTCTTTACCAAACGAATTAAAAGTTGCAGCTCATCCAGTAGCAATGATTCATGGGGCTAGAATGAGCTATCGTAAGGAAATTTTACAACAAATTAAGTTTGAAGAGACTTTAAAGCGTTATGCGGTAAATGAAGATAATGATGTTTGTTATCGAGCCTCAAGAATAGGAATGTTATTACATGCTTTAGATGCTCAAATATTCCATTTACAAGACTCCAATAGCCGTTTATCCCGTTTTACAACTACTGCTTTATGGGGATTAAATCAGGCTGTATTACATAGATTTCATAGTCATGATATCAAACGATTTAAAACTGTATTCAAAAAACTATTATGGCGACGTTTATTTACCCAAGCTATTAAAGATATCTTGGATCGACGTTGGAGTCTACCGTCAACTAGAGGAATATGGTTTGTAATGCGGAATTATAAACAAATTTTACTCAAAACACCAGAAGAATTACACATTTGGTATCCTGAGTTTCAGCAAATTCTATTAGATAGAGATTAATCTTTCACAGAATTAGCATATAATTGTACTGTTTTATTCATGGCTCTATACAAGGAAACACTAAGTTTATCAATCTTATGTAAAGTTTTCTCAGAAATGTCAACATTATCTAAAATAGGTTTGTATTTGCTCCATTTCTTTTGAACTTTTTGTAATTGGATATTGATCGAATCATTATTATTAGCAGTTTTTAATTCTACCAAGGTGGTTTCAAATTCATTGACACTATTTATTAAGTTAGTTTTATTAGTGGCTAAATCAATTTTTTTCGCTATTAAAAGCAATTCTTTAGTCATCTTCTGGATTAACATTCTTTGTTTACCAGCCTTATTAATAATATTTGCAAGATTAGGTTCAAAAACAGAACCACCTTCCTTTTCATAAGTCTTTACAGCTTCATCCATCTTATGTAGCAAAGGTATATTTTGTTCGTTAATTGCTGCTAATACATCAGAGGATATATCGCCTTTTTGGATTGCATTTAAATTTTCTTGGAAATGTTTCCACAGACTTTTAACTTGTTTTAACTTAGCTAAAATATTAGGATTTTTGGTAGTAATTAAACCTAAATAAGTATCACCATTGATTAAACCATGAAGAGTTTTATCAAATAGTTCTATCGTACTCTCCAATTCATCACGATTCATTTCTACATCAATATTTAAAGCAATAAACAATACTTCTTTAGTCATTTTTTGAGTTAACATTCGCTGTTTGCCAGCTTTATTAATCGTATTTGCCATGTCTTGTTTACTGACAGCAGCATTAGCCGCTAAACTAAAAATGATAATTAACAAAAAACTAAATTTTATATATTTCATATAATTGGTCCTTTATTGGTTGTTAAAATATACTCATAAATTATAGTTAAACACAGTATATAATAATTTTATATAAAAAGTCTAATATTTATTTATTGAACAGTTATTTGCTAGAACTAACTTGGGTAGGTTATGATTCCGATTGTTGGTAGTTAAAGAAGGTTTTTGTAATTTTGATAATATTATTCCGCTTGGTAATACATCTCCTACAGCATTAGAAGTTCCTTCGCTAGGTGTTAAGATAAAACTACTGAGATTAGTAGCAACTTTTTGAGCGCAAGGAGTATTAATGAACTTACTTGCATCAAATAAAGTAGTTGGCAATGAAAATAAACCTTCTTGAGAATTATTATCTGGAGTTTTAACTGTTACTATACCATCCATTCCAAATTCTGAAGAGGCATTGATAATTGTTTCTATCGGTTCATCGACAAAATCATAAATCCCAGTAGTAGTAATACTAATATTACCTCCTTGACCTTTTTTAGCTTTAGCAAAAACTGTTGAATCATCAAATATAATAAATTCAGGATTAACAGTTATATTACCGCCTCCACCAAATTCTTCATTTACACTAGTTGTAACTTGACTATTAACAAGATATATAAAACCTGGAGTTTTTATAGTTAAATTACCTCCATCAGCAGTCTCCGCTCTAGTTTCAATAGTACTATTTTTCACTACTAACCATTTTGCTATAATCAACTCTATTTGACCAGCATAGCCAGTACCTTTACTAAGAGCTGTGATAGTTCCATTATTATTTAATTCGATAGCATTGGCCTGAATTTTAATATTTCCGCCTAGTCCATATCCCCATGTTTCAGCATTAATTTCAGCTTCATCATTTAGCTGTAGAGTGCCAAGTTGCATTTCTATATTGCCAGCTTTACCAGCATTAGGTTCTGTACTTTGAGAAGAAGCTAAAATAGCAGTTTTAAATTGATTAGCTACCGGATTTTTACCAGTTAGAACAGTCTTCTCAGATATGTTGAGTTTAATTTCCCCGCTATTACCAGGGCCAAAACTAGTAGCAATTATTTGTGATCCATCACTAATTTCCAAGTTTTTAGTTGTTAAATTTATTGTGCCACCAGAACCAGCATTGCTATTTATGCTTTGAGCCGCAGCTGTTATAGAACTACCTTGTCCAGCTTGACTTATACCTTCAAGTTTAATTAAATTATTTACATTTAAATTTAGATTACCACCTTCACCAGTGCTATTTGGGCTGGCAGTGATCGCTAGAATAATAGCTCCGTCCTTAAGATGAAGTTCATTAGCTTGTAAGGATAAAGTTCCACCATTTCCTGAATCTGTTGTTAATGTAGAAATACGACTAGTAATTCCACGTTTATCTTCACCAGTTAAAACTATGTTATCTGTAATATCAAGATTTATTAGCCCTCCTTGACCACTTCCATAGGAGTTTGTACCTATTACAGCACCATCTTTCATTTCTATTTGTTTAGCATTTATATTTATTTCACCACCAGAACCAGCTCCTATCATTTGGCCTCTGGTATTAGCAGCGATCATACTGCCATTTTTTCTAAGACCAATTCCAGCAAGATTGATTGATTCTGTGGTATTAATATTAATATTCCCACCTTGTCCTTGCTTAAAGGTAGTTGCACCTATAAAAGCTCCATCTTTAAGAGTTAAAGAATTACTTTGTAAGATGGTTTTGCCACCGTTACCAGTACCAGAAGCTGATACACTAATTCCACTCTGATTAATAACAGTTTTACCAGAACTATTTTTAGAAACTTTTTCACCAGAAAATTCTGCTGCTTCTTTAACCTTAATAGTTATTGTTCCACCTTGTCCAGCACCTAAAGTATTACTGATAAAACGGCTACCTTCAGTTGCTATTAAATTATCTACCTGTACATCAATTTTCCCAGCATCAATACTTCTCACATTAGTTTGGATTGCTGTATTATTTAATAAAAAATTGCCGGCTCGAATAAAAATATCTCCGCCATTACTTACACTTACACTAGTATTTGCAATACTTAAATCACTAGTAGTTCCGGATAAAAACAAATTATCTATATCTATATTTCCTTGAGAAATGCTAGCAATATTAATACGGCCAGCACTAGCTTTTAAGGAGGAATTATTGATTTTTATATCTTGGCCTATTATAGATAATGTCTTAGTTTTAGGTACGCTAAGTTTACTATTTTGAATAGTTATTTCTGAGGTATTAGTAGATAAGAATCCAAAACTAGATATTGGAGCTACAGTTAAAATACTAGCTGGTGGATCGGTAGCATTAAATTCACCACCATCTTGTAGTCGCAATATATTTGCAGTGCTGGTGTGAAAAGAACCTGATATATCCAAACTAGCATTTTTACCAAATACAAGGCCAGCGGGATTAATTAAATACATATCAGCATTTGGTATAGTGCTACTGATAATTCCATCAATATTAGAAAGATTACCACCAGTCACTCGACTAATAATATTATTAATGTTATCTGGGCCAGAAAATGTGGCAATTTCATTTGTATTTATGTTAAATATTTCAAAACTATGAAATAGATTATTACCATGTTGTTGACCTAAATCAGCATTAATAGCATAATTTGGGCCTTCCAAAGCAACTTTGAGTCCTAGTGTGCCATCTAATATGATATCTGCTTGAGATATACTATAAAAAAATAAACTTATAATAAAAATAGAATTTTTCATGTGGGGTTTATTAAATTATTTATAAACAATAATTGTGTCAGAAATTTTAGAGGAGATTCTGTTTAGAAAAATATTGTATTAAAATTTTCATACAATAATCTTTAGAAAGGATTTTAGAATAAATATAAAATTTAAGCAACTTTAAATTATAAGCTACTTAAATTTTAGGTAATTAATTTTTCTAAAAGTAATACTGGAATAGGCTTAATGCAATTTATATGAGGTAGCTTTCTGTAATCCAAATTTGTCAGCAATATGTTCCCATGGAATTAACTTAAAGTTTTGATTAGTACTTGGCATCGTATTAATACCATCTTGAGCAATAAAAACTCCATATGGAAAAGCTTCTCCTAAAGGAAGATTTATTACATCTAATCCATCAGTGTCATCAACTTCATCAATTCCTAATTCGTAATTAGTACCTACTTTAAATCGACCTAAATATTCATTACTACCAGCTCTATTATAAATTGTAAAAGTACTATTACCTTGATTGGAAGCGATCAAATATCCTTCTTGTTCGTCAATATAATAAATCGCTAAACCTTCAATTTCTAAGGTTGCATTACCATTTTTATCTGTGGTATCAATCAAATGTCCTTTATTATTAGATTTTGGATCGGCACTAAATTTCCAAATTCCAACTACTTCTTCACCAAGATAAAAATGACCTAATATATCATCGACTACACAACCTTCAACTTGGGAACTAACACTAAAACTCCTTGTTAAAGCAGCGTTTACTAATCCACCGTTGTCATATAATTCCCATTGTTCTACAGATCCAGCTTTATCATTAATAAACACATAATATTTATTAGAAGTTTTATTATGATACATACATAATCCATATATAGAACTTTTCAGCCCAGTTACTATGGCACGATCTGCGATATCTTCCAATTTACGTGTATCAGGATTCACTTTATAAATAGCAATACTATTATTGGTACGATTACTAGCAGTAACTATAGTTACCTTTTCTTCTCCAAGTGAAAAATTATAACGTAAATCAACATTATTCATTTTACCATCAGCTAAGTATTGTATTTCTTTGCCAGTTAAGTCATAAACCATTAATCCATTTTGCTTTTGAGTACCTATAATAGTGCTTTGGGATGGGTCTTGTGGATGTACCCAAATTGCTATATCATCTGCTGCATCTTCGGTAGCGTTAACTGGTTCGGTTTCTATTGTAGCTTTAACTGATATTGCTGTAGTATTATTCTCAGATTCAACTCCAATCATGTGAAATTTCATAGGAGATTTATTACTTGTTGGTAATAATTGAAATCTAGCTTGGTTATAGGTTTCTCCACCCATTACCAATTTGGGAATATGTAAAATTGTCGTATAAGGATCATAATAGATACCAGAATTATTAATTGGTGTATAAGTATTAAGTTCTAGAATCACTTCATTACTATCATCATCAATTTGTTTTAATGTAATAGAATAAGTTGGAGTTTTAGTAGCTATATTTACTTCAGGCAATATTAGAGTTCCTTCCTCCTCATCCATGATGATTGTTTGAGCTGTTGAATTACTGATTACAGTAACTAAAAAAATAAGTAATATAGTTTTTATCATTTAAGATTCCTTTTTGATTGTTGGGAGCAGTCGAAACAATAATCACATAACTCTCCAAGCCAGTTAGGAACGCATAACCAACCAGGAGGTAAATTATCATCGAAATATTGGTCTTGTATGTAACCTTCATAGTAGATATTTTTTAATGCACTAACTTTGCCACAATTTGCACAAGTATAGGTTGTAGTTATTAAATATTCTCTAGAAACTCTCTTATTTTTATTATTTGCAGTTAGCCATACTGATCTAAAAATAGCTAGACAAACCAGTGAGAAAGCAATAATTATAAGACTAATCCAAATATTTCCCCAAAATTTAGTTTCAATAGGTTTTTTAATTAGTTTTGTTGGTAGAAAATTAGGAATATTTAAAATTTGAATTTTATCGTAATTTTTTTGGAGAGTTTTTGGTCCAATACCTTTAACTTCCAACAACTGTTCTTTCTCAATAAATCCTCCAATTATTTCACGATGTTTTATAATGCGTTGCGATTTAATAGTTCCAATTCCTGATAACTCGTGTGCTAATTCATCAGCGGTGGCTGTATTAATATCTATAGCTTGAGCTTGATTAAACAAGATGAGTAGGATAAATCCATAGAAATATTTATGGCTAAGAAATTTCATGCCTGTTATATAAAAATCAGCTAAAATTTTAAATAGATATTTTAATCTACCACCATTTAACTAATGGGTTTTGGCAAGGAGCTTTATATGGATCATAATAAAATAAGTATTTAACTGGTTTAGTTTCATCAGCACCTTCCCGAAAAAAATTAGTTGATAATAAAAAATTAGTTACAACTTTTTCTTCAAAACTGCGTATCTTGCTGGCAAATGGAGTTTTATCTAGTAAATTAGTGTAGTTATACAGTGGATATAAAAAACTGAATTTATTTAATTTGGTTTGAATATAAATTTTATTATCTATATTATCCATAAAGTCCTGAATGAAAAGCATAACTTCTGCTTTATCCCATTTTAAATAAGATAAGCGTTTTTCAAATACAGTAAAAATTGTATTTTCGATTCGCTCATTATTACTTAAATAACCACTTTTTATTGACCATATTCCACTAGCAGTAGCAAAAACTCCAATAGAACTAAGTAGGAATGTTCGACGATTCATTTTTAATCTCCAATTGAGAATATCAATATACTTAAAAAGAGTAATTATAACAAAATTTTGCTTAATTTCAGTTGTTTAAAAAAGATATCTAATCTAATACTAACGCTGTTTCCATTGTTAATTCTATTATGCTATTACCAGTTAGAGAATCCTTATCACCATATTTATCTAAAGGCTTACCAACATTGCCAATGATTTTATCATTTTCTAAAGTTAGCCGATATTCATTAAAAGTTCCCCAAGAACTACTAGAATGTTTAGAATCACCAATTCTTTGACCACGTTTTACACGTATAAAATGGCGAATATCTAATTTTTCAGGAATCTCTTCTATTTCTTGCCCATCTTGTTTGGCAGCATTTCTTTCATTAATTTCAGCAACTTTTTGATTGTATTGCTCAACATCAATCCAATCTAAATCATCTTCTTGATCTTCATCAATAAGATATTGACTACTAATACTACCTGTTAATTTAATATGTAAAAAATTAGATGGCTCTGGTCCATCGAGAGTATAATGAGTAACTTCAGCTCCAATAAAACCAGATTGAACTACATTTATATCTAACTTAGTTTCATACACGTTATTGGCAGTTTTATATATTCCTTTCCACGTTGTATTACGCAGATATTGTTGTGATAATTCAGCATCAAGTTTATCTTGAACTTTTGAATCCAATAATATAAAACTTGTATTATCTGGATCAAATTCCACAGATAACATCCAATCCAATGTATCCACTCTAAAATCAGTTTGGTTAGTAGTTTGAATTCCAGCAATATTTAATACTAAAGGTGTATCTGTGTTATTTAAATAGGCTTTAGAAAAATCCACTTCAGCAGCCTGACTAACAAATACCCCACACAAACTTATCAAACCAATAAAATATTTCATAAATTACCTTTAATTTGTATAAATAGTTAAATTATTAAGCAAGCTTAGATCCAATTAATTTATCTAAAATATTGTATACTATATCATAAGAGTGGTAAATTAGAAGTCATGATATCAATATCTTCACGTAAGCATAGGAAAAAAAAATGTCTAGTAAAAAAATTTTGCTAATCGCTCCCACTGGTCAAGTTGGTTGGGAACTACATCGTTGTGTACAAACACTTGGCCAAGTATTAGCTGTTGGGAGAAATCCTAAAGCACAGGTTTTTATTGATTTAGCTGATCCAGATTCAATTCGTAGTGTAATACGTGAAGTTAAACCAGATATTATTTTAAATGCTGCGGCATATACGGCAGTTGATAAAGCAGAGAAGGAATCTGAATTAGCATATACAATTAACGGAACTGCTCCTAGTATTCTTGCCGAGGAAAGCTTACGTTTACAAGCATTATTAGTACACTATTCTACTGACTATGTTTTTGATGGTAGTAATGATAAACCATATACTGAAGATGATCCAGTTAATCCAATGGGAATTTATGGAGCTAGCAAATTAGCAGGTGAACAAGCGATTACTGCTATTGGTGGTAAGTATTTGATCTTACGCACTGCTTGGATATATGGTTTACGGGGTAACAATTTTTTATTAACTATGCAGAAACTTGCTAAAGAACGTCCAGAACTTAAAGTAGTTGCAGATCAGATTGGTTCTCCTACTTGGAGTAGAATGATTGCGACAGCTACCGCTCATATTCTAGCTCAACTTAATTCACCATTATACCCAGTGGAGATAGAAGAGTTATCTGGAATTTATAATTTAACTTGTAATGGCCAAACCAATTGGTATGAATTTGCTAAAAGTATCATTGCTAAAAACTATAATCAGCCTAATATTTTACCGATCCCAACAAAAGATTATCCAGCACCAGCAAAACGCCCAATGTATTCCGTATTATCCAATGATAAAATCACTAAAACTTTTGGTATTGAATTGCCCGATTGGGATAAATGTTTACAATTATGTTTAGCTTCTGATCTTAACAATAAAATCTAATGGTTTTAATAAACTTTTAATTGTGAATTAGTGAATTAAGAATGGTTAATTAATAATGATTTTGACTTTCATTAATAATTATTAATTCACAGTTAACCATTCACAATTAATATTTTCTCAAACACTTATAATTCAATATATATTTTTACATATTTAAGCATTCTAATAAATATGATAAAGCTGTCACAGATATATATTGTTGTACTTCTACACGATTCATATTTGGAGCAATAACTCTCTTCGCAAAAACTAAATTATTTACTTTGACAGCTATATATGCAAATGGAATTTTTTCAGCTAGTTCTGCATAACCAGTTGTAGCAATGCTAACATTTACCTCAAATAATCTGCAAGTTCCAATAGCCATTTGTTTAGCAACTAATTCTGATACACAATTAACAGATTTGGCATGTTCTTTATCAATTTGTAATAAGTTGCATTTTGCTGCCAATGAATATGTTGTGATTCCACCAACAAAAAAACTAGATACTCCTGATGTTTGACCAATCATTTTTTGAATATTACCACAAGTTAAGCTTTCTGCTACTGCTAATTTAGCATTATTATTCAGAAAGCTTTCCTTTATCTCTGTTATTATTTTCTCTATCATATTAGATATCGTTTCCTAGTGAAATTAACCGAAGTTATACAGTTAATTACGGACTTTATGTAGGATGTAATGAGTTTACGAATTACATCTTGATGCAATTCACTTCGTTCATTGCATCCTACATTTATATAACCGTATTTAGGAAAGATGTCTATTCAAAATAGATTGGACTCGCTATTCTTAAAAAGGAATACTATGCCTGTATAACGTCTTGCCCATCTTTCAATGCTTCAGCCCAACCACTAATCAAACCTGCAGATTTACGCAAATATTTACCATAGTTTTCACTCCATTCTTCTAAACCTTGCATAAGACTATCATTAGCTGGGTCTCCTACCATCAATCTTACTTTGGTCAATACTTGTTGTAATAATACAATATCTAAAGCATCCCATATACTATTCATATTTAAAAGATGCATATTTTCTAGACAGCGTTTCAGTGAATCAGCAGCTCGTAAAGAAAACATCGCATTTTTATATTTAAGCAAAGTATCTAATTCTTCAATTGACATAATTTGCTGCTCATTTAATTCATCTAGTTTAGCTCGTTCTAAAGTTATTCTTGGTTCTAAAGTTAACTCAACAATAGAAGCCCGATCTAAAACACGAGGTGATAAAGACAAGGTTGTATGGTCATTGTTAATAGTCGCAATAAAACGTAAAGCTGGGGAAATTGATACTCTACTATTATTTGTAGTGATACCACGAATATTTTTTCCACCTAATTCAATAGTTCGCATTTTATCTTGATCATCTGGATATTGTGAACGTACCAAAATATCAGCAAACCAATATTCAGGCTGACTTAAATTAAACTCTTCAAAAATAACCAAATAAGGCCGTTTATCATTTTTTCTCCATGCAGTTTCAGCTTTATATAAAAATTTAGTAAAATCAGTTGCTTCAAATTCATTACTAATAGGATTTACATAACCTAATAAATCTTCTCTACCTCGCCAAGTAGAGCCGACAGATACAATTAATTTACGTTCTTGATCATCTATTAAATCTATTGCTAAAGTACTTTTACCAACACCTGGATTGCCAGTAATAATCAAAATATTTTTAGTCAATGATACTGCCAATACGGAATCTAAAATTTCTTTACTATAATTAGCTTTAAGTTTTTCTTTAACAGAATCTTTTTCAATTAATGGATAAGTTATAGTAGTTTTATCTGTTGATTTAATCGTAGCTGGGATTATGCTAGAATTAGATTTCTTAATATCTAAACCTTTTAAACCATCAAATGGACTTTTTATTATTGGCGAGGTATTAGTTTTACTAGTATAAGGACGTACTACATTTTGTTGTAATTTTTGAGTGCTTTCTCTTGCAATTTCAAACCATTTGTGCAAATTAGCATGAAAATGTTCAAATCGTTCAATATCTTTTTGACTATTCCAATTTGGATTCGGATTTTTAGATTGCTCAGAAGCTTTTTCAAACATATTTTCTACAGCTACCCGATTAACTTCTTTAAGATAAACACCACCAATAATACTTTTGTAATATACAGTTAAAATATATGGTAATTGAAAACGTGTCCAACCATCTGGATAGGGTTCTATTTTCCATAAAGTTTTAAATTCATTGATTTTTTGTGGAGAAACATTTTTTACTCGATAAGCTCCAAATACATAATCTTTAGGTCTAGCATTTATATCACTAATCCCTCTTGGCTCTTGAAATCTTTTACCCCAAAATAATAAAATTTGGTCATTTAAAACTTCTGGATATGGTTCAAGTAACCAGCCAATGCCTAAATCATCAATCAAACAATAAGGATTAGCTTCTTCAAAAATATGAATATGATAACAACGTGGATCACCTTGTTGACAATAATCTGTTCTAAATTGTTGTTTAGCCGAACAATTCCAAGTTTCAGCATTTTTACATATACTACCTTCCCAACCACGACGATGTGAATTAATTGTACAGCCTAGTGCATTACCAACTGTGATAAAACTCATAATATTCCTTATTAAATTTATATATAATTATTTTTTTATATTCAAAATACACAAACTCTTAAGCATACCAATTTATATCTATAAATACAAATAAGTTCTTAAATCAGCAGAGTGACCGTATTAAAATTATAATCCAACCACGAGTTTAGCACGGTAATCATCACTCCAAGTAGCCTTACGACTTAGCAAGATTATCAGAAATAGTAATATAGCAAAACCAGTATAAAATGATTATAATAAAAATAAAGTAATCAAGGGAAAAATAATGAGATATTAAGTAGATTTAAGAAATAAAGTATTATTGACAAAGGAAAAA
>DAOUSL010000190.1 GCA_030627235.1 Thioploca sp.
ATCTCCTAGAATAATAAAAAATATCACATTATTATTGATAAGCCTACTCTTTTATGCGTGGGGAGAAGTTTTCTATCTTGGAGTAATGTTAGTATCTATTATATCTAACTATTTGTTTGGATTATTGCTTAGTTTAATACCAATACACTAATAGCTATATTTTCAAACTAAGTTGAGTTATACTTAAACTAACCCAATATCAAATATCTTTACTAAAATTCGGCACAAGATTATGTCCAACTATTCCGAAAATCCATTTAATTCAAAATCACAACGATATTATTTAACTCCTGAATTAAACCAACGTATTAATCTGATTTCTCATTTAATCCAAAATAGTGAACAATTATTATTAATATTAGCAGAAGCTGGCTATGGTAAAACTACTTTATTAAACCAACTGAAAAAAACTGTTGAAAATCAACATGAGCATTGGTGGATTTATAGGCATCTCAGTACTCCAGCTGTATCACCAGAGACTTTCGTATCTAAAGTACTAACTGCATTTAATGTTCGTCATGATGGTAAACCTATTAAAGAACTACAAGATAGCCTGCGTAACCATATAGCAGCCACTCGTTATAATGGTCAATTGCCAGTATTGCTTATTGATGATGCTCATAAATTGCCTTTAGCAACCCTTAAGTTGATTATAGAGTTATCCATGCAAGGTGAGTCTTTGACCAGAATGCGGATAGTATTATTTTGTGAACCACAAATTAGTAGTATTTTAGCGACTCCTGAGTTTAAAATTGTACATAATACTTTAGTGCATAATTTAGATATACCAGCCTTTTCTAAAACTCAAGTTAGGGATTATTTACAGTTTTACATAAAAAATAGTAGTTATCGTAATACTCATCCATTTACTAGTGAAATTATAAAAAAAATCTATAAAGAATCGGAAGGAGTACCAGAAGAAATTAATCTACAGGCTGGACGTATTTTACATAAATTTAACGAACATCGGTTTGCTAAAACATATATATCCTATTCAAAATTACGATGGGGATTACCAATTGTTATAATTTTAATAATTACTGCTGGAATAATTTATTGGAAATATCCAACTTTATTTAAACAACCAGTATCGCCAATTATTGAACCAATCGTTAATTATGATATAAAAATTACTACAGAAAATTTATCAGAGCATGTTGAAGCACCAGTTGTTGTACCAACTATGACTTATCTAGATACGAATAATGAAGCATTAATAGATGATAAAGAATTATTAGTTGAAGAAATTCCACCTGTTATCAAAGCTACTAATAGAGTAAAAAATGAAGTGTGGCTAAAAGAGCAAAATTCCAAATATTATACATTACAGGTTTTAGGAGCTTACGATAAAATTACATTAAGTAAATTTTTAGAGCAGCATGAACTTAAAGAAGTGGCTATGTATAAAACTTCTTTTCAAGGTCGAAACTGGTATGTTTTATTATATGGTCATTACTCTAGTTATTCTCAAGCAACAACCGCATTAGCTATGCTACCAGATTCGTTGCGTAATAGTACTAAACCTTGGGTTCGGACTTTTGGTAGTATTCAAAAACGTTTGAAATGATATTTAATCTATAGTATTTTACTAGCTATTAGAAATTACTATAACTCAATTTATATAATTATATACAGGTTGGATATAACGAAGTAAAATCCAGTATCAGCTAAGTTTGATTTTTTATAGAAGGACTACATATACACTATGAACTTAACACAACTTAGGAAAATGTATGGCACTTCTACAAATATCTGAACCAGGACAAGCTGTTGCCCCTCATCAACATAAACTTGCTGCTGGAATTGATTTAGGCACTACTAATTCTTTGGTAGCATCGGTTCGCAGTGGCATAACAGAAACTCTCCCCGATATTAAAGGCCAACATTTACTACCATCTGTAGTTCATTATTCCAAAGAAAAAACTCCAATTGTAGGTAAGATTGCTAAACAATTTGCCAATACCGATCCATTGAATACTATTGCTTCAGTCAAACGTTTATTAGGGCGTGGAATTGAAGATATTAAAACTACTGGAACTCGATTACCATATAATTTTACGAATGAACAAGGTATGCCAGCAATTCGTACCATAGCTGGTGACAAAAGTCCGGTACAAGTTTCCGCAGATATTTTAATCACTTTAAAACAAAGAGCTGAAGCAAGTTTAGGTGGAGATTTAACTGGAGTGGTAATTACTGTTCCAGCCTATTTTGATGATGCCCAACGTCAAGCGACTAAAGATGCAGCAACTTTGGCTGGACTAAATGTATTACGTTTATTAAATGAACCAACGGCAGCAGCTGTAGCTTATGGCTTAGACAAAGAAGGTATTCATGTAATTTATGATTTTGGTGGTGGCACTTTTGACGTCTCTATTTTACGTTTGCATAAAGGTGTATTTGAAGTTATGGCTACAGCTGGCGACTCTGCATTGGGTGGCGACGATGTAGATAGAATTATTGCTCAGTGGATAATGCAACAAGCCGATATTGCCAATGATGCCAAACATCATCATATCCGAGAATTATTAGATATTGCTCGTACTGCAAAAGAGACTTTAACTAACGCTACTATAGCTAAATTAGAGGTTAGATTAGATGATGGAACTAACTGGCAAGGACAATTAACTCATGAAAAATTTAATGAATTGATTGATCCAATAATTCAAAAAACCGTTCTGCCATGTCGTAGAGCTATGCGGGATTCTGGTTTAATAATAGATGATATTAATGAAGTGGTTATGGTTGGTGGTTCTACTCGAATGCCACGAGTACGAGAAAAAGTTGGAGAGTTTTTCCAATGTTCACCACATATAGATATTGATCCAGATAAAGTTGTAGCAATTGGAGCTGCAATTCAAGCTGATATTTTAGCTGGCAATAAACCTGATGATGATATGTTACTGTTAGATGTTACTCCTTTATCGTTGGGAATAGAAACAATGGGAGGTTTGGTAGAAAAAATAATAAATCGTAATACTACAATTCCAATATCTAAAGCTCAGGATTTTACTACTTTTAAAGACGGTCAGACTGCAATGTCGATTCATGTTTTACAAGGTGAACGTGAATTAGTTTTAGACAGTCGTTCATTGGCTAGATTTGAATTAAAAAATATTCCACCAATGGTAGCTGGAGCTGCTAGAATTCAAGTAACTTTTCAAGTTGATGCAGATGGCTTGTTAAGTGTTGCTGCTAAAGAAGATACTACTGGTGTTCATAGTGAAATTGTTGTTAAACCTTCCTACGGTTTACAGGATAATGATATTGAACGCATGTTACGAGAATCATTAGAATATGCTGAAGATGATGTAACAACTAGAAATTTACGAGAACAACAAGTAGAAGCCGATCGAGTTATTAATGCCTTACGTTCTGCCCTTAAATCTGATGGTAAACATTTGCTAAAACATAGTGAGTTTTTAGAAATCAACGTTGGATTGGATAATTTATTGAAAGTTAAACAAGGAATTGATATAAAAGCAATTAAACAAGCGATTGACCATGTAGATAATATAACTCAATCTTATGCTCAAAAACGGATGGATACGGCAGTTCATAAAGCTATGAAAGGTCATAATGTTAATGAATTTGAGGAGAATTAAGATGCACCAAATTATATTTTTACCTCACCCAGAAGTCTGCCCAGATGGAGAAGTAATCGAAGCGGAATCTGGTACAACTGTGTTAGACGCTGCTCTTGCAAGTGGAATTGAAATTGAACATTCTTGTGAAAAAGCATGTGCATGTACAACTTGTCATGTAATTATTCAAGAAGGATTTGACTCTTTAGCAGAAGCTTCTGAAAATGAAGAAGATATGTTAGATAAAGCCTGGGGATTAACTACAGAATCACGTTTGAGTTGTCAAGCAATAGTAACAGATCAAGATTTGGTGATAGAAATTCCTAAATATTCTATTAATTTGGCTAAAGAAAATCATTAATTGTATGAAGAGAAACTAAGGGAGGTGAATAAATTATTAAAATACTGAATAACTATAGCGTTTATCGTTTGTATAAGGTACAAAGTTTCGGGAAATCCGCTACGCTCCATTCCCGAAACAACTAAAATAAATTATCAAAATACTGAATTACTAATATATATTGTTGATGAATTTAATTAAGAATTAAGCATTCATAATTAAGAATTATTATAGCTTGAACCACTTTTAATATAAACTATCTAAACTTATGCCTAAATATAGCTTTGAAGATTATAATGAATATAATATATTAAAAATTCCATCGTTATTGATAATATTAAATTTGTACTTATTGAAATACTTTGTGATTTTTATTTTACCAATGATTTCAAAAATTCCAGCAGCAAAAACATTTGCTCATGAACAATTTACTGTAATTTTGTTATTACCAACTATTCCTGCTATTTTAGTATTGGTGGCTATGATACAACGAGTTCCTGAATCTCGTTATGTAAAAATAGTTAAACGAATTTGGGAAGTAGGTCATTGGTTATTATTATCTGGTATATTATTGGAAATTGTTATTCTTAGCCTATATATATTACTAGATATGAAAAAACTTGATGAAACATTGTTAATTTTTTTATACATTGATTTTATGGCAATTATTTATTTGTTAAAATCACAACGAGTACAAGATGTTTTTGCTGACTTTCCGGAAAAATCTATTTAAGATAATTTCACAAAAATCGTTGCTTTTTTTTGGTTAGTTTTGTTATTATAACTTGGATATAGATGTATTAATAAGTATCAAGTATTACTTTTTGGTATCCCTAAAATATAGTTATATATATATTAAAATTAAAAATTATTTTTCTAAATGAAATTTAGTTTTTAAACCCAATGATTAATACTTCTCCATTAAAGATACTTAAATATTTATTTATTAATAAAAGGAAACTTTTTTATGTACATTAAGCAAACTTTGTCACTAATTATTAGTGTTATTTTCACATATGCACTATCTAGTGGATTAGCTTTTGCGGACAAAGCAGAAGAAGCTGCGGCCAAAAAAGCAGTAAATGATGACTGTATAGGTTGCCATATCAATGTAAATCCTGGTATTGTTAAACAATATCTTAATAGCCCAATGGCAAATACTAAATCTAAGGTAGATGTTGTTGGTTGTACAGATTGTCACAGTGATGAACACAAGACTGCTAAGGATTATGCTAAAGCTTCAATGCCTACTCCAGAAACCTGTGGTGAATGTCATGAAGATCAAGTTGATCAATTGCGTGAAGGTAAACATAATCTAGCTTGGGTAGGAATGAAATCTCAAGTAGCTTGGCATGGTCAACCTGGTTCTATTGTTGAAGAAGGTTATCGTGGTTGTTCTGGTTGTCATAAAATAGGTCAAAAAGACCTTATCGTTGAAGGAGAAGGTTTAGCAAGCAGATTGGTTGTTGATGAAAACCATAAAGAATCTGCTAAATACCGTTATGGTAATGCTCAATGTGATAACTGTCACACTCGCCATAGTTTTACTAAGGCAGAGGCTCAAGACCCTAGAACTTGTTCTAATTGCCATATGGGATTTGACCATCCACAATGGGAAATGTTCATGTCTTCTAAACATGGTATCATCTGGGATATTGAAGGCAATAAAAATGAAAGAGGTCGAGCTCCAACTTGCCAAAAATGTCATATGAATGAAGGCAATCATGCCGTCAAAACTTCATGGGGATTCTTAGGTTTACGAGTTCCAAGTGAACATAATGTTAGAGCTTTAATTGGTGTTGCTCCAGCATTAAAAGAACCTTTAACTAAGTTAGCTGATATCTTAAAAAGTGCTGGTTTTACTGGTAATTTTGATGGTCTTGATGATGATCCAGAATGGGTATTAGATCGTGCAACAATTTTACAAGCTGCTGGAATATTAGACGCTAGTTTACAACCAACCGAACGTTTTATTGAAATTGTGTTGATTGGTCAAACTGCTCGTGGAGTTGAAGAATTTAATGAGTTGCGTGCTAGTATGAAAGAAATTTGTAGTGAATGTCATACTAAAGGTACTATTGACAGCCACTTTAAAGCTTCCGATTCAATTGTAAAAGCTGCTGATCATAAATTTGCTCAAGCTATCAGAGCAGTGCAAGGCTTATATGAAGATGGTTTCTTGAAAAAACCTGACGAATGGAAATATGCTCCTGACTTATTACAATATTATGATGCTAAAACTAGTATTGAACAAGAGCTTTATTTAATCATGTTAGAATATCGTCAACGTACTTTCCAAGGTGCTTTCCATGCTAGTAACGATTACATGCATTGGTATGGCTGGGCTCCTTTAAATAGTTCGGTTAATATTATTTTAGAAGAAGCTAAGAAAATGCGGGAAGTAGCTCCTACTATTCAAATGAAATTCTAAAGTTTTAGTTTAGAAAGATAGTTTGGTTAGTATAGTTAATTCGGCATGATCTATAAATGTAGGATGCAATGATAATATATAAATTTTGCATCCTACTTTATTTAATGACTCTATATACCGGAAAACAAGCCGTAAATTTAGTTTCCACCAATGGCTGACTGTTTATCAAAATATAGCCTTGATGACGTTCCATTATATGTTTTACAATAGCAAGTCCTAAACCAGTTTCACTTCGAGCGTGGTTGACTCGATAAAATCTTTCCGTTAAATGCGGTATATCTTTAGTAGGAATTCCCTTCGTTCATTGCATCATACATTTATTTAACCTTATTTAGGAAATATGTCTAATATAGTTTGTAATTTGTTTTTCACTGCTGTTTCACCATACTGTTCTTCTATATAATTTCTACCTTGTTGCGATAATTTATTCCACAATTCAGAATCGTTATATAAATGTGATA
>DAOUSL010000278.1 GCA_030627235.1 Thioploca sp.
ACTTAGCCACTATAAAAGGAAATAGAGAGGACATAGAGGAATATTACGAGTCTTTAGTCGCTTTAGATTTTGAAAACTTTCTGTCCGCAGACGCCGTAGACGTCGCAAGCATTCGTGCAACCTTGATTCAGAAAACAAAAGACGGCTCCCTTAAGTATTTGACAGAGGTTAGGGACTTTCTAGCAGGACAAATAGAGGAGCTTACCGGAGGTGAAAAGCAGAACGCTATAAAACTAGGTAAGCTTGTTGATGCGGATATAACCGCTGTTCTTAACAACAAAGCGTCAAACATGGCTGACGCTTTGGAAGGGTACACCGCAGAGCTAGCCCTTAACAAACAGGCGTTGATTTCTCACGGAGTGGGTCCTAGCGTAGAAAAGTTAAAGGACACTATAATTAAGACTGACGTTGCGGCTAAAGACAACTTAGCTGCTATAGAGGCTCTTCCTGAAGCTTGGCAGGAGATATACAATAAAGCCAAGTCAGGAGATATAAACGCAGAGCAGTACGCAGAGCATATAAAGGGAGCCTCAGACAAGATTCTCAAACAGCACCCTATTCTGGAGCAGCAGCTAACAAGCCTGCAAGCGTCAGAAAAACAGCAGATATTAATAAGTGAAGAAGCAGTAGTTCAGTTTGGAATTATAAAAAAGACAGGAGAAGAGTACGCCAGAATAGCTGCTCTCCTGAAAGCCAACAGAGCAAGACAAGAGGAAGGCGTGGCTGGCAGCGACAATGTTAATGTCCTTAAGAAAAAAGAAGAGGAGCTTCAATTTGCTTTAATAGAGCTTCACAATAAAAGAGAAGCGGGCACAAAGACGTTCAACGGCCTTATAGGTCAAATGAATATCTTAGGAGAGAAGCAAGTTAATCAGCTTGATAAAGAGCTGGAGCTATCCAAGTTAAGCATAACTGACTTAGGCGTAAGACAGGAGATAGAGGACCTTCTTGAAGAGAAGCAAAGGTTGCTGGACGCAGGAAACGCCAGCCTAAAGACGTTAAACGGAATAGACACAAAGATAGCCGAGCTGAAGGATAAGGCGTACCAGAATGAGCTAGCTATCCACAAAGAAAGCATAAAAGCATTAGATGGTAACGTCCGTATAAACAAATACCTGGAGGCATTAGACGGAGACTTTAAGTCTTTAGCTGACTTAGATTACACTCAGTTAAAAGAGTTTATCTCTTCCCCTACTTATAAGAAGTTTATAAGTGACTTAGAATTGGTGGAAGCAGAAAAAGTAAACACAACGATGGAAGGCCTCTTTAAAGCTATGGACGGCAGCAAGGACGCTCATTACGACCTTGCTAAGGCTGTCAGTGACAGATACAAAGAGTTTAAAGAAAGAAGCCTTAAGCAAGAGCTGGACACGCTAGAGGCTGCATTCGCCTCTTTATCTAAGTCACTGGAAGAAGCGGCTAAGGCTGGCTATGGTAAGAAAGCTGGCAAGATAGAAAAAGACTTAGACGCTGTCCAAGCCAAAATACTAGGAATAAAAGAGCAACAAGCTGCTTTAAGTACGGAATACACTTCGGTTGTTAAAGCTGAGCTAGATAAAGAAAAGTTGGCTGCTAAGCAAGCTAACATAACTAGAGAGCTGAAAACAGTAGACGCTATTATAGCTAAAGAGAAATCCGACCTAAGCAAGCAAGCAAAGGACGAAGGAGACAAAGAGCTCAAGACATCTCGACTGCTCAACAAACTTAACTCTGAAAGAAAAGGGCTAGTTAAACAGCAGGCTTCTCTAAGTAAAGAGATTGTGGACTCTGTTGGAAAAATAGCAGAGGCTAAAAAAGAACAAGTTAAAAAAGAAGAGGCTGTGGAAGCTTCTGGAGAAGTTCTTAACGCTCTGGCTGCTGACCTTATCGATGCTGATAAGCGGGTAGCTGAGTTAAAGTGGATGTTGGCAGGGGCCGAGCAGAAAAGGATAGACAACCTTAAAGTGATAACAGCTGACGAGGCTGCGTCTCAGTTCTCTGTGGAAGCAGGGATAATAAAAGCACAACTAGCCGAAGCAGAGAAACACGTAGCTGACATACTTAAAGGAATGCAAGAGAGTGCAGGAGTGCAGTTCCTTATAAGAGACCTCCAAGTAAAAGAGAAAGAGTCCAGGGAGAAAGCAGCTAAAGAGTACGAGGATGAGCTTGTAGTCTACGGAGAGACAGTTGCTCTACAAGCAACCTTAAAGGAAATAGAGGAAAGGATAAAGGTACTTAAAGAACAGGAAGAGGGAGAGAGTGAAGAAGCTGTTAGGCTAGCTAAAGAGAGAAACGCCTTACAAGACAAGTTGAACAAGAAAGAAAAGGCTTTAGCTGAACAGGCCGACAGAAACCGGTCAGATTCAAATATAACTAAAGTCACAGGGAAGGACGGAAAAACTACTTACACAGACAGCCCTGACTCTTACGAAGGAGATAAAAGCAAATTTGCTACCAGCGATTTCAGCGACTACATGGTCAAGAAGCTGAAGGAGAAAGTGTCTGCCTTGCTTTCTAAAGAAGCGTCTAACCCGTTGGAAGGTATAAACGCGGTTAGCTCTGAGACAGCGGAACAAATAAGAAGGTTCCTGAACACCGTGCCTGCGGAAAGTGCTGGCGTTATAGACAGCTTGTCTGCCGATGCTAAAGAAAGCCTAGCAAAGATGCTGGGGGTCGCGCCTTCTCGTCTGTCTGAAGCAGTAGACTTTTTATCTACACGTACAAAAGAGAAAATAGGGGAGCTGTATGCCGTGGAAGTGGACGGCTCTGAGGTAGCTAAAACTATACAGGATGAGACAAAGAAAGCGGCTAAAGGGCTGTTTCCTGAGGGCCCTGCTGGAGACAAATCTAAAGAACTAGGGGAAGACATAGCGGAGGGCGTTAAGGAAGTGTCCTCTGGGGTTGTAGACGAGGCTAAAGTGCTTCCTCAAGCAGAGAACGCGGCAGCCCTTGCTGATGTGGCTACTAAAGGAACAAAGGACATTGCTCAGGCAGTGGTTGATGCAGCCAAACTACTTCCTCAAGAAGAGAACGCAACAGGTGTTGCGGACATTGCTACTAAAGGAACAAAGGACATTGCTCAGGCAGTGGTTGATGCAGCCAAACTACTTCCTCAAGAAGAGAACGCAAC
>DAOUSL010000348.1 GCA_030627235.1 Thioploca sp.
ATATTTTTGAACCTCGGCTAGTCACGGACTACTCGACTTCGGCTTGCCTCTCCATGTCTCGCAGCGCTCGAAATCCTGATATTACTTAGGTTTCGGGAAATCCACTATGCTCCATTCCCGAAACAATCATTGGCGAAGGTATTATTAAATAATATCTATATTTTAGTCTAAATAATTCTTGTTGTAAGTAATATTTTTTTAACAGGTGCAAAAGTTTTGCGGTGAATTGGAGTTATACCCAAGGTTTGTAAAGCTTGCCGATGAAATTTAGTTGGATAACCTTTATGTGATTTAAATCCATAACCTGGATAAATACTATCAATATCTCGCATTTCTTGATCCCGAGCTACTTTAGCAATAATCGAAGCAGCACTAATAGCAGCAACAGTTTGATCGCCTTTTATAATTGCCTCTACCTCACAAGTTAATTTAGGGCAATATTTACCGTCAACTAGTGCCTTATCTGGACTAATAGATAAATTTTCTACTGCCCTTTGCATAGCTAATAAACTAGCTTGTAAAATATTAATTGCATCAATTTCATCAGCTTCAGATCGGCCAAATGCTACTGCTAAAGCTTGTTTATGAATTTGTTGGGCTAGAACTTCTCGCTTTTTTTCACTCAAAATCTTAGAATCAGCTAATCCGCTAATTGGCTTATTAATATCAAGAATAACAGCTGCCGCAACTACTGCCCCAGCTAAACAACCACGTCCAACTTCATCAACTCCAGCAATTAGTAATTTCATATGGATAATATTTAATTAAGTTTTTGTCCTATTGTAACTCTAGGTTGATCAGCTAGATCATTATAAGTTTTAATAGAATAATAGTTATTTTCTGTTAATAAATCACGTACTTGTTCAGCTTGGTCATAACCATGTTCTAATAATAACCAACCTTCATTTGATAAATGATTATAAGATTGCACAATAATTTGCCGAATATCAGTTAATCCATCTATTCCAGATATTAGAGAACTACGTGGTTCATACTGAACATCACCTTGGGTTAAATGTGGATCATCATCTCTTATATAAGGTGGATTAGATACAATAATTGTCGCCATGCCCAAATCTTTGGAGAACCAATCACTAACAATAAATTTTACATTATGTAAAGCTAGATTTTTAGCATTATTTTTAGCAATTTGTAAGGCTTTAAGAGATTTATCAGTAGCTATTATATTACAATGTGGTCGTTCTTTGGCAATTGCTAATGCTATCGCACCAGTTCCAGTACCTAAATCTATTATTTGGGTAGAGATTTTTAATGGTAAACGAGCTAATACCTGTTCTACTAATAGTTCTGTTTCTGGACGTGGAATTAATGTATCTTCAGTTACTTGTAGTTCTAATGACCAAAATTCTTTATTACCAGTAAGATAGGAAATTGGCTTACCTTGAATTCTGTGATCTAATAAAGTTTGAAATTGTTGATATTGTTCATCAGTTAGTTGTTTTTCTGGCCAAGCATATAAATAACTTCTATTTTTTTTTAGAACATGACAGAGGAGAATTTTGGTATCTAAGCGTGGAGTATCTGAATTGGATAATTGTTGGATAGAGATATTGATGATTTGGTTTATGGATTTAGACATGATAAATAAGAACCTTAATATATAAATTATGGGTAGTCCTGTACAAAGTGGCGGTCTAAAAAATATTAGCATTATAATGATGAATGAAATATAGCCCCAATGTGATTTGAAAGTTTTTTAGAAAAAGAAAGAGTGCTTCTGACAAGACGAGTAACGAACGAATGTGAGATCAATACGTTGTCTTATAGTGCAATTAAAACGTTCAATACAATTTGTAAGACCAGTACCTTTAGCAACAGATTTATGACTTTGGAAAAATTGTATCATATGCTTTCCAAAAATCTATAAATGAAACAGCACATTGTCGAT
>DAOUSL010000102.1 GCA_030627235.1 Thioploca sp.
GAACGACTTCGTTGGGAATGCAGTCAAGACGCACCAGCGTCATTTTACAAACTAAAGTTTATACTCCTGTTAATAAATTTAATACTTGACGCTAGTGCGTCTTGACTGCATTCCCAACGAAGCCGTTGGAAACGAGATAATATTTAATCGTTTTATACTGGCTTCGCTATAATAAGTTATCAAATATGCAAATTCACGGAAAAGTTAGATTTATCAGAAAAATGAAAGAATGGTCATAAATGTTGGTATAATTGCAGTTTATCTAATCATGAGATACTATAGTGTTTATAATAATTACTAATAAATTTTATTAGCTATTTAAGTAAACTTCAATCTGAGACTTATATGCACAAAACATTGTTGCAATTATTACTTAATGAAAAGAAAATTGGTTTTTTAATAGTAAATGATCAGTTTTTAATAACAGAATATGGTGGAGAATATTCTACATTTGTTGATGAACCAGAGCTATCAACATTAGTAATAGATGTTATACCAGAATTGTGTGGTTGTGAAGATATATTACAAGATGTTCTTAATGGCATATTACCAAGATTTCAATTAGAAAATCTGAATCGAACTTTGGAAGATGGCAAACTTCTATATCTTGATTTAACCATATTGTGTAATGAACAATCTGAACTGCTAGTTATATTTTCTGATAATACAATAGTAGCAACAACTCAACAAGCTTTGACTCAACAACGTAATGAATTAAGCTTGACTAAATATAGTTTAATTGAAACTAATCAAAGAATTGAATATATTTTACAGTATTATGTACCACGAGAAGTTGGCAAGGCATTGATGGAAGACCGCTTAGTGCCAAAACTTGGTGGTGAAGAACGAGAAATTACTATTTTATTTGCTGATCTGCGAAATTACACTAGCACTAGTGAAGGCTTGACTCCTAATCAAACTATTGAAATGCTTCATGTATATTTGGATATTGCAACTACTGCTATTGCAGAATCTGGTGGAGTGGTGGTTAATTTTATCGGTGATGCAGTGATGGCAATTTTTAATGCTCCAAATGAACAACCTGATCATGCTTATCTTGCTATTCAAGCTGGTTTAACTATTCAAACTATGGCGGCTCTTTACCAACAAAATCGTGATGATGATATTCCATCTCTATTTTTTGGAGTAGGAATCAACACTGGTAAAGCTATTATAGGTAATATTGGAGCTCAATGGCATTATCAATACACTGCAATTGGAGACTCTGTCAATGTGGCTTCACGTATTTGTAGTCATGCTCGACCCAGAGAAGTCTTGATTGGATTTAACACTCACGAACATATAAAAGACAAAGTAACCGCACAACCTTTACCTCCAATTAAATTCAAAGGTAAAAGTCAAGAAGTTACAGTCTATCATGTTACATCTTTAGCAGGTGATACCTTACTAGAAGACATGAAGAAGGGTTTGTAAATTATACTTTAACTCCACGTTTCCGCATTTTTACTAATACTACATCAATGCCTAATTTATCAATAGTACGCATACCATTACTAGTAAGACGTAACTTAATCCAACGATTTTCACTGGCTACCCAAAAACGATGGATATGCAAATTAGGTAAAAACCGTCGTTTAGTTTTATTATGAGCATGAGAAACATTATTACCACTAACTGGGCGTTTTCCAGTCACTTGACAAACTTTAGCCATAATTAATCCTTAATTTTAAAAATAATCACTATTTTTAACAGAAAATCCAATTAATAACAAGTTAAATTAGTTAATTTAGTAAAATTTTTAAATGAGCAACTACGCTATTTGCTAATGATCTTAATTCATAGCCACCTTCTAAGGCAGATATGACACGGCCTTCAGCATATTCATTGGCTAATTTTAAAATTTCTTCAGTAACCCAAATATAATCATTTTCTAATAAATTTAAGTGAGAAATTCTATCAGCTTTATGTGCATCAAAACCAGCTGAAATAAATATTAATTGGGGTTTAAATTTATGTAGATTTGGTAACCAATGCTCTGTTACAGCTTCTCTAAATTCTTTTCCTCCAATATTGGCTGCCAGTGGTACGTTGATAATATGATCACTAACTGTATCAGCACCAGATTCAGGATAAAATGGATGCTGAAAAGTGGAGCATAACATTACTTTTGGATTAGACTGGAAAATTTCCTCTGTACCATTGCCATGATGTACATCAAAATCTAAAATTGCTACCCGTTCTAAACCATATTCTGCAATAGCATGAGCCGCACCCACTGCAATATTATTGAAAAAACAAAATCCCATAGCTTGATCTGGTAAAGCATGATGACCTGGAGGACGTATATTACAAAATACAGTTTTATGTTGATTAGTTAAAACTAAATCAGTAGCATGTACTAATGCTCCAGCAGCCCGTAAAGCAGCTTGTGGAGTTTGAGCAGTCAACACAGTATCTTGAGTAAGAAGAGTGAAATTATCCTTAAAATTTACAATTTTAGCAATATATTTACTATCATGAACTCGAGCTAATTGTTGTTCGGTAGCTAATGGAGCTTCATACTGATCTAATAACTCCATAAGTTTGGCAGCTTTTATCTGTTCTTCTATAGCAACAAGCCTAGATGGACTTTCAGGATGTTTATTACCCATTTCATGTAATAGACAGTCGGAATGATGAATGTAAGCAGACATATGTTATCCTATTAGAAACTTATTTATTCAACAAGCTTTTCAGATCGGAAAAAGGATTGTGAGTAGTAGACTCCTCTTTATCAGATGTAAGCTGACCGTATTCTGCATCTAAAAAACGAGAATGTTCATTATCATGACAATACAAACATAATAATTCCCAATTACTGCCATTTGTTGGATTATTATCATGATTATGATCTTTATGGTGAACCGTAAGTCCTTGCAAAGTTTTATGATCAAATTCACGTTCACAACGAGTACAAATCCAAGGATAAAGTTTAAGAGCTTGTTCTCTATACCCTTGTTCTCGTATCATTTTATCACGATTGGCATTACTAACAACTTTATCTAGTCGTTCTTTATTTAAGGTTTTTCTTTTTAACATATATCTCCCATAATACTTAATATAATTTACCATTAAATATGGTTGGTTAATTATGCTATAGCAAGTTCGGTATATTTATAGCATTTTTCGATTGGATCAACTACAGCAATATAAGTAATTTTATTTGAATTTTATTAAAAATCAAGCATTCATAATTAATAATTGCTGTAGTTTTGTACAATATGTGATGATATAATACTATATATATCATTATTTGATGTTATACAACTAACATTATACAAACTAATCCCAAGCAGTTTTATAAAGTTACTAAATAATCTTATAACATCAGTTATTAGCACATTATACATAGACCTGAATTTAAACTATGAATATACATGAATATCAAGCAAAACAATTGTTTTCTGATTATAAAATCCCAGTACCAACTGGATATATGGCTACCAACACGGATGAAGCTAAACAACATGCACAAAATCTAGGTGGCGATGCTTGGATGGTAAAAGCTCAAGTTCATGCTGGTGGACGTGGCAAAGCAGGTGGAGTTAAAAAAGCTGATAGTTTAGAAACTATAGCAAATATTACTAATGATTTAATTGGAACTTCACTAATAACTCATCAAACTGGTGCTAATGGCCAACCAATAAATCGAGTTCTAGTTGAAAAAGTTACTGCAATAGCTAATGAGCTTTATTTAAGTCTACTAGTTGACCGAGCTACTACTAGAGTTGCTATAATAGCTTCTTTAGCTGGAGGCATGGACATTGAGCAAGTAGCTGCCACAACGCCAGAACAAATTATTAATATTACTATTGATCCGATAGTTGGTATTCAGGCTTATCAATGTCGTGCGATTGCATTTGCATTAAAATTAGATGCTGAACAACGTAAACAACTAACAGTTATGTTATATAATCTGTATCGTTTGTTTACTGAAAAAGATTTGAGTTTAGTAGAAATAAATCCTTTAGTAATTACTCAACAAGGTGATTTATTAGCACTAGATGCTAAAATTAGTGTTGAAGACAATGCTCTGTACCGACATAAAGAATTAGCCAATTTATATGATTCTAGCCAAGAAGATGCTAAAGAACATAAAGCTCGCCAATTCGATTTAAATTATATTGCATTAGATGGTGACATAGCTTGTATGGTAAATGGAGCTGGACTGGCAATGGCAACCATGGATGTGATTAAAATGCACGATGGTGAACCAGCCAATTTCTTAGATGTTGGTGGTGGTACTACGGCTGATAAAGTAGCTGAAGCCTGCAAAATTATCCTATCTGATTCTAAAGTTAAATCTATACTAGTAAATATATTTGGTGGCATCGTTAGATGTGATTTAATCGCAGCCGGTGTGATTAAGGCAGTACAAGAAACTGGTACTACATTACCAATAATAATTCGATTGGAAGGTACTCATGTTAATGAAGGTAAAGAAATGTTAGCTCAAAGTGGTTTGGCAATTATTACAGCTGATAATTTAGATGATGGAGCAAAAAAAGCTGTATTAGCAGCGAAAGGATAATTTATGAGTATTTTAGTTGATACAAACACCAAAGTAATCTGTCAAGGTTTTACTGGTAAACAAGGCACTTTTCATTCTGAACAGTGTATCGCTTATGGAACTAAGATGGTAGGTGGAGTTACACCAGGTCGTGGTGGTCAAACTCATTTAGGATTACCAGTATTTAATACAGTACAAGATGCAGTCATTACAACTGGTGCAACTGCAACTATGATTTATGTACCAGCAGCTTTTGCAGCAGATGCTATTTTAGAAGCCGCAGCTGGTGGAATTAAGATTATTGTATGTATAACTGAAGGCATTCCAGTACTGGACATGCTGAAAGTTAAAACAGTATTAAATAATTATCCAGATGTTTATCTGATTGGTCCCAATTGTCCTGGCATTATCACCCCCGATAATTGTAAGCTTGGCATTATGCCTGGGATTATTCATAAACGTGGCACTATTGGTATCGTTTCTCGTTCTGGAACTTTAACTTATGAAGCAGTAGCCCAAACTACAAAAATTGGTTTAGGCCAAAGTACTTGTATTGGTATTGGTGGTGACCCTATTCATGGTATGAGCTTTATCGATTGTTTAAAATTATTCCAAGCAGACCCTCAAACTGAAGGCATTGTAATGGTTGGGGAAATAGGTGGTACGTCCGAAGAATCAGCTGCTGAATATATTAAAGCTTCTGTAACTAAGCCAGTAGTTGCTTATATTGCTGGAGTAACTGCTCCCAAAGGTAAACGAATGGGTCATGCTGGAGCAATTATTTCTGGTGGCAAAGGTACTGCTCAAGATAAGTTTAATGCTTTGGAAACAGCAGGAGTTAAATTAGCTCGTAATCCTACTGAAATAGGTAAATGTATTTTAGACTGTTTTTAGTATAATTTGGTGGATAAATATCATCCACCTTTTTAATAGACATCTTTCCTAAACAATTAATTATGGACTTTATGTAGGATGTAATGAGTTTACGAATTACATCTTGATGCAATTCACTTCGTTCATTGCATCCTACATTTATTTAACCTTATTTAGGAATGATGTCTAATAGATTAAATCTATTTAAAGTCATATTGGATAATATTAGTTATTATACAGCGTACTACAAATTATTATAGATAAACCTTATCACAACCTATCATGAAAAACCTATTTAATTTATTATCTATACTCCTAATTTTATTGTTTGTGAATTCATGTCTACAAAAAGAAATTTCACCTTCCAAACCAGAAGGAATATTGATTGTAAATTCTGACACATCTGTAGAAAAATACCTCACAATCCAACAAGAATTTGAAACAGAATTATCTTCAATTAAAATTACTAATATTAATCTTGCCAAAGACTCTTTACCAGATATTCTGCCTGATATAAATCCATTATTAGTTTATGCTATTGGTTCTAAAGCTTATAATCAAGTAGCTTCAACTATTAAAAATAAGCCACTAATATTTTCTTCAATGATCAACTGGCGACGATTTGATATTAGTCCCAATACTTATGGAGTTGAACTTGAATTACCAGCAGAAATGCAACTATTTATGTATAGTTATCTATTTCCAGATATTAGTTCCTTAGGAGTATTATATAGTGAAAATCATAATAAACAGTGGTTTGAATTGGCTGTTTCGCAAGCCAAAGAAGTTGGATTATCACTATACGGTCAAAATGTAATAAATACTGCCGATGTTTCTCAAAAATTGGAAGAACTATTAACTAAAGTAGATGCTTTATGGTTAATTTCTGATCCAATAGTTTTACATGATGTCAATCAAGTACAACAAATATTTGATCTAACTAATACAGTGAAAAAACCTATATTTGCCTATAATACCTTGTTCAGTAAATATGGAGCAGTATTAACTATTGCCTCTGATTTACCAACTATGGGACGACAAGCAGCTGATTTAGCTAAAAGTATTATAGAAAAACAATTTATTGATACAGAAGAAAAAATTCAGCTCCCAGCTGGCTCTAATATCACTTTAAATTTGAAGAAGGTACGAGAATATAATATTAATATCAATCACTCTGCTCTATCTTCAGTGGAGAATATAATTCAATGAATTATGGAATTCGTTGGCGGTTACTCAGTATTATGTTGAGTCTTATTATGGCTGTATTGTTTACATTGACTTATATTCAAATTTGGTCAAAACAACATATCTTAGAAAAAGAACTTACCAATCGGGAACTTTTATTACGAGAGAATAATTTACAACGTGAACAAACACTTAGTAATAATATCGCCAATCAAGTTGAAATTGAAATAGCAGCATTTAATTTCTCCATAATCAGCGAGTTACTTAGTCGTGCCACTAGAAATAATGAAGACCTTATATACGGTATGTTGATGAGTATCGAACAAGAAGTATATATTCATACCTTAAAACAAGAGCTTGAATTAGAATTTTTAACTGATAAAGAAGATATATTTGCGGTAAAACAAAAACATTCAGTTCAACAAAAATTAAAACTTGATGGACTTGAAATAACTGAATTTATCAGACCAATTCAAATTAGTACTCAGCCTTGGGGAGTATTACGATTAGGCTTTTCCATGGCAAAAGTTGTAGAAGAAATAGAAAAATCTAAACAGGAATTAAATGAACAGCTTAGATGGATGATAATTCAATCTGTAATTATGGCAATTATATTTTTAATCATTGCTTTTATTGCTGTTTTCATGATTTCTGCTAGAATCTCAAAACCATTAATAGAATTAACCGCTTCTGCTCGTAAATTAGCCACTGGAGATTTTTCTGCCACTATAAATAATATTGAATGTGATGATGAAATTAGTGTATTAGCCACTGCATTTGCCGATATGGCTAAAAATCTCGAACAGTCATATGCCCAGCTAGAAAAATATAATTTATCCCTTGAACAATTAGTGGAAGAACGTACCGCAGAATTACAACGTAAGAATGAATTAATTCGACAAATATTTGGCCGTTATATTACTGATGAAATTGTTGATACCTTATTAGAAACTGAATCTGGTTTGGCTCTTGGTGGTGATCGTAGAGAGATTACTATTTTAACTTCCGATTTACGAGGATTTACCGCTCAAGCTAATGTATTATCATCGGAACAAGTTATTAAAATACTTAATCTTTATTTAGGAGCAATGGCTGATGTTATTACTGAATATCATGGTACTATAAACCAATTTTTAGGAGATGGTATTTTAGTTTTTTTTGGGGCTCCAGTACATCGTGATAATGATCCAGAAAGAGCCGTAGCTTGTGCAATAGCTATGCAACAAGCGATGAAAGCAATCAATGAAGAATTGACAGAATGGGGAGTTGCATCACTAGAAATGGGGATTGGAATTAATACTGGTGAGGTAATTGTAGGTAATGTTGGTTCTGAAAAACGTACCCATTATAGTGCGATAGGCAATAATGTAAACTTAGCTTATCGAATTGAGTCTTATACAATTGGCGGTCAAATATTTATTTCTGAAACAACCTTAAATCAAGTAAAAAATATTGTTAAAATTTGGTCAAAAAAGCTGGTAAGACCTAAAGGTATTAAGCAAGAAACTGCTGTGTATGAAATAGAAGGAATTACTGGTAAATACAATTTATCTTTAGATAAAAAACCAGAAATATTTAAACAATTAAAACAAGAAATAGCATTAAAATATGCTGTAATAGAAGAAAAACATGTTAGTACACAAGAAATTGATGGCAAAATAATTAAGTTATCAGCAAATGGAGCGGTAATTCATTGTAAAGCAAGTAAATATTTTTTACCTAAACCATTGACTAATTTGAAATTAAATATTATTATGGCAAATTTATCTGATGAAGATATCTATGCTAAAGTTTTAAATCAGTATCCAAATAGTAATAGTGTATATATTTATTTTACCAGTATACCACAAAATATAAAAACAGAGTTACTAACTATTTATCATAATTTATAAGCTAATATATATCTTAATTATGAATGCTTAATTATTAATTATATTCAAAATAAATTACTTATATTGTTGTAGTTTATCTAATCGAAAAATGCTATATGTTAGAAATACAAGGATATTTTCACTTAGTACAAGGTGATTTTTTACTTGATCTTAAGTTTAATATTCCTAGCCAAGGAGTAACTGCAATTTTTGGAGCTTCTGGTTCTGGTAAAACCACTTTATTACGTTGTATAGCTGGTTTAGAACGAGCTAAACCAGGTTATCTAAAGGTAAATAATCATTGTTGGCAAGATGAAACTAGACAATTTTTTTTACCTACTCATAAGCGTCCTATAGGATATGTTTTCCAAGAAGCAAGTTTATTTCCACATCTTTCAGTTAAGAAAAATCTTAAATATGGCTTGCAACGTACTCAACTAACAAAACGTAAAGTAATATTTGATGATGTTGTTGAATTATTAGGTATTACTCCTTTATTAGCACGTAATCCAAATAAACTATCTGGTGGTGAAAAACAACGAGTAGCAATTGCTAGAGCTTTACTAACTAGTCCTAAATTATTATTAATGGACGAACCTATGGCTGCTCTGGATGATAATAGTAAAGCTGAAATTTTACCTTATTTGGAAAGATTACATGCTGAATTATCTATCCCAATATTATATATTACGCATACAGTGGCAGAAGTAATGCGATTGGCAGATTATATATTGTTAATTGATAAAGGAAATTTAGTTGGAAGTGGTACATTGTCGGAGATCTTGACTAGATTAGATTTACCCTTATCTCACCTATATGAAGCTGGTGTAGTTATAGAAGCGAAAGTGATAGAACATGACGAAGAATTTCATCTCACTTATTTAGAATTTAGTGGTGGCAGATTAAGCTTAGGACGTGAAGATTTACTGTTACATACCAAAGTTCGAGTGGTATTGAATGCGAGAGATATTAGTTTAGCTCTGGAAAATGAAGTTACTTCTAGTATTCTTAATAATTTTAAAGCTACTATATTGGAAGTAGCAGAAGAATCTCCAGGACAATTAATGGTTAAATTAGATGTTGCTGGAACTTTACTATTGACTAGAATTACTAAAAAATCTTGGTTTTTATTGAAGTTACAAGTAGGAATTTCAGTTTATGCGAGAGTTAAAAGTGTGGCCTTATTCAATAGTTCAGATAATACTTCATACTGAAATCAATAAATTCTCTTTGATATAGTGTTTATCGTTTGTATTAAGATATAAAGTTTCGGGAAATCCGCTACGCTCCCATTCCCGAAACAAATAGTACTGCGCTCAATCGGGAAACTCTATAACTACTCATGTCTAAAATTAAGAAAAATTTGAAAATGATTTTCAATCGAATGGAGTTTATATGCTTGAAGAACGTGGAGTTGTAACTTCTGTTGATGAGCAGTTTATCACTGTAAAAACCCAACGTAACAATAGTTGTGGTGGATGTTCTGCTAATAAAAGCTGTGGCACTGGTAGTTTAGCAAATATATTAGGGAAAAAGCATACTGAAATCAAAGTTACATTTTCAAATAATGTTAAGGTTGGTGATACAGTAATTATAGGTTTGAACGAGAAATACTTAGTAAAAAGTGCTATGATTTTATATTTACTACCAATTTTCACCATGTTTATAATGGCTGGCAGTTATAAATACCTATCATTTACGATGGATTGGCAACAATCAGAATTATTTACTGCTTTATTTGGTATAGCTGGATTGCTATTTGGATTAGTTATAGTAAGGTTAATCACTGTTAAAATGTCCAAAAATTATCAACCAATAATCCATAAAACTATTAAAGGTTAAATGTTGGTAAAGTTACTATTCTATGTTAGAATGTTACAATTAAATATTATATAGAGGTTTTAAACTTATGAATTCAGTAAGGTATATTTTAGGGATTTGTTTAATTACCATATTTTTAACGACATCAATCTCAGCACGAGAATTACCTGATTTTACAAAACTAGTAGAACTATATGGCCCATCAGTAGTTAATATCAGCACTACTGCTAAAAAGAATAAAGATAGTTCTCATGGAGAAATTCCGAAATTACCACAAGATAACCCTTTTAAAGATGGTCCTTTTCATGATTTTTTTAAACGGTTTTTTGATAATGAAAATAATGGATTTCTTGAAGAACATCCTTCAACTTCATTGGGCTCAGGATTCATTATTTCTAGTGACGGCTATCTAATTACCAATAACCATGTAATTGATGATGCTGGTGAAATTATAGTACGCTTAAATGACCGAAGAGAATTAAAGGCTGAAGTGATAGGAGCTGATAAACGTAGCGACATTGCTTTATTAAAAATTGATGCTAATAACTTGCCAGCAGTAAAATTAGGAACTTCAGAAACTTTAAAAGTTGGTGAATGGGTATTAGCAATTGGTTCACCATTTGGTTTTGAACATTCAGCCACTGCTGGTATCGTTAGTGCTAAAGGTAGAAGTTTACCAAGTGATACTTATGTCCCTTTTATTCAAACTGACGTAGCTATTAACCCGGGTAATTCTGGTGGTCCACTATTTAATTTAGACGGTGAAGTTATAGGAGTAAACTCTCAGATTTATAGTCGTACTGGCGGTTTCATGGGGCTTTCCTTTGCTATTCCAGTAGATGTAATGAAAGAAGTAGTTGAACAATTAAAAAATAGTGGTAAAGTATCCCGTGGTTGGTTAGGAGTTTTAATTCAAGATGTGACCCAAGAATTAGCTGAATCCTTTGCTATGGAAAAACCGCAAGGAGCTTTGATTGCTAAAGTATTATCTGAGAGTCCAGCTTCTAAATCTGGTTTGAAAGTTGGAGATATTATTATTACTTTTAATGGCAAACAGATTGAACGTTCAGTTGATTTACCACCAATCGTTGGTAGTACTAAAATTAATTCAACTGTTACAGCTATCGTAATCCGTAAAGGTAAGCAAGAAGCGATTGATATTACAATTGGCGAATTACCATCTGAAGAAGATATCAAATTAGCTACAGCTTCTAAGGGTAAAGCAAATATTACTAGAATCGGTCTATCAATTCTTGATTTGGATGATAAAAAACGTGAATCATTGAGTATTGTAGAAGGTGGAGTATTGGTAAGTAATGTTGAAGAAGGTACTGCTCATGATGCCGAAGTCCGTAAAGGTGATATTATTATGATGATAGACAATACTGATGTTCTAAACGTAATCCAATTTAAAGAAATAATAGCTGGATTAAGTGAAACAACTGTACCAGTATTAATTCATCGACGTGGTTCTCCACTCTTTTTAGCCATGAAAATTCCAGCCAAATGATAGATAGATTAGCATTGACACTTTACACCAGAGTAGGGTGTCATCTTTGTGATGATATGAAACAGCAATTGAATATATTACAGCAACAATATGAATTTTCCTTGAATCTAGTAGATGTTGATGCTGATAGTTATTTAAGATTGCGATATGGTGAACGAATACCAGTTTTAGCTATTGGCGAACGAGAAATTTGTCATTATCATTTGAATAATGAATTATTGATGGAATGCCTTAGATGAAGCATATTCGTAATTTTTCTATTATTGCTCATATTGATCATGGCAAATCAACTCTTGCTGATCGTTTTATTCAAATTTGTGGAGCTTTAACTGAACGGGAAATGTCACAACAAGTTTTAGATTCAATGGATATAGAACGTGAACGTGGCATAACAATTAAAGCTCAAAGTGTTACTCTGGATTATAAGGCTAAAGATGGTAAGAATTATCAGCTAAATTTTATTGATACACCAGGTCATGTGGATTTTTCTTATGAGGTTTCCCGTTCGTTAGCAGCTTGTGAAGGTGCATTATTAGTTATTGATGCTGCTCAAGGAGTGGAAGCTCAAAGTGTGGCTACTTGTAATACTGCTATTAATCAAGGTCTTGAAGTAGTACCAGTTTTAAATAAAATTGATTTACCATCTGCTGAACCTGAACGTGTAATAGAACAAATAGAAGATATTATTGGGATTGAAGCAGAACATGCTCTTCGAGTTAGTGCTAAAACAGGAATTGGAATTGAAGATTTATTAGAATCTCTAATTAAACTTATTCCAGCACCAGAAATTAAACTTGAAGCACCTTTAACTGCTCTTATTATTGATTCTTGGTTTGATAACTATTTGGGAGTTGTATCTCTAGTAAGAGTTATGCAAGGTCGTTTGACTAAGCGACAAAAAATTTTAGTAATGTCAACTGGACGTAAATTTCAAGTAGAACAAGTTGGAATCTTTACTCCTAAACGTCAAGAATGTGAAGTCCTTGAAGCTGGTGAAGTTGGATTTGTAGTTGCTAATATTAAAGATATTTATGGAGCTCCAGTAGGTGATACCTTTACTGATGCTTATGAACCAGTTACTGAACCTTTACCTGGTTTTAAAGCAATCCAACCCCAAGTATTTTCTGGTATGTTCCCGACTGATGCAAATGATTATGAAAATTTGCGGGAGGCATTATCAAAACTACGTCTTAACGATGCCGCTTTATATTATGAACCAGAAACTTCACAAGCTTTAGGATTCGGATTTCGCTGTGGTTTCTTAGGTATGTTGCATAAAGAAATCGTACAAGAACGTTTAGAACGTGAATATGAACTGGATTTGATCACTACAGCTCCCACAGTGATATATGAAATTGTTGATACTACTGGTGAAATATCAATGATAGATAATCCAGCAGATTTGCCTGCACCTACAAAAATAGCTGAAATACGAGAACCAATTGTAGAAGCAAATATTTTGTTACCCCAAGAATATTTAGGCAATGTTATTGGACTTTGTATTGAAAAACGTGGGGTGCAGAAAAAATTACATTATACTGGTTCTCAAGTATCTTTAAGTTATGAATTACCAATGAGTGAAATGGTGCTAGATTTTTTTGATCGATTAAAATCAGTATCTCGTGGTTATGCCTCTTTAGACTATACTTTTTTACGATTTCAAGCTGCCAATTTAGTAAAATTAGACTTATTAATCAATAGTGAACAAGTTGATGCTTTGTCAATTATTGTACATCGGGATAAAAGCTTCACCCATGGCAGAGATATAGTAAAAAGAATGAAAGAAGTTATTCCACGGCAAATGTTCAATATAGCAATTCAAGCTGCTATTGGTAGTCAAATTGTAGCTCGTCAAACTGTGAAAGCATTTAGGAAAAATGTAACTGCTAAATGTTATGGTGGCGATATAAGCCGTAAACGGAAATTGCTTGAGAAACAAAAGGAAGGCAAAAAACGTATGAAGCAGGTAGGGTCGGTTACACTACCTCAAGATGCTTTTTTAGCAGTATTGGAAGTTGGTAAAAAAAGTTAAGCTATAAATTTATTTAGAAAATACCCTTGCATTAAAGTCTAGTTCTATACTGACTAGTACTAAAATAATTGCTCGGCACAAGACTAATAATAATAGGTAAGTTAATAAAATGAATGTAACATGGACTTGGGATTTGGCAACAATATTAGTTTCATTGACGTTTGTCAGTGGATTAATCTGGTTGTACGATAAAATATTTTTAGAATCTAAACGGATAAAAGCCAGCCAAGGACTAGGATATGATAGTTCCATTGCATATAACGATGACAGTCGAATACCTTTTATTGTCGATTTAGCTAAATCTTTATTTCCAGTATTTCTATTAGTTTTGTTACTACGTTCTTTTTTAGTTGAACCATTTCGTATTCCTTCTGGTTCTATGATGCCAACTTTATTAGTTGGTGATTTTATTTTAGTGAATAAATTTAGCTATGGTATTAGGTTGCCAGTAGCGAATATGAAAGTAGTAGAGATAGGTAAACCAGAACGTGGAGATGTGGTAGTATTTCGCTATCCAGAAGATCCGAAAATTCCATTTATTAAACGAGTTGTTGGTTTGCCTGGTGATCAAATTGAATATGTCAATAAAATGTTATATGTTAATGGTGAGCCAGTAATCCAACAAGTTGATATACCAAGATATATTGGTGTTGGGTCAGGTAGCAATATGACAGGCAGTGAGCAACGGATTGAATATTTATCAGACACTGTCTCACATAATATATTAATTAAGCCCAAACGTCCTGAATATCATGCAAAATATAGTAAGTTAACTGTTCCTGATAAAGCCTACTTTGTATTGGGTGATAATCGTGATAATAGTAAAGATAGTCGTTTTTGGGGAACAGTACCAGAAGAAAATTTGATTGGGAAAGCATTCTTTATCTGGATGAATTGGGATTGGAAAAATGGTGGTATCAGCTGGCAACGTATAGGTACTACTATTAAATAGTTTCTAATCTGTATAAAATACTTTTCCTAATATAGTATATTATTCCTACGAAAGTGGGGATATATCTATATAAGTATTTTAAATACCAGTTAATTATAAAATTTTGATTTGAACTGGTTTTCTAAAAAATATCCCCACCAAATTAAAATATTGCTCCTACCTCTATTCAATGTTGTAAGTAGACACGTCATTGATGCTACAGGAAATAATCATAATTTTTCAAGCAATTGACTCAGATTTATTGTTTGAATGTCTTTATTGTTTGAACATCCAACTTGATAGCTTTGTAAAGAACGATGACCAGATGTAAGGTCAAGAGTTACATTAGCAAGAGCTTCTAATGGATCGAGCCATGGAATAGCTAAACTTTCTATTTCGTAAAACCCGACAGATAGTTCACTACATCCTGCAATCACTATTTCAGCTCCTTGTTCGGCTAAATATTCAACAATAGTTATTAGATTTTTTTTGGCTGATGATGAAATTTGTGAGCCAGTTGCTTTAATCCCCCAACTAAGATTATAAATTGTGTCCATAACTAGTTTTTGGAAGTTTGAATCTAGCTGAAGTGAGATAGGAATAAGATCAGCTTTTATTAGACTACTATGATATAAACCAGCTTGTAATGTACCATCTGTGCTAATAACTCCTATTTTTTTTATATTAGGATAATTATTAATGATTAATTCAGTGGTAGATTCGATGAGATGAATCCATGGAATATTAAGATGTGGTTGAATTTGTTCATAAAAGGAATGGGCAGTATTACAAGGAACAACTAAAAAATCTACTCCAGATGATTCTAAGAATTTTCCGTATTTAATAAGCCAAGGAACACAATTTTCACCTTTTCCTAATAAGCTTTTTGTACGATCTGGAATATTTGTAGCATTAATAAGCAACCAAATCGGATGTTCTTGATCCTTTTCAACTCCTCGTTTAGTACTTTGTTCAATTAGAATTTGTTCAAAAGTTGTATGAGCTAAAGGCCCCATACCACCAATAATACCTGGTATTGCTTGTTGTGTTCCTTTGGGATAAACCATATAAAATGTTCCAAAATTTTAGTCAATTGGTGTAAAAAAAGTAAATTTTTTGGTAGTCCTGAACGAAGTAGTGGTACATGAAATCAAATAATATTGGCATTATAATGATGAATGAAAGTCCAAATAGCCCCAACATGATTTGAAAGTTTTTTAGAGAAAGAAAGTGTGCTTC
>DAOUSL010000400.1 GCA_030627235.1 Thioploca sp.
CCTTGGGAATCATGCCATACTGCTAAGTTGTTAAGGCTGGTTGCAATTGAATGATGTTCATCACCAAGGACTTTCTCATAAATAGCCAAAGCCCTTTCAAGCAAAGGTTTAGCTTGCTCATAGTTGCCTTGTTCTAGAAGAAATACTGCTAATTTGTTAAGGCAGTCTGCAACATCAGGATGTTCATAACCAAGGACTTTCTCATAAATAGCCAAAGCCCTTTCAAGCAAAGGTTTAGCCTTATCATACAAAGCCGCATAATTAAAAGCCACCCCTGCTTCATTTAAATAAATAGCCCAAACCTCATCATTCCCTTCTGGCAATAACTTAGCTGCATCACGATATGCTAATTGAGTCATTTTTAAGCCTCCATTAGCAACTAAAGATTCAGCAGCAGATAGCAATCGCTTATTGGCTTTCTCCTGTGCTTGTTGAGATGCTTCAATATCTAATTCAATAGCTTGATTAAATAATTGTTCAGCTTGGTCAAATTCACCATTTTCTATAGTTTGTTCAGCTTGCCTTATCAACTCTGCTACTTTGGAGTCATCAGAACTAAGAGTAGCAACTTTAGCTATCAATTCTTTATAATGTTTAGCTATGTCACGCAGTGTATTATCTAACTCATAAATTGGAACTTGTTGTTTTTCAATAATTTTAAAGAAATTATCAAGAGCTGATTCAGTAACACCCAATTCTTTTGATAATTGTTTATATTGTTCTGGAGAAATACCTTGATAATTCGTGACATTAATATCACCTTTTCCAGTGTGAAGGTTACTTATACCACCATCACTAGTATTTTGGCTAATATTAGTTGTTTGTCCTTGTTTGTTTTTATCTGAATTAAATATACCCATGTTGTTTATAGTCCTTATTAATTCTTATTATCACATTTTATTTTAATATCACCTTGTCCAGTGTGAATATTACTTGTAGCATTATCACTAGTATTTTGTATGATATTAATCGTTTGTCCTTGTTTATTCCTAAACATATAGTAGATAAAGCCTACCACTGACAAACCAGCACCAGAGAATAGCCATTCTTTATTGGCTACTATCCATTCCCAAATTAACCAAAATATATCCATGTTGTTTATATTCTCCTTCAATGCTTGTAATAGCTTAATATAGTTTGTTTATTTAATGTTATGCTTTCAGTTATTTATCTATATGTTGCACTAGATCGTGAGATTTTTCCTAGTTCCCACACTCTGCGTCAATGCCATTAAGTTAAGGCTTAAAAGGTAAATTTCCGTTGTTTTTTCTGAAAGTTAAGAAGATGTCTTGAAGAGCGTACGAGGAACTTTTCGTTTTTCTCTAACAGAAACAGGATTAGTTAAAAATAAATTTTCTAATCGTTCAATAACAATATCTGAAGA
>DAOUSL010000104.1 GCA_030627235.1 Thioploca sp.
AAATAAATGTAGGATGCAATGACCGAAGGGAATTGCATCAAGATGTAATTCGTAAACTCATTACATCCTACATAAAGTCAGTTAATACAATCATATTTAGCTTCCTTATTTAGGAAACATGTCTAGTTGCCGTTGAAGTTAATTAAGAATTAAGCATTCATAATTAAGAATTATTATAATCTCTCTAATACTTCCAATAAATATTCAGCCGGATTACGATCTGTATTAGTAGTTTTGGTGATAGATTCAAAATATTTTACAGCTTGATTGGTAGCTCCATAATAAACCATATTTCCACCATAATTCATTAATAATAAGTCATCAAAACGTTCAAAAGTATCTTTGCTTGGTTGATGAATAGTGGCAATAGTGGTTAAATCATCTAATTGAGTTAATTTTTTTAATAAACGCACAATTTTATCTGCATCAACGGAAGATAATCCAGAAGTAGGTTCATCTAATAATAGTACCAATGGCATGGATATTAGTTCATGGGCTAAATTAGCTCTTTTTCTCTCTCCACCACTTAAACCACGAATTCCTGATTCTGATGAACCTATTACAGTGTGTAAAAATTTTTCTAATCTAGCTTCTTCAAAACCTAAATTCTGACAAGTTTGTCGAATAATATATTCTCTAATTTGTTGGCTTAATTTAGTAAATTGTAATTTCAAACAGTAATTTAAGGATTGATAAACAGTTAATTCTGGAATCATTACATCATCTTGTGGTAAATAACCAAGCCATTCTCTAACAATTTTATAATCTTGATGAACATTGATTGATATATTATCTCTAATCACATATACTTCACCAGTATTTGGAGTACGATAGCCATTAATTAAATCCAGCAATATACTTTTACCGCAACCAGCAGGCCCCATAATTGCTGTCATAGTCCCTGGTTTAGCTTTTATATAAACACCATTACAAACTATTTTTCCAGAAATATCATAATATAAATCGGTGGTTTTAATTCCAATTCTAGGTCTACCTCTGAATAGTTGATCATCTATCCCAATAGGCGTATTACCTAACTTTATTTCTTTAAAACCTTGTTGGACTATTTCTTCCCAGTTATTTTTAGGAAGTCGGTAATTATCTATGAAAGTACCTGATTTAGAACCAAAATCTTGAATAAATAATCGATCCCGAATTCGTTTTAAAACTGCATGTTTTTTAGCAATTCCAGGAACTTCTGTTTCTGTTAAACAAATTGTACAGGTTTGGCTACTTCCGATCAAAATTTCAAAATCGCCATTTAGACCAACTGATTTATATTTTCCAAATTTTTTCATCAGAATGATACTGTATCAAATCTTGTAAGGGCTGTCCATTTGGTAATATTAAATCTGGGACACATTCATAAAGTGGTTGTAACACAAACATGCGATTATATAATTCTGGATGCGGTAAAATTAAGTTTGGAGATTGTAATTGTTTGTTATCATACATTAATATATCTAAATCTAAAGTACGAGCTTGCCAACGTTTACCTGTTCTGGTTCGACCATGTTCAGTTTCGATAGTCTGTAATTTTTTTAGTAGTTGGAATGGAGATAGTTTAACCGATAAAATTGCAATTGCATTAATATAGTCTGGTTGATTTTTAGGCCCAATAGCCTTGCTACGATATAGACTAGAATGGTTATGTAAGCAAATTGTTGGAATAATTGCTAAAGTTCGTAAAGCTTTTTTTATCTGGTAGCTTGGATTGTTAAGGTTACTACCTAACCCTATATAAACAGTTGTCATAATCTGATGTGGAAGTTTTTAATTATCTGTGTATTCATTATATAATTCAAATAGATATTCTATTCTAGCCATTTCGTTGTGGAATGATTTGGAACGATAGCAGAGGTCTACGGCTTTATCAAGATTTTGGTGAGCTTTGACTAGTTTTGGAGGCATGGTTAGTGGGTTGTATAAATCGGCTAAACTGCTATCGGGAAATTCGGCTCGGACAGCTAGAACTTGTTTGGCACATTTTGTTATTTTAGTTTTATTTTTGGAATTTGGGTCTTTTGGCCAAGGAAAGTTATTGTATATGGCTGGAGAATATCTAAAATCGCTTTTTAATCTACCACAAGTATATTTTGTCCAAGTCATGTGCATAACTGATGTTAAAATTCCAAATGTGAATAAATTTGCATTTGGTAAAGCTATTGCACTATCGTTTATGATAATATCTTTAGTTAAATAACCAATTGGAATGTATTTCCTGTTTTCAGAGGAAACCCGAGGTATTAATAAATAATCTGAATCAGGTTGTCTTATCTGAGTAAATAATGAAGGATATTTGGCATATTCACGTACACTTGCTGTAGCACTTTTTAAGCGTGATTCTGAAACTAATTTTAAATGTTCAAGAACAAGTGGCATCTTTTTTAGTTCATTTGGAGGACAATTTTCAAGCCATAAACAATATCTTTTTTTGCCCCGTAAAAATTCAGCACCTCCAATATATTCTTTAATCCAGTTTTTGGATTTTGGTTCATTATTAATTAATTCATTTTTATCAATTTCACTTAATATTAAATGCCCACCATCAGTTGGTTGACTTCCTTTAAACATAGCAGGATAACCATGTATAGGTTTTCCTCTTGATTTAATAAAAACATTGTTTCCAGAAGCCAAATAACCATTAATATTAGAAACTTTTCTCTCGTGAGGAGTAGAATTTATATTTTCATATTCATAAAGTAGCTTATTTTTTATGTCATAGCAAGCAAATCCTATGATAATAACATGTACAGCTGCCTTAGCTTTCGCTTCATTGTTCCATTTAAAAGTTTGATGAGCAAAATGAATTTTCACAGAAAATTCATCAAATAATTTTTGCCAAAGAATTGGTACTTGTTCTCCTTGACAAATAGAATTTGTGGAAACAAACCCAGTTTTTATTGAAGTATTTTGAATAAATGTGGATGATTTATAATGCCATGCAGTTACATAGTCTAATCTTTTAGTAGTGCTATTTTTACCAAAAACTATATCCATGTCCTCCATTTGTTCTTTGTTTCTCCATTGATGCCCAACAAACGGTGGATTCCCAAGTATATAATTCAACTCAGATTTCGGAATCACATCTTCCCAATCAATTCGCAATGCATTCCCATGCACAATCCTAGCAGCCTTCCGCAACGGCAATCGAGTATAATACGAACCAAACTCCTCCGAAACCAACAAATTCATCTGATGATCCATCAACCACATCGCAACCTCAGAAATCCGCACCGGCCACTCATCATACTCAATCCCACAAAACTGATCCACATCCACCTGCACCACAGCAGCAATATCCAACACTAACTGACCAGAACGATCCAACTCCCTTAAAATCTCCAACTCCAATAACCGCAACTCACGATAAGAAATAATCAAAAAATTCCCACAACCACAAGCCGGATCCAAAAACTTAAGTTCTGCCAAATTCTTATGAAAAATCTTAAGCTTATTCTTATTATTCTTTACCCTCGCAAATTCCTCCCATAACTCATCTAAAAACAAAGGTTTAATCAACTTTAAAATATTCTTCTCAGAAGTATAATGAGCTCCTAAATTTCGCCTCTCATTCGGCTTCATCACACTCTGAAACATAGAACCAAAAATAGCCGGTGAAATTTTACCCCAATTTAAATTACAACAATCCAACAACATATCCCGCATCTGCGAATTAAAAGCTGGAATCGGCAGTGGTTCCTCAAACAACTTACCATTTATATACGGAAACTGATTCAAAGACTCATCCAAACTCTTTAATCTCTTAACAACCGGAGTATTCAAGACCTGAAAAAATTCAGATAACAATGCTCCCAAATTACTTCCATCTTCAGAGGTTTTTAACTCAACATATTCCTTAAACAAATCTCGCTCAAAAATACTCGTACTATCCGCAAACAAACAAAACAACAACCGTACTAACAAAACTTCCAACGGATGCCCAACATAACCACTATCCTCAAGTTGATCGTGCAATCGTCCCAACAACTCAGCCGCTTTAATATTTACTGGATCAGCTTCCTTAAAAATCTTCTTCTGATAACCAGCAATAAAACCAAACAATCGGATATTACTATGCAAATCATTGATACTAAACCTATAATCTTCCTTAGCATCAAGATCATATAACCTAAAATTAGCAAAATCAGATACTAACACATACTTTGGTAACTCTCGCTCCTTCAAACCACTAAAATATTCCAAAGCTTGCGAATAAGCTTTATCTAAATTTTTCCCCTTCGACTTATGTTCAACCAACAAAGTTCCTTTCCAAAACAGATCAATAAACCCATATTTACCACCCAATTTCTTAACCGGCTGCTCAAATGAAGCCAATCTTCTTCTACTAACTCCAAAAATATTAAAAAAACCATCCCAAAATGATTTCGATTCAGCATTTTCTTTAGTTTCTTCCTGCCATTCTTTAGAAAAAGCCAATGCCCGATCTTTAATTTCATTCCAACTTAGTGCCATTGTAAAACCTTATTTTTTATAATATTTTATTAAGCAATACCTTTGCCAATGTTAAAATTTGTTACTTAGGTTTCGGGAAATCCGCTATGCTCCATTCCAGAAACAACCATTGGTGAAGATATTGATTAAGAATACAAAATTTACTTTATAATAGACATCTTTCCTAAATAAATGTAGGATGCAATGAACGAAGTGAATTGCATCAAGATGTAATTCGTAAACTCATTACATCCTACATAAAGTCCATTTCGTTATTTAGGGAAATTTATAACTCAAATAAATAGAAATTAGCAACTAACCTATTCTACCGATATAACCAAACCCGCATCAATGACATCAATTTATCCGCATCAACCGGTTTAGCTAAATAATCATTAGCTCCAGCTTCAATACACTTTGCTTTATCATCTTTCATAACCTTAGCAGTCAGAGCTATAATAGGTAATTTACGATATTTAGGTTGTTTACGAATTTCTTGCATGGCGGTGTAACCATCCATTTTTGGCATCATTATATCCATTAAAATTATTGCAATATCATCATGTTGATTCATCTTATTTAAACATTCCTGACCATTTACTGAACAAATAACTTCCATATCACATTCTTCTAACACCGTTGCTAACGCATAAATATTACGCATATCATCATCAACAATTAATACTTTCTTATTTTTAAGAATAGCCTCTTTATCATGTACCATATGCAACATATCCCGTTTGTCAGCTGGTAATTTAGCTTCTATTTGATGTAAAAATAAAGTTGTTTCATCTAATAATCTTGCATAAGAACTTACTGATTTTATTGGTATTTCATCTGAACAACGCATTAACAAACCCTCTTCCTCAGTGGTTAAATCACGGTCAGCATATACGATTATTGGAGTTTGGCAATGAGTTCCATCTTGCTGCATCATTTCTAACAATTCACTACCAGAACCTTGTTCAATATCAATATCAAGAATAATGCAATCGTAAGAAGTAGTTTGTAAATTATGAAATGCAGGTTTTATCATTATTTCTTGCTGAATTTGAATACCATCTTCATTAACTAATTCAATAATTTTCTGTTTATGAGCATCAATATCTGTAACTATCAACAGATTTTTTACAGTTCTGGTTAAAAAATACTCGATTTGTTTGAAAGCATTAGTTAATTTTTCCATACTCACTGGTTTGAGTAAATAACCAATTGCTCCCATTTTCTTAGCGTCAATACTCTGATCTGTTCCTGATATAAAATGTACCGGAATATGGCGAGTATTAGGATTATCTTTCAATCTTTCCATCACACTCCAACCATTTAGTTCTGGCAAACCTATGTCTAAAACAATTGCACTGGGTTTATACTGTTCAGCCAATTGCACTCCTGTCATACCATCTTCTGCTAACAAATATTTAAATTTTTTGTCAGTTGCTAATTCCATTAAAATTTTAGAAAATTTACGATCATCTTCAACAAATAAAATTGATTTATCATTAAGTTGTAAATTATCTCTATCATCTGGAATTGGTTTTAGCTTTGGTAATCCATTTTCTAATAAAAATTCATCAGGAATTTCTGCAACTGGTGAATTAGCAATCGGAACTGTATTTGGTAAATATAAAGTAAAAATACTACCATTATTATTACTAGTTAAAGTTAATTCTCCACCTAATAAATGAGCTAGTTGACGTGAAATTGATAAGCCTAAACCAGTGCCTCCAAAACGACGACTAGTAGAACCGTCTGCTTGTTGGAAAGCTTCAAAAATAGCTTGTTGTTTATCTTTAGGAATACCAATTCCTGTATCTATGACGCTGATAGCAATAGTTTTATTTAGCTCTAACTGATTAGCACTAGCACCAATGTTAGTTGAAATTTCGGTTGGTTTTTTGATCGTTATTGTGATTGAACCTTTGCTAGTAAATTTAAATGCGTTTGATAATAAATTATTGATAACTTGAGTTAATCTTTGACTATCAGTTCGCAAAGTTGAATTAATATTAGAATCAATATTAACGCTAAACTCTAAATTTTTATTATCTGCAATCGGAAGGAATTTCTGTTTTATTGTGGTCAATAATTCAGGTAATTCAACATTTTCTAACAGCACTTCAATTTTACCAGCTTCAACTTTGGATAAGTCTAAAATATCATTGATCAGATTTAATAAATCTTTACCCGCACTATTAATAGTTTTAGCATATTCAATTTGTTTCTCATTCAAAGTCCCAGGTTTATTATCCGCCAATAATTGAGCTAAAATTAGTAAACTGTTCAAAGGAGTACGCAATTCATGTGACATATTAGCTAAAAACTCAGATTTGTATTTACTAGCTAATTCTAATTCTTCGGCTTTTAATATAATTGCTTGTTGGGCTTTTTCCATTTCGACCCGATTAACTTCCAAAATCTGATTTTTTTCTTGAGTTTCAGTTTGTTGTTGTTCTAAACCACGAGTGCGTTCTTCAAGAATTTCATTGGTTTGGCGTAGTTCTTCTTGTTGTGTCTTTAATTCTTCTGATTGAGATTGCAACTCTTCCGATTGGCTTTGTAGCTCTTCGTTTGTTTGTTGCATTTCTTTATGCTTTAACTGTAATTCTTCAGCTTGCTGTTGACTTTGTTGTAATAAAACTTTCATTTGATTACGTGAATTAGCAGTGTTCACTATAATGCCAATATTTGACATGGCCTGTTGTAAAAACGTAATTTGAATTTCCGATAATTCTTGTGAAGCTCCAATTTCTACTATCCCTTTCACATCTTTTTCATATAAAAATGGTAAAATTATCACATAGCTAGGAACAGTAATGGCTAAACCAGATTGGATTATATTGGTATATTCAGTTACAGAATGGTGACGGAATAAAACTTTTTGTTCTAATGCAGCTTGACCTACTAAACCCTCACCTATTGCAAATTTATTAGGAGTGCCTTCATTTGCGATATAAGCGTAACTAGCTGTTAGCTGTAAATTCGGGTTTTGGAGTAAATATAATAAACCAACCGTTGCTTCTACATAAGTAGTTAAAAAGGTAATGATATTTTTAGTTAATTCATTAATATCTTGATCACCACTGGTAAGTTTATTTAATTGGGCTTGACCTGCTTTCAACCAATCTTCTTGTAAATTTTTAATAGTGGTAGTACGCAAGATTGTGGTCATATCTATCAACGCTTGACCTAATTCGTCTTGTTCAGAGAGTAATTTTACTTCTTGTTCATAATTACCAGCAGCAATTGCATTAGCTTGAGCAATAGATGTTTCCATGCTAACTTTTAAAGTTAGAGTGGAAGTAACTAATTCCCCAATTTCATCATTTTTATGATACTTAATCTCATCCGCAACCACTTTACCCAAAGCCAAAGTCTTCATATTTTCATTGATTGCTGATAGAGGAATAGTTAGAGCTTTAGTGGCTTTATTGATAAAAATTAAGGTAATCAAACCAACTAATATAATTGCTGAAATTATTAACCATTCTAATTTATTTAGGTTGGCAAATGCTTCTGACTTATCAATTTCTGCAATCAAAGCCCAAGTAGTATTTCCCACTTTTATCGGAGTGTAAGCGGATAAAACCCAACTATCACGGTAATCTTTAATAAAATTTTGACCTATATTACCAGTTAAAGCTAGTTGAACAGATTGAGTTTTTACGTTATTAATGGTTGGATTGGCAAAAGAAGCTGAGATTGTATAATTCTCTGGATCAAGGAAAGAGTTAGAACGCATTAAATTATCACTACCGACTAGATAAGTTTCCCCAGTTTCACCCATACCAGACCGTTGTTGCATAATTTCGTTGGTAACTTTATCATTTATTTTTAATGCTACAATCAATTCTATATTATCGTTATGAATCAATGGTTGAGCAATAAAAGCAGATGGTTTATTGTTGTTAGGAACGTAAGGAGCAAAATCACTGATACCAACTACTTTGGTTTGGATAACATCTTGAATTAATTTACCTAAGTTAGAATTAGCATATTGGCCAGTTATAATATTAGTAAGGTAGTCAGACTCATGTTTTATGGTATAAAAAATCTTACCTTGAGGATGAATAATAAGTAAGTCGTGATAGTCATACTGCCGAATATATTTAGTAAAAAAATCCTCTTGTTCATCAATTAATTTAATGGCTAATGCTTGTTCCAATTGCACAGTAGTTATTATACCCCAGTTGAGATCAAGAATTTTTAATGGAGCATAAGCTATAATTGTTGGATTACCAAGCTTATCAAGTTTTATTTCAACTCCTGACTTATTATCTAAAGCTTGTTCAATATCAATACCAGCTATTTTAGTACCAATTTTAAAATTTTCTCCATCACTACGATAACTAATTTTTTCATTCCATTGGCCAATTAAATAAGTTTCACTAATTTCATCCTGATTAACGATGTTATTAATTGTGGCTGGCAATAAACTGAATACCAAAACTCCAACTAATTCATTAGCATTAAAAATTGGAGCTGTTATAAAAGCTGTGTATTGATTATTGGCTGGAAAATAAGGAGCAAAATCTTGGATGGTAATTCTATTCAAACCTTTTTGAAAAGCCTGTTGTAAATGAGTATTTTTTAGCTTTCCTTGCAGAATATTCTGTTGTAAATCAGTTCGTTCTTTTACACTGTAGACAACATCACCATCCTTAGCAATAATGAGCATATCGTCATAATCGTATGATTGTTGGTATTTCTGCAATTCAGTTCCAAACAAGGTTTTATATTTACTGATTGTATCTGGTTTTATTTCCTCATGTACTTGTAGCTCAATCTCAGCGATAAATTTAGCCAATATACTATTGGTAGATAAAACTTTAATATTATGTAAATGTTGCTCAAAATAATTTTCTAATTGATTTTGTTCGTATTTTTGGATTGCTTGATATTTTTGAAAAGTATTTTGTTTAAATATAGAAATTGTCTCTAATAAAATATGCATATCATTTTTACGTTCTTGAAAAAAATCTTCTAATTGGTCTTTTTTTATATCTCTAATGCTTGATAATTGATTAAATGATTGATTAGATATAGTATTTCTGGTTTTAAATGAAGCAAATCCACCAATAATTGCCATTGGAATAAAACCAATTACTAGACCCATAATCAGTAGCTTAGTACTTATTTTTAAATTTTTCATATATATTTTATTGTTATAACTCGTAAGCACTATATATTCGATATTTGGTTTATAAATTATAACTCGTAGGGTGAGTGAATAAACGATAGCATCATGCACCACTATTTGTACACTATGTTATGTGTATGGTGCTGTCTGAAATAGAATAAAGATATAGTAAAGTATACAGAATAGAAAAGAAATGAACAAGAATAAATAGAAAGAAGGAATGGATTAAAAGATAAGTAATTGGATGCTTTATTAGAATTTATTTCTGACTATAATTATTCTATAACAGCTTCTTAATATAATCTTGAACAAGGGAACTTTGTACTCCAAAATTATATATCGTAGAATATATAATAGTTTAGAAATTGTGTCAAGAAAGGATAATGATAATTTAAAATTGTTGAAATATACAATAAATTTGAATAAATAAACAATATTATATACACTTAAAACTCTAATTAATTAAAATTTAACTATGAAAAAATCACTAATTTATCTACTATTAGCAATAATAATAATCAGTTGTGGTAAAACTAGACCGTTACATATTGGTTCTAAAGATTTTACTGAGCAATTTATTCTAGCCGAAATGATAGCTCAATTAATTGAAAATGAAAAGATTGTTGTTAAACGTTCTTTTCCATATGGAGATACTTTTTCTCTATTAGAAGCTATTAAACATGGTGATTTAGATATATACGTGGAATACAACGGTACTGGTCTTATCATGTTGGGACAACCCCCTGTCAATAATGGTGATGAGGCATTTAAAAAAGTGAAAAAATTGTTTAAACCTTTAGGGTTAGAATGGTTGGATCGGATTGGGTTTGCTAATAATTATGTATTATTAATGAGGCGAGATCGAGCTTTAGCATTAAAAATATCCAAAATAAGTGATTTAGCTAATATAACAAATAATATTAAATTAGCAGTAGAACCGGAATTTATTACTCGTCCTTTGGATGGATTATCCGCTTTACAACGACATTATGGTTTAAATCGTATGTTACCAGTAATTGAAAACAACAATAAGTCAGTTATTTATCAGGCATTAATGGATGGTAAAGTTGATATAGCAGAAGGTTTTTCTACTGAAGGAAGAATTGAAGATTTTGGTTTAACAGTATTAGAAGATGATCTAGAATTTTTCCCAGTTTATCAGCCATCTCCATTAGTTAGAACTAGTACCTTAGAACGTTATCCTAAACTACGGCCTATTCTAAAAAAATTAGCTGGTTTAATTGATACCACTAGTATGCGACAAATGAATCGAGAAGTAGAGTTAGAAGGACAAGATTATCAAGTAGTTGCTAGGGACTTTTTAATTAGTCATCAGCTAATAAAACAAAAAGCTAAAGCTATTAAATCTGAGGAACTAACTATTGTCTCAGACTTATCAAATGATGTCAGTGGTAGTATTAGTAAGGCTTTGAGAGCAGTGCGTAAAACTTTTCCTGGTAGACGAGTCAATATATTGCAAACCGCTAATCCATTGGAAGCTATTCAAACCGGAGAAGCTCGTTTAGGAATTTTAAGTGCAGAAGCTTTTTTTACTCTTACTGATGAATTTTTACCATTATCCAATGAATCTATTGAAGCGGTTGGAGTAATTAGTAATCGTATGGCTCATATTGTAACTTTACAGGACAGCAATATTAATACCATAATGGATATTAAGAAAGTTGGGGTTGGAGCAGAAAATGGAGCATCAGCTCGTAGTGCAGAAATGATATTTACTTCGTTGGGATTACTGAACAAGATTAAATTAATATATAATGATAATTTGTCAGTACAACAACAAGCTTTAATAGATAATAAATTAGATGCTTTATTCCTAATGGTACCAACTGGCCATGAAAAATTGGTAGTAATGATGAATCAAGGAATTTTTAAGTTATTATCTTTAACTGATTGGAAAAGCGGCAATAATTTAATTAGATTTCCTTTTTTTCGTTTGGCAAGAATCCCTATAAATACCTATGAACAACAGTCAATATTAATTGAGACTGTCAGTACTCAAATGGTTTTAGCTGGCCCAACTCCAATTGATACTATCATCGGTGATAGAGGTCCGGCAACCGTTATTTCTGCTAATGTCCACCCATTGTCAGATTCTTTAGTTTTGCAATTAAATAAAGAATTAACAACAGGTGAGAAATTAGACCCAGCAATTCCATCGGCAGATATTTTAAATAAACAAATGAAACCGTTGTCTAGTCCATTAAATCCTTCTAAAATAGAATCTATATTTAACTTTTTAATAATATTGGCAATTGTTTTTTTCTTTTTCTTATTTATTCGAAAGGATAAAATTGATCTTCATACATGATTAAAATTTTTGGTAGTCCTAAAGAGAGTAGTGATATATAAAATTAGCATTGTAATGATGAATGAATCTCTATCCAAATAGCTCAATGCCATTAAGTTAAGCAGGGCGAACACATAGGTTCGCCCCTACCATATTGAAATATATTGTGTAGGGTCAGACCTATGTGTCTGCTCTTAATAGGGATGCTTCCATATTAATTACACGTTGGGGAATTTATTATTTTACACTAGATATTATACTTCACTACTTTCTTTTAGGACTACCGAATATTTTACTGAAGTATATGAAGTATTATTGAAAACTGTGGATGTTATTTGAAATGCTATATTGATAAACTTTGAGATATGGGTGAGTGAAGCTGATAGGAACAGATATAAGGAAATGAATTTGAGACTAAAGCTTTTAATAATTTATCTGTTAGAATGTGTACACGTTAAAATCATATGTGGAACACATTCTATACTAGATTTTAGTAAAAGTTCATCCATGATGAGCTAATCTTATAACTGTTGGTATTGGTAATAAGAATTTGCTAGTTCTATTAACTTGACGTTTTGTCTCTGAATTAACTTTTATTAAACCGTAAACAAATGTTATCAGAACTAAAACAGGAATGCCCATCAAAACAAAAGTAGTTATTCCAATAAAAATATAAATTAACATTTTAAATGTCTCCTATTTATCAATAATATTTTGATAAAATTTCATTAAGTACAATTGTCCAAGAACTAAAACCTTTCAAAATCCTTGCGTTAATCTTAAACTAAAGCTTAAATTTCTAAATTTATCTTACATCAAAGCTCTATTTTTAATTCTTAACTTACATATTTGTGTTGCATTATTAAGAATATAATAATATTATAGGTAGCTAAATTTCTTACGAGAACTTATGTTTTGTTTCAACACTAGCTTTTATTATGCCATAAAAGAATGCGACCATAACTAAAACAGGAATCCCCATTAATACAAAAGCTGTCATTCCGATAAAAAGATTGGTTAACATTTTAATCACCTCTGATTCAATCAATAATATATTTAGATAAGGTTTCTTATCTCTCTTGTATATAATAATAGCCTAACTTTGTAAACAGATTATGTCTGAAAAAGGCCTTTTTGTTAGGTAATATATCCAATCGAACTTTGTTTACATTTGTTTACAATTTAATTTCAAATTTTTATGAAAATACGATTAATTAATTCATTTTTAGCATTATTTATTATTTGTCATATAACAGCTGCATATTCCAGTGATACAAACTCAACTGCTGATCATAGTAAGTTTGAAATATTACAAGAATCATTAGCAACTGGCCCAGCAGTCACTAAAGCTTGCCTCACTTGCCATACAGAAGCTGCTAAACAAGTCCATACAACCATACACTGGCAATGGCAATTTACTCATCCTGAAACTAATCAACTATTAGGTAAAAAAAATGTTATCAATAGTTTCTGTGGTTCTATTGTTAGTAATTATGCTCATTGTACTAGTTGTCATGTTGGTTATGGTTGGGAAGATGACAACTTTGATTTTACCAAAGAAGAAAATGTAGATTGCTTAATTTGCCATGATACTACTGGAACTTATGAAAAATTCCCTGATGATGCTGGCCACCCAGCTTATGAAGATAAATCTTATAATGGAATACTGTTTAAAGCTCCAGATTTAAATTATGTAGCTCAAAATGTTGGGAAAACCAGCCGTAAAACTTGTGGTGCTTGTCATTTTTATGGTGGTGGTGGAGATGGAGTTAAGCATGGTGATTTAGATTCTTCTCTGAATGAACCAGATAAAGATTTAGACGTTCACATGGATATAGATGGTTTAAATTTCAACTGTGCTACTTGCCATACAACGGATAATCATGACGTTAAGGGCAGCCGATATAATTTAATGGCCAAAGATACACATGGAATTGATATTCCTGGCCGAGATGATAAAAGTCGAGCTAGTTGTGAATCTTGTCATGGTACGCAGCCACATTTACCCACGATTAATAACAAAATAAATGACCATACTGATAGAATAGCCTGTCAAACTTGCCATATTCCTGCATATGCAAGGGGTGAAGTGATGACTAAAACTAATTGGGATTGGTCGAAATCTAGTACGAATTATCCAATGGGTAAATTTGAATGGGATGAAGAGCTTACTCCTGAATATGCTTGGTACTCAGGTAATATGCAATTCACTTTATTAGATGAGAAAATTGACCCGACTAAACCGGTAAAAATTAATCATTTTTCTGGAAGTTATGCTGATCCTAATGCTAGGATTTGGCCATTTAAAGTCATGCGTGGTAGACAACCATATGATACGAAAAATAATACTTTAGTTACTACTCATGTATTTGGTAAAGATACAGCGGCTTATCTGCAATCTTTTGATTGGAATAATGCTATTAAAACTGCAATGGATTCCATTGGTGCAGAGTATAGTGGTGAATATGGTTTTGTTGATAACACTCTGATGTATTGGCCTTTATCACATATGATTGCTCCTAAAGAAGATGCCTTAGGCTGTGACGAATGCCATAGTAAAGAAGGACGATTACAAAATCTTACTGGTTTTTATATACCAGGACGAGACAGCAATATTTGGTTAGATAAAATAGGTTGGTTGATGATATTAGCTACGTTAGCTGGAGTTTTATTACATGGATTGGGACGTATTATATTCGCTATAAAAAGGAGTAAATAATGGCACAAGTTATGATGTATAAAGGTTTTGAACGCCTTTGGCATTGGTCACAAGCCGGGTTAATGATTGCTATGCTGATCACTGGTTTTGAAATTCATGGTACAGTTCATTGGCTAGGTTTTGAGACCGCAATTAATGCCCATATTATTTTAGCCTGGAGTCTTATTGGGCTGTGGATATTTGCAATCTTTTGGCATTTAGTTACTGGGGAATGGAAGCAATATATTCCGTCAGGTTTTGCTCAAATAATTGGTATGATGCGTTATTATACTATTGGGATTTTTTTAGGTGCTGAACATCCTTTCCAAAAAACCACCTTAAAAAAACATAATCCTTTACAACGTATGGCTTATTTATCACTACATGTGCTAATTTCTCCAATGATTTGGATTTCTGGTGGTTATTTGTATTTATTTTATGTTATTCAGGAAGCTTGGGGAATAGAAATAGTAAGTTTTATGACAATAGCTTTAGTACATACTGCAGCTGCTTTTGCCCTGTTAACATTTTTAGTTGCCCATCTTTATCTTGCGATAACTACTAGCGAAAAGCCTTTTGGTTATGTTAAGGCTATGATAACTGGCTATGAAGATGAGAAATAAATTAGGATAACTATAATGGATTACCCCTACAAATATATTATGTTACGTGGGGGAATCCAGTTAAGATAAAACTTAATTTTGCAATAAGTCTGATAAATTCTTAAAATCTCTATTTAGTTGCTAATAACAATTATTAGAGAGCATTGTATTTTCGTTTGGAATATTTACTGAATATTTTGGAGTATCAAGTGAAATATTATTTAATAATAAATCACTTGGTAGTAAATCGTCCGATTCATTAGCATTTCCTTCACTAAACTACTTATGTTATTTGTATTTTTAGAATTACAAGGAGTATTTAATTGAGTAGACATATCTTTAAATTCTGCTGATAAAGCTAATAATTCTCCACTTGGTGAGCAGATATAGCAAAACGAGTATAAAATGATTAAATATTATAGAGAGTGAAAAGTTCAGGGATAGAACAATATTTTTGTTTTCGAATAGCTTTAGCTTGTGTCCATTTATGTTAAATGGGATTAAGTTGT
>DAOUSL010000216.1 GCA_030627235.1 Thioploca sp.
AAATAAATGTAGGATGCAATGAACGAAGGGAATTGCATCAAGATGTAATTCGTAAACTCATTACATCCTACATAAAGTCAGTAAATTTCATGTCGTTAATACAATCATACTTAGCTTCCTTATTTAGGAAACGATGTCTATTAAGTAGCACCTTGTAATTAAACGCTTCTTCATCAATAATGTAGAGTAAAATTATATGCAGAATTAATCATAGTGATAAAAAAGATAAACCAAAAAGTTTTCTTATTATATTTATCCAAAATTTAAATAATTAACACATAAAAAATTAGTAGGTAAAGCAATATGTAACCGATCTACTAACCAAAAAATAGCTAATTAAAGTACAATTTGTAATTCATCTCGTCGTATTTCCTCTAATCGACTGATTAAATTAGCTGGACGAGTGTGAAAATAGGCCATTGTACGACGACAGAATAAAGCAACATGATTAGGAGCTATATGTTCTGGACAAGCTGTCATACATAAATTGCACATTACACATTCAATAAATAATTCACCAGTTTCTCTAAATTTACCTTCTGCTGCTAACTCTACTCCATGTTGAACCTCAATACCTTTAGGGCATGATTCCGTACAACCACCACATTTCCTACAATTAATAGTTTCAGGAAAAATTTGATGAAATTTACTTTGTACTTCCCAAGAATTTTGAATATCGGTAAGTTGATAAGAATGATGGGTAGGAGAAGGAAATTCCATGAAAATAACCTGCATTCCTTCTTCAACAAAGGTTTGGCAGGCCAATTCCATCCGCACTTCTTTGCTGTTTGCTTTGCGTACCATAACTCTACAAGAACCACAAACTCCTTCTAAACAACCAATTCCTTCCACTCTAGTATAACCAGCATGCCAAAATGCTTGGATTATAGAAAATGAAGCTGGAGCTTCTACTTCCTCTCCACTAATAGTAAGATTAACTAATTTTTCGCTCATATATTTTGTCCAAAATAATCGACTAATTATAATTATACAGCAGATATTACGATAGGTATAGTATCTACGAATAATTGTTTAAGTCATCATTTAGCTGTATAATATCTATCAGTAACACCATGGTTAATCAATTTAAACTTATTCCAAGATCATTTTAGGAAAATATATGAATTTACGTTTATTTTATATTATATTATTTAGCTTTCTCATAGTTGGTTGTGGTAGTGATGATGAAGAAGATATTATTTCTAACTTCACTCTTAGCGAAGAAGTAATTGATATTAATGAAAAAATGGAATCAGTAACTTTTAAAGGTGAAAAAACCTTAAGTTTTGAAGTAGGAATTGGTAGTGGAGTATTTCACGCTAAAGATGACCCATCTGATGAAATTTATACTATAACTGACAGAGGCCCAAATTTTTCCTGTAGCAATAGTAATACTTATTTGGGAATTAAAGATTTTTGTGGTACTGCAAGTGGCCAAATATTTCCTATGCCTACTTTTACTCCAACTATTTATAAGTTAAACATTGATACCAGTGGAGTTTTTGGAGCTAAAGTTGGCTATAAAGTAATGCAAACAATTAAAATTAAAGATCGAGATGGTGATCCTATTTCTGGTCTACCTAATCCAATAAAAATCGCTACTACAGAACGAGGTTATGATAATCAAGGTAATTTACTTGATTTTGATCCAGAAGGTATTGATCCAGAAGCTATTGTAAGATTATCTAACGGTAATTTTTGGATAGCAGAAGAATATGCTCCTAGTTTAATCCATATTTCTAAAGATGGACGTATTTTGGAACGCATTGTACCAGAAGGTATGGCAGGAGATTTAAGCCAAGCTAATTATCGAGTAACTGGTAGTTTGCCTGCTATTTTGAAAAAACGTCGTTTAAACCGTGGCATCAAATCATTAGCAATTAGTCCAGATGAAAATTATTTATATTTTGCAGTTCAAAATCCACTAGTTAATCCAGATTTTACTGCTCATAATACTTCTCGTAATATTAGAATATTCAAAGTTTTGTTACAACAGTTCGGTGACTTTGATAGTATGATGGCCGAGTACGTTTATATTCTTGATAAACCAGAAACTTTTACTTTTGATGACACTAACAAACAAAGTGATGTTAGAATAACTGATATGGTAGCTTTAGAAAATGATAAACTAATTTTAATAGAAAGAGTTAATCGGCATACTAAGTTATATCAAGTTTCCAATTTAGATGGTGCAACTAATATTCTTGATACTAAATGGGATTTAACGACAGGCACTCAATCATTAGAAAATTTAGTTAATTTGAACACACAAAGTATCACTTCAGTAACTAAAAAATTAGTATTTGATTCTCGCAATGAATTATCCGATTTATCTCCTAGAATTGAAGGTTTAGCTATTCTAAGTAATCAGTATGTGGTTTTTACTAATGATAATGACTTTGGGATTGCTGGTAAAAAATCTAAAATTACTGTAGTGAAAATAGCTGAACAATTGAAACAATAATTTAAGTATGGACGGACTATGGTAATTCTTAATTATGAATGCTTAATTTTTAATTAAATTCAAAGTAAATTATATTGCTGTAGTTTATTCAATCGAAAAATGCTATAAGTTCGTCCTAATCAGATAAAATATAATATGATTACAGTTAAAGATTTAATGAGTGATGAGTTATATACGCTCAAGCCTACAAATACGATTCATCATGCTAGAGAATTAATGTTAGAAAAACGGATACGACATATTCCGATTGTTGACGATAATAATAAATTTGTCGGTTTATTAACTAAACAAGTTATATTAGCAGTATCAGTTTCTGCATTGGCTGGTATTGATGTACAGGAACGTAATGAACTGGAATCTTATGTTCAAATCAGTGAAGTTATGCTTACTGATGTTGTTGTTGCGGAAGAAAATACTAATTTGAGTAAAGCTGCTAAGTTTTTACTCGAACAAAAACATGGCTGTTTACCAATTTTTAAAGATGGCACTATAATTGGTATTTTAACCGAGTCGGATTTTGTAAGATTAGCTTTTTATCTAATGGAAAAGATGGATGAATATCAAGATTAATTCTTAATTAAATTCATAATATAGCATCTATAACAACCAGCAGTTCTTCAATGATTATTATGCGATGGTTATTGTTTTTAGTATTAAGCAGTTCAGTATTTGCAATTGACAATATCGAGCTTAAACTAGATTCAATAACTGATATTAATTGGCAAATAAAAAATATAGCAACCAAATTAATTTTATCAGAAGCTATTGGACTAGAATTAAATATAGCATCCCTCAATTTATCAATTTTAGAAAAACCATTAAAAAACATTAAATTAAGCTGTGAAACTGTTCATTATAATGCTATCCAAATAACTTGTCCAACTGCCAAATTACATATAGATTGGAAGTTGTTAGATAAGCCAGAAATTGATCTATCTGTTACCCATCATTTTGCTTCCCAAACCACCTACTTAAATCTAAATCAACTTGCTATTGCTGATGGCAAAGTATTTTTACAAGCTAAATTAACACCTTCTGGTTGGAATATTCTATTAAATGCTAACAGAATAATTTTAGAAAAGTTATTAACTAAACTAAGTTTATTCATAGACTTACCAGAAGATTTGGATGTAAAAGGTAAGGTAAATATAAGTATTAAAGCTATTGGGGATGAAATAGGTTTCCAACAAGCTACTATAATTGGTCAAAGTAATAATTTAAATTTTGCAATTGCTGAGAATATTGGACAAGATGTGACAACTAAAATCACGACCACAATAACTAAAATATCTGATTTAGAGAAGCAATTAATTAGCAATATAACTATCAAAAATGGCAATTTTTTAATTGACCCAATTTATACAGAAATTTCTCCTAAACAACCTGTGGTAATAGCAATTGACTTAATATGGCAACCAGAACAATTACAGCTAAATAATTTTACTTATACTCATACAAATATAACCTCCATCCAGGCAAGTGGGGATTTTACTACAGGTGAAGAATTTACTATTAATAAACTTGTCGCACAATCTACTTTAACTCCTTTCCAAAAATTTTATCAGCAATATTTACAAACTTGGTTAGATAATGAATTTGATATTAAACAATTAGAATTTCTTGGCTCATTACAAATGTTTTTGAATTGGCAACTAGATCAACAACATATTACCGGACAATTAGAGAATATTACTATAAAAAAACCTGAATTAGAGTTAACTGATTTACAAGGAACAGTTCAATGGCACAGCAACGATGAATTGCCAAGTAATTTAAGCTGGTCACAAATAAATATTGCAGGGATTAAACTAGATGCAAGCAAAATTAACTTTAGCTTAACTAATAAAAATATAAAATTATTAGAACCTTGGCAACAACCAATTTATGATGGTGCTATTAATATCAAGCATTTTCAACTAGCTAATTTAGATACTGAAGAACCGATTTGGCAATTACAAGGAGTGAAATTACAACCAATTTCTATTGCAAAATTAACTTCTACTCTGAATAATTTAACAGGTAATATTCATGGAGATATGCCAAAAATAACTTATAAAAATCAGCAATTGATAGTGGATGGAATTTTACAAGCTGATGTATTTGATGGTAATATTATTATGTCTGGAGTAGAACTAGAAAATAATGATATTGTAAAATTTAATACTAATATTGAGATAAATCGGATTAATTTACAAAAACTAACTTCACAAGTAACTAAGTTTGGTGAAATGCAAGGTTTATTATCTGGTTATGCTCATGATTTAACGTTAATTGATTGGAATCCAATTGCATTTGATGCGTTTATTGGCACTCCAGATAATGATAAATTACCACATAAAATTAGCCAAAAAGCTGTAAAAGCCTTATCCAGTTTAGGTGGTGGAGCAGCAGTTGATGCTTTATCACGTAGTATTTTAAGTGTATTTAAAAATTTTTACTATCATAAAATAGGTTGGGGTTGCCAATTAATGAAAGGTGTCTGTAAAATGCGTGGAATTGGAATCACTCCCAAAGGTGGCTATTATATTATTAAAGGCAAGCTATTGCCAAGAATTGACGTTATTGGTTATGAAAAAAATGTAGATTGGAGAATATTAGGTTCTCGCTTAGAGACAGTGATTAATGCTTTTAATAACTGATGCTTTGTACAGGATATAACAAATTTATTTTCATATAAATTTTAGCTATATAATGAAATGTGAAGTATCCGCTTCAACGACTGGTTAAGAATTTTTCTTTTTATCTTTGTGGTGCTGTTTAAGAATTTCATCACATTCATCGTCTGTTGGGATATTACGATCAGTTAAAATATCATGCCATGCGCCACAGTTTGGATTGTAACATTGGCAAACTCCAGCACGAATAGGATGTTTGGTTAGGCGTTCACGTTTTTGTATAGAATTTGTGCGTTCTTCGTCTTTCTTTGTATCTACTATACCTTTTCTACTCATAAATTTTCCTGCCATGATTTTCTCCTTTAGCGTATAACTCCCCAAGTTTGGTAGGCTGGGTTAGAGGAGCGTAACTCAGAAAATATATCACCAATCAATTATAAAATGCTGGGTTTACTTTTGTCAACCGCATAGGCATCAACTTAAGTAAAATTATTAATTTTCAATTAGTTATTGAATAACATTTTCTGATGGTGTCTCTGACAAATTGTCTAACAGAACACTTACGCACATTTTCGGG
>DAOUSL010000280.1 GCA_030627235.1 Thioploca sp.
ATAAATGTAGGATGCAATGACCGAAGGGAATTGCATCAAGATGTAATTCGTAAACTCATTACATCCTACATAAAGTTTGTAATTAACTGTATATCTCATACTTGCTAAGATAATGAATTGTGAATGGTTAACTGTGAATTAATAATTCTTAATGAAAGTCAAAATCATTAGTAATTAGCTATTCACTAATTCACAATCTGCTAGTTTAAATTATGGAGAATTTCTATGCAAAAATTAGAAGCTGTACACTCTCCTTTTTTCTTCATTTGTACAAAAAATATATAATACATTGTTTCAAATAACTTTATACTTCCTTTAATAATTTATTAAGCAAAATATAGCCATGGATTTAAAAAAGATTTTAGATAGACAAGCGCTACAGCCACAATATGTAATTGATCATAATGAGAAAAAAACTGCTGTTATTTTATCTTTAGTAAAGTTTAATGAATTATTTGATAAAATATCTAGTGTAGTCCAATTAGCGGAAAGTTTAGAAAGAACAGTTTCTCAGCAAAAAAAACAAGGTTACTCGACTAAAGCACCAACAACTGAAGATATAACATCAGTAAAAGAGCATTACGAATTATTAAATAAAATGCTAAAAAATATGCGAGAATATCAAACCACTGATGTTATTGTTAAACGCAAATTAATGCTACAAAATATTATTACCGATTTAGAAAAAGAAGTACAAACCAGAAAAAGTTTATTAGGAGAAGTAAAAAAACAAACAACCCCAGCGATTTTGCATAATGTAGCTAAATTACCAACAGACATTATCAAAAATTCGGGGCTGTTTAATAAAATTAAAGATGGGTTATTAGCTAAACCAATAAATAGACACAAATCTCCAGTTATTATATCTGCTCCTAGTGGAGCTGGTAAATCAACTATAGCAATAGAATTAGCTCATAATGAAGAGGTTCGTCTAGCTTTTTCGGACGGAATATTTTGGATTAATTTGGGTATAGAAGCAGATATATTAACTCAACAAATAGCTTTGATTCAACAACTTACTAAATCTATCCCTGATATTTTTGATATTGAAGAGGCTACTAAGTACTTAAATAAGCTGTGTGATACTAAGGCTTGTTTAATAATTTTAGATGATGTGTGGGATTCTCAAGATATTTTAGCGTTTAATATTACTGTTGAACATAGTCGAATTATGGTCAATACTAGTGATAACAATATGTTGGGAATAGTTCAATATTTTATTAATAATATAACCAATCATAATTTAGCCCCATTTACAGAACAGCAAGCTATTGATTTTTTTATAAAATATGCCAAACAAGACAAAGATATAACAATCCCAGCTTATTTAGAAGATTTGGTACATGCTTGTGATTATTTACCGCTAACTCTAAAATTAGTTGCCAATGTAGCTAGTAATCTTCCGACTGAAGAATGGGCTGAATTAGTTGAAAGATTACGTGAAGTTGAATTAGAATTTCCAGACAAATACCCACTGTCTTTAATGCAGGCATTGCATCTTAATATTGAAGATTTAGGAGAACCAGCAGATTATTATTTAGCATTAGGAGTTTTTACTGATTATTCCAATATACCAAAATCTGTAGTTTTTATATTATGGAAATATTTATATCAACTGACAGATGAAGAATCTAATAATTTTATAAAAGAATTAGTAGAGAGGGATTTATTACAGATTAATAATGAATCATTAAGTTTACACTCTTTCCAACGTGATTATTTGTTATTAGATAATTCAGAAATAGAAAAATTACATGCTCATTTATTAGCGGTTTATAGACGGTTATGTGGTCAACATGGTTGGTTGAGTGGACCAGATGATGGTTATTTCTTCCAACATTTATGTATACATTTACATCATGCTAATCGCTTAAATGAGTTAAAATTATTATTGCTAGATTTTGATTGGATGGAAAAGAAATTAAATGCAACTTCTATCTATTCTTTACTAAGTGATTACGAATGGTTAGAAGATAATACTCTTGAATTTGTTAAAAACGCTTTGTCTGAAGCATCTTCAGTGTTAAATGCGGATAAAAATGATTTGGCTACTCAATTATTAGACCGTTTATGGGAAGTAAAAGAATTAAAAAATAATAAAGACATTCAAGCCTTATTAAATCAAGCCAAAGAACTAGCTCCAAATTGGCAATGGCAACCACGTTTTCCAGATGACAAACCAAAAGCTTAGTGCTTAATGATTTTAACTCCGTTATAAAATACAATTTTTTTAATTTAACGGAGTCTATAATAAGATTATTGATCCGCCGATAGTATGGTTTCTAAAATTTAGTTAGGATTTTCATCTATAAAAACATAATAATCATTGGTTGTTGCTTCTAATAATCCACAGATTAAAACAATATACTATTGGCGGTTTTCCAATTTTCCGAATCATTTAATTGAAAGTTAAAAGAGTTTTCGTAAATTATCAAATAACCATCGTCTTCTGTAATCCATGAGAGGTCTGTTATTCAATCATAGAAGCCGTCCCAATTTTCACCAAAATATTATGGAAATTTTAATTTTTTAGCAAATTCTTTAAAAAAAAGATTCCCTGTTTGTTATTATATTTCCATCAATTAGATAGAATTGGGGATAGTTTATTGGAAACTTGTGTAATTAGGTTATTTGGTTCGTGATCAGGATTCATTCAATTTTTGCGAATGTTTGATAATGGTCATCTATATAATAATATTCTCCATTTTTACCAGTTTAGGACTTACGCATTGACAAACTAATTAAAATAAATTATAAATAATTTTTTCTATGAATTTTAGAATCAAGGTATTTTATGCTAGGGATAAAATTTCGAATAAAGATAGAAATAACTTCATTGAATAAATTTCTTTGCAAACTATAACAATTATCAATCAAAAAAGTTAGTGCGACATGTTTACTAATAAACCGAATAAAATAAGCCAATTAGCAGTATCTTGAAATAAGATATAATTATGTTATTTATGAGTTTGAAAGGCTACCTCCACTATTTGCTTAGTGAAAACAAAACTTACCCAACTGGATTAAGGAATATGTCCTTAATCTGGTTTAAGCAGGGAATAATGGCG
>DAOUSL010000273.1 GCA_030627235.1 Thioploca sp.
AAAATATCAAGAAACGCCGCTACGCTTTAACTGTTTCTTCATATTTTTGAACCTCGGCTAGTCACGGACTACTCGACTTCGGCTTGCCTCTCCATGTCTCGCAGCGCAAGTTGTAGGAACTTCCAAATTTAATTGTTTGAAAATATCCATATTATAATAAATGCCATGAACACTCGCACTAAATGGTACTCCATATTTTTCTCCATTGTTTGACATCCAAGGAATTAGCATATGAGCATCAAAATTTTTAGTTAAATCAGGAAAAGTTAAAGTTTCTAAATATCCGGCTTCAAATAAGTGCATGGAATGAGAAAAAGGTTTCAAATAAAATATATCTGGAGCCAAACCTTTGTTTAACTGTTTTTGTAACATTGAAGTATAATTTTTAATCGCAGCTGGTTGAAACTTTATTTTAATATCAGGATATTTACTATTAAATTCATCCAGAATTTGATTTATTTCTTCTTCTACTTCTAAAGTCCGCCATGCTCCAAAAGTTAGTGTAACTTTATCATTTACATCAGTTTGGTGAGAGCCATTTACAATATTAGAAAGTGGTTTAACATTAATGTTTAAATCCCCATACAAATAAATTGTTACACCAACTGCTAATATAAATACTGTAGGGAAGACTAGTTTTCCTATTAAAAGGAGACGTTGTAATGCAGCTTCATTTTTCTTTATACGTTGGCCAATAACAATCATTAAAAACTGGAATACGATTAGGGAATAAATAAGATAGAATGCATAATCTAATGTAACAGCATAACCAATCCCAGTTGGTAAACCATTAGCTAAACTTAGATGGAAAAAAGATACTGCCACTAAAGTTCCACTTATTGTAGTTGCTGAAATTTCTGCAAAAGGTAAGAACATAATAGCGTAAGAAATCCCTATTAAAAATAATAAAGGTAATAAATTCTTAGTAATAAAGCTAATAATATCTCTCTTTATCTCAATAATAGCATTAAATCGAGAATATTCGATCTTGGAATCTGAATCAAATAAAATTGGATCACCCAATATTGATTCATTTATAGTAATATCTTGAAATAAACTGGCGGATTTAATTTTCCAATCAGTAATGCTACTAAAAACATTATTTTTTGCAAATTTTTCTATCAATCCTTTACTACCAATTTTTTTCATGCCAAGTAGATCAATTACATATATAAGATTATTATGTGTTAAATTGTTATGACGAAATCTTACAGCTAATTTTTGTTGATCAAATGGATAATTTCTAAAATTAAACTTTTCTTTAAAATCTGCTTGAACATGATAAGCTTTATAATTAACATCTGTATTAAATACATTTATATCTTTTTCAACTTCAATTAAATCCTTCTCTAATTTTAATTTTTTAAATGAATGGCGAACCGAATTAATAAATTCAATATCACTTGCATTAACTCCTTTTCTAGCACGAAACCAAATGTAAAAATCTAGTTCATATGTAGAATTTTTACTATCAATATTAGTTACTTAATTAAAATCTATGCCGGTATAAACAATATCTGTTTTATGCATATACTGTTTATTAATAATAGTAATTCGTCCTTTAGCCAATTCTTGTTTAAGATTAGAAATAAAATTCATATCATAAACTGGTGAAAATTGGGTCAAAGCGGAAATAATTTTTCTGTTTTTAAACACACCTATTGATAATGGTTTTACGGCATTACCATATTTATCAAAATAAAATTTATCATCTACACCACTTAAACCATTTTCCATACTAGTTCGAGAAGCTAGGTAATTTCTAACTTTTTTACGTTTTTCAATCAAGTTGTTTGCTTGAGTTTCTGATATAGCTTTAACTGCAATTTTAGCAGCTTCGTATGCTGTTATAACTACCCAAGAAGGTGTTTTACGATATTTTTTTATATACTCTCTTCTAATTTTTTGCACACTTTCACCAGCCATATCAGAAATTAATAAAGAATCAGTAAAAACGCCATTTGAAAAAAAACCTGGACTTAACTGTTCTTCAAAATACTCATCAAATAATTTTGTATCTGGTAGTAAATTTCTAGCAAAAATCGGAAATGTTAAACCATTACGTTTTATAGCAACAATAATTTTTTTAATTATATTATTATCCATCGTTAAAAAGACAAAATTTGGTTTATCTTGTAAAAAAGTTTGAATAATCTCTTTAACCTGCTGATCTATATCAGTATATTTATCAATAATTATTTTATGCTTTATTTTTCCTTTTAAACCTCGAAATGAATTGTGAAAACTTTTTGCAATGGTTGTATATTGATTACCATAAATTATACTAACATCATTAGGATTCATAACTTTTTTGATATAATTAGCTAAAAAAATTCCATTAGATGAGGAATTAGGAACAGTTTTAAAATACCATTTATTTCCTTCGGTTACAGCATCAACTGAACATGTAGCTGAAATAATCGGAATTTTAGCTTCTTTATAAATTTTCCTAGCTGCAATACAGGCATCACTATTAATATGTCCTAATACAACTACAGCTTTATTTTGAGCTACAATATCTGAAGCTACTTTTTTAGCTATGTTTACATCTCCATGATCATCAAATACTAATAATTTGATCTTTTTTCCATTGATTCCACCTTTTTTATTTATTGAATCAATATACATTTGAACCCCTATAGGAACCTCTGTTGCTCCTTGCCAAGATGATTCTTTATTAACAGTTGAATTTACAAGGGCAATGTAAATTGGCTCTTCTTAAAAAGATAACTTAACAAAAACAATGGCTAATATTAGACATAAAATAATATAGATACCAGTTTTAAAATTTATGGTCATTATAGTTTCCTTAATTTAAAGAGAATTTTAATTTGTTTAACTGAAGTAGTCAGATAAAGTATGCTTGCAAAGATTGTAATAAATAATTTGGTAATCCTGAAAAAAGTAGTGGTGAAAAAAAATTAAAGAATATTAGCATTATAATGATAAAAGATAGCTCCAATATGATTTAAAAGTTTTTTGTAGAAAGAGAGTGTGCTTCTAACAAGACGTGCAACGAAGTAACGAACGAATGTGAGATCAATTCGTTGTTTCATGTTACAATTCCATTCATTGCATCCTACGCTATGTTGTCAATGATTTTAGTCGTTATATAACTTTATGCTAATTCTGGTATTCCTGCACAAAGTAGTGATGTATAATAAAAAACAAATAAAGCATAAGTAAAAATAATGAAATGTCCAAGTTGTAATTCAGAAAATATCATAAAAAATGGTAGTATTCACAATGGTAAAATATTCTTGCAAAGAATGTCGTCGTCAATTTATATTAG
>DAOUSL010000370.1 GCA_030627235.1 Thioploca sp.
GCGAGTACAACTTCTTCAGTTTGTACAGTAGCTACCAACACAGTAACAATTGTGGGTGCCGGTACCTGTTCTCTTACAGCTAATGAAGCAACAGATACTAATTACAATGTTGCTCCTACCGTGAATAAAAATATTACGATTGGTAAAGATAATCAAACAATTACTAATTTTAACCCACCAGCCACAAAAACTTATGGTGATGCTACCTTTAATCTCACTGCAACTAGTGGAGCATCAACAAATGCGGTCGTCTTTGCGAGTACAACTTCTTCAGTTTGTACAGTAGCTACCAACACAGTAACAATTGTGGGTGCCGGTACCTGTTCTCTTACAGCTAATGAAGCAACAGATACTAATTACAATGTTGCTCCTACTGTGAATAAAAATATTACGATTGGTAAAATAGATATAACTGTCACCGCAGAAGATAAAAGTCGTATCTATGGTGCAACAAATCCAGCCGCTACCTTTATATATACCAGCTTCGTGACTGGTGACACTGCTACTGACATTGACACAGCACCAACTGGCTCATCAACAGCAAATGCAATCAGTGCAGTCGGGTCAAACCAAACAATCACATGTAGCGGAGGTACTGATACTAATTATGACATCACGACTTGTAATACAGGAACTTTAACGATTACCCAAGCCACAACAACAACTGCGATTACTAGCGATAATCCTGATCCATCACCAACTGGCCAAGTAATAAGTATGAACTTTACCGTAACCCCAGCATCAGGAACAAATCCTACTGGCGTTGTTACAGTAAGTGATGGCACTGACAATTGCACTAAATCTCTAATTGTGAGTGATAGTGGCACTGGAACTTGCGATATTAATTTTACCACTGGGACTGGCACAAAAAATCTAACTGCTACTTATGCTGGAGATACTAATCTCACTACTAGTACATCAACCGCAGAAACTCATACTGTAGCTTCTTTAGGTGTAGTTATTACAGAATCAGCTAGCAATACTGATGTAACTGAAGGCAGTGGAAACGATACCTACACAATAAATCTGCTAACCGTGCCTTCTGGTAATGTTGAAATCACCATAACCCCAGATGCTCAAACTGATGTTGGGGATGGTGCGGGCGTTGCTAAAATACTTAACTTTACCACTGTATCACCTCAAACCGTAACAATAACGGCAAATGATGATACTACGATTGAAGGCGATCACACTGGCACAATTGCCCACGCAATTACTGGAACTGTGAATGATACTGATTATCCAACGTCCATAAGTATTGCCAGTGTTATTGCTGATATCACCGACAATGATGCCGGAGTAATAATCACTCAAACTAATAGCAATGCAACTGAAGATGGTGCTACAGCTAGTTTTGATGTGGTATTAAATACTCAACCTCTACAACAGACTACTCGACATTGGCTAGATTTTCTAATCCAACGAGCTGTAGCTGCTCCTGGTGGTACTGTAACTGTCAATTTAACAGCCGATAATCAGTCTACCCTTGATTTTTCCTCATTGGTTTTCGATTCAGATACTTGGGATACTCCGCAAACTGTAACTGTAACAGCAGTTGATGATAGTATAGTTGAAGGAAGTCACAGTGGCACTATTAGCCTAAGTTCTTCTAGTGA
>DAOUSL010000073.1 GCA_030627235.1 Thioploca sp.
CCTTTTGCAAAATAAATTTTGCACTCCTAATAATGAGGATTTAATAATCTCCAAAATTTGATGTTTAAACCTTCCAGGTTTTTAAAACCTGGAAGGTTTGAACATCAAATTTTGGAGATTATTAAATCCTCATTATTAGGAGTGCAAAATTTATTTTGCAAAAGGTTTACTACTATACATTGCAGAACTACTCTTAGTTGAACAAATTTATGATTTTAGAAAAGCTTTATATATATTAATTTTGTTTTAAAACCAATAAAGTAATATCATCAAGTATTTTTTGGGTGCTAATATAATCCTTAACATCAGTAATCACCGATTTTTGAACTTCCTTAGCATTACCAGACCAACTACTACTTACAATTTCACACAACCTCTCTATACCATATTGTTTTTCTTCAATATTCTGAGCTTCGGTTATGCCATCCGTATATAGCACAATCCCATCTCCAGGTTGTAATGAAATATCCTGATGTGATATAAATTTAGTTATATCTTTCTCTATACCTACCATAAAACCTAAATCAAAAGTATCAATCCGTTCAATTGTACCATCTTTGCGTACCACTAAAATTTCTTCATGTTGGCCAGTAACTGTTAAAGTTCCAGCATGATAATCTAATAGTGATAGAGTTAAATTCTTATCAGTTTCCATACGTTTAGCATTGTGATAAATAGTACGATTTACTACATTTAAAAACTGTTCTGGATTATCAATTTTAGCCAATAATAAAGCTCGAACTGTAGTTTGCACCATCAACATTAACACACCACTTTCTAAACCATGCCCAGTAACATCCCCAATCCCAATTTTAATATGTCCATCATGATTTAAAATTTCATAATAATCACCACCGACCTCTTCTGCCGGTTCCATAAAGCCAGATATATCTAAGCTATCAATTTCTAATAATTCAGCTTCTTTAGGTAAAACCATCTGTTGTAGTTGTTTAGCAACATCTAATTCTGTACCCATTCTTACATTTTCTTCTTTAAGACGTTCATTAAGCAGAGTAATTTTTTTACTTGCCGTAGCTAATTGCTCAGTGCGTTCTTCTACTTTTTCTTCTAATGTACGATATAATAAGGCATTTTCCAATGAAATAGCAGCTTGGGAAGATAATATATCAATTATTTTTAAGCGTGCTTCAGTGAATGCTCCTTCCATCAGATTGTTTTCTAAATATAAAACCCCTATAAGCTTTCCTTGATGTAAAATTGGACTACATAAGATTGATTGCAATTTTTGTTGCTGAATATAGCTGTCTTCAGTATAAATACCTTCTTGTTTAGCATTGGCTAATACAACTGGTTCTTTAGTCCTAACTACATAGTTAATAACTGAAATTGCTATATTATTAGCTAAGGGAATTGATTGTAAAATAGTTACTTTTTGAGAATTTAGTAATCCTTCTGCTTCAATTACCCATGAATCTTCTTGCTGTAAAACCAATAAACCTCTTTCAGCTCCAGCATTTTCAATCATAATACGCATGATTTTTTCTAATAATTTACTTAGAACAATCTCTCCTGCTAGAGCTTGGGAAGCTTTGGTTACACTGTTTAAATCAAGGATGGTTGAAGTTTGTAAGCGACTTGAAACTTGAGTTACTGACGACTTAATAGTTGCTTCTAATAGGCTATTATTGTGTTGGGTGGTAATTAATTGTGGATATTTGCTTTCTAAATCTATTACTTTAGCAGTTGCTCCCCATTGTTGATAGCGATAATAAGCTTCTTTAAGGTAAGTTTGGAAAAATTTCTCCATACCACGTTGTAAATAAAATTTAGCAGCTAATTCATAGGCTAAAGCTTCTTCTTGTAAATATTTATTTTCTTTAGCATTAATAATTGCTTGTTCATAAAATTCTTCTGCTGTTAATGTTTGACCTAAAACTCGGTTTTTCTCGGCTTCAACTAATTCATATTTATGCTGAAAATTCATAGGAGCATGAGTAGCCCACAGTTGCATTTGTTTCTGATTAGATTCTACCTGATTGATTATATCTTCAGAATCAGTAGAATACGTGGCTAATAATGCTAAAGAATAATAAAAATTATGGATCGGAACGACCATCACACCAATATTAGCTTGTTCATAATTTTTGGCTAATATCGCATTATCTAATGATTTATTAAAATCACCAAATAAATAATAAAGCATTGATTTAGATAAATAAATACCAAAGATAGCCATACCGAAATTAGTTTCGATTACTTTAGGTAATACCTCATCTTCATTAAAAACTTCTCCAATTAAATTGCAAGGATTAGAATTGAGTCCTTGTAAGTTAAACACTGTTTGTTGCCAAATATTTAGATAAACTAACTGATATTCTTGTTTTAATTTCTGGAAGGTAGTTTGAAATTTTTGCTGTTGGTTAGCAACTATTTTAAGGGATTCACCAACCCAAAAAATGTAGCTACTACAGTGCATAGCTGTCACTCCAGCAAATTCAATATCACCAGTTTCCAAACCACTTTGACTACCTTCTATCAATGGAGCAATAGTTTCTCTAGCTGGTTTTTTCCAATGATGAATAGAAGCGTTATATGAAGCAAATCCTTTAGCTTTAAATTCTTTTGCATTAAATTTATCTAATAATCTGATAGATAATTGGCCAGCCTGATAGCCAGATTCTATATCGCCCAACACAGCACAAAGTAGTGAACCATAGGTAGAATATCCGAAAATAGATAATGCTGAATTACCATGTTTAACTGATAATTTAACTATGGTAAATACAATTTGTGGAAAAATCTCTGGAGCGACTGTATAGGCTGGTGAAATCGAAGAATTTAAAATTCGCATTGCTGCTAATTTATCAGGTTCTGTCATTTCTGGCAGTGTATAACAGTCCTTAATAATCAACTGTTTAGGAGGTTTTATTTCTAAAGGAACGTCTAATATTTTCAATACTTGTAACGCTATATCTAATGCTGTCCGTATCTGATTTTTAGCTATGTAAAGTTGAATTTGGATTTCATAAGTTTTAATCTTATCCAACATAGTGTTAGCTTGTTGTAATATAATATTAATTAACTTTTCTGCTTGTGCAAAATTAGTATTTAAATACTCAGCTTGAGTAGCTTCCACATAAAGTTTGAGAGTTAATTCATATTTGGTTTGCCAACTATCTTCAGCTAGTAAACTTAATCCCATTTGTAAATAATTAGTCGCTGCTTCATATGCTGTTGCAGCTAAGGCTTTTTTACCAGCTTGCAAATTTAAGCGGGCTATTTTATTCCTTTCTGTCTGAGAATTTATTAGCTGAATACCAAGATTCAAATGGTCTACTATCTCAAAAAGTTTCTCAGAATTATTTAATAATAAACGACCTATTTGTAAATGTAACTGGGATTTTTGTAAATCACCAATTAAAGAATAAGCTGCTTGTTGAATACGATCATGTTGAAACTTAAAATGTGCCGTAGATTGTCTATAATCCTCATCTAAAGATAATACTAAATTCTCTTCTATGGCTTTCCAAAGACAAGTTATGGTATCTGAATGTGAATGCTGATAAATGGTAGATAGAGTTTCTAAATTAAATTGATTACCGATACAAGCTGCTAACTTTAAAATTCCAATTGCATCAACGGGTAACTTTTCAATTTTATTGACCATCAACTCTACTACATTATCGGTCATATCTTTAGTAGCTATTTTAGCAATATCCCATTGCCATTTTTGTTGTTTAATATTAAAGGTCAATAATTCTTCATCATACAAAGACTTCAAAAATTCATGGGTAAAAAAAGCATTGCCTTGAGTTTTAATATAAACCGAATCAGTTAGTTGTTCTATATTAGTTGATTTGACTGCTTCTTTAATTAAAGTGTTGACATCAGCAAATGACAAATTTTGTACTTTAATTGTATTAGCCGGTAAATCCATTAATGGATGAGTAGCATCGATCTCATTATCCCGATAAGCACCGATAATCAAAAAATATTTATCATTAATATCTGCCATTAATCTCTTTAACAGATTTAAAGAAGCAGAATCAGCCCATTGCAAATCATCTATGAATAAAACTAATGGATGGTTTTGTTGTCCAATAACATGGAAAAAATTTTCACAAACTAAATTAAATCGATTTTGTGCTTCAGTAATACCAACTTCAGTAGCAACTGGTTGTTTGCCAATAATCAGTTCTAAATTAGGAATAACTTCAATCAATACTTGACCATTGTTACCAACTGCATTTAGAATATTTTCTTGCCAATACTTTAATTTTTCAGTTGATTCAGTAAGCAGATAATTACAAAATTCATTAAAAGCTTGAGTTAAAGCAGAATATGGAATATTGCGTTGATATTGATCAAATTTACCAGTTGCAAAGTAACCGTGCTTTTCAGTCATGGGCTTATGAACTTCATTAACGATAGCTGTTTTACCCACTCCAGAATAGCCGGCAATTAGTATCATTTCAGCTGTTCCTAAACTAACTCTTGAAAAAGCTTGTAATAATGTCTGGATTTCATTTTCCCGACCATATAATTTTTGGGGAATTCTAAAATGGCCAGAAAAATCATTTTGAGCCAACTTAAACTGCAAACCTGACAGGTCTCGAAGACCTGTCAGGTTTTTTTGGACTTTTTCTAAATCTGCTTTAATTCCAAAGGCTGACTGATAACGATCTTCAGCATTTTTAGCTAATAATTTCATCACAATATTAGAAATAATTGGAGGAATATTAGGATTAATTTTATTAACTGAAATTGGATTTTTGGCAATATGACAATGGACTAATTCCATCGTATCTTTGGTTGTAAAAGGTAGTTGTCCAGTTAGTATTTCATAAAAAGTAATCCCCAGTGAATATAAATCAGTCCGGTAATCAATACTACGATTAATCCGACCTGTCTGTTCAGGGGAGAGATAAGCTAATGTGCCTTCTAATTGTTCTGGATTTTTGAGGATTGGATTTTCCCGTGGCAATCGACTGGCAATTCCAAAATCAATAATTTTTACTTGTTTAGTGATAGGTTCCCAAATAATATTGCTAGGATTGATATCCTTATGAATTATATTGGCAGCATGAATATTACCTAAACTTTCAGTGATTTGAATAGCAAAATGTAAAAAATCTTCGAAAATAAATGAATAATCTGTCGTTAACTTTTTTAGAGAATTTCCACCAAAATCCTCTAAAATGATAATCAATGTATTCTGATATTTTTCAATACCATAAGTTTTAATAATTCCTTCTGAATTTAGGCTATTAGTGATCTCATATTCTTGTTGGTAACGATTTAATTCTGCTGCGGTGGGATAGTCTTGTTTAAGAATTTTAAGGATGACTGGTTTATTGTCCTCATTTTTAATTCCACGGTAAATAGTTGAATTTACACTTTCATAGATTGGTTCTTTGATTTGGTAATTTGGTAAAGTTAGCATGGTTAAACCTCAAAAACACTAAAGTTGGGCTATAATTAATTAGTTTAAGTAACTAATACCGATTTATTGTAAAACCAACAGTGTAATATTACTCTTAGAATTAAAAAGTTCATGTATCAATATGTTCTACCATAAGCTGTACGTTTCTCATTCCTCGGAAAATGTTGATATTTAATCTATAAGCAAGTTGTACCTGTTTAGTATCAAGTGTTTGATTGCCAGTATTAAAAGCAATTGCATCAAGTGCTGGTCCACCATCAACTGGACGTACCTGCATCTTAAGATGACGTTCTTTTAATAATTTATGATCAATTAAATCAAACTGTCCATCAAAAACTGGTTCTGGAAAATCATGTCCCCAAGGAGTTAAATCCTGTAGTTGTTCTATTAAATCCAAACTAAAATCTTCTGGTGTTAATTCTCCATCGCTAAAAATTATTCCACGTAGCTCTTCACGAGATATATGATTACTAACTTCATCATCAAAAGCTTGTAAAAAAGTTTCAAATTGATCACGTTTAATAGTCAATCCAGCTGCCATTGCATGACCCCCAAAATGTATTATCATATCAGGATTTTTATTTGCTATTGTATCAATAACATCTCTAATATTAACTCCGACAACTGAACGGCCAGAACCTCTAATAGTGGTTTCAGTATCATACGTGAATATAATTACCGGCCGATGTAAACGATCTTTAATTCTAGATGCCAAAATTCCAGTTACTCCCTGATGCCATTGTTCATTTAATAAACATAAACCTGAATATAATTTTTCAATATCCCCTATTTCCAACATATTGTTCGCTTCTTGATGCATTTTAGATTCTTCAGATCGACGTTCTTGATTAAAAACTTGCAATAATTTAGTATGCTGTTTAGCAGTAAAATCATCTTCACATAATAAACAAGCAATGCCATAAGACATATCATCCATACGTCCAGCGGCATTTAAACGTGGGCCTAAATAAAATGCCAAATCACTGGCAACTAAATTAGCTTGCTCTCTTTCAGCTTCTTGAATCAAAGCTCTAATTCCAGGACAACAATGATTTGCTTTAATTCTTCTAAGTCCTTGCTCAACTAAAATACGATTATTATAATCCAAACTCACTACATCTGCCACAGTACCTAAAGCAACTAAATCAAGGTATTCCGCTAAATTTGGTTCTGGAATATTCTGTTTAGTGAACCAATTTTTATTGCGTAAGTGAGCTCGTAAAGCCAACATTACATAAAAGATCACTCCAACTCCACATAGATTTTTACTGGGAAACTTATCGTTTGGTTGCTTCGGGTTAACAATGGCATCAGCATTTGGTAATTTTGCTCCTGGTTCATGATGATCAGTGATTAGCACTAACATACCTTTTTGTTTCGCTGCTTCAACTCCAGCATGACTAGAAATACCATTGTCAACCGTTATCAATAGATCAGCACCAATACCTGAATTAGTTGTCACCATTAAAGGTAATTTATCAATTAATTCAACTATTTCTGGTTTTAATCCATATCCATGTTCTTTACGATTAGGTACTACAAACCCAACTTTTTCTGCTCCCATTTGTTTTAAAGCTTTGATAGCTAATGTACAACTAGTTGCACCATCAGCATCAAAATCAGCTACAATTAAAATTCGGTTTTGTTGAACGATTACGTTATATAACAATTCAACTGCTTTATCTATATTTAATAATGTTGAATAAGGTAGCAAGTTTTTTAAGCCGTAATCTAATTCAACAAGATTGGTAATTCCACGATTGGTCAATACTCGTTTGATAATTGGATGTAAAGTTGTAGGTAAATCATTGGCTACATTATCATGCCTAATAATAGTTTTCATTATTCAGCAGTAGCTTTTTTTTCTAAACTATCCATAATTTCGATGTTAGCAAAACTAGATAATACATCAAGATTAGTTTGTAATTTATTATCTGAAGCACCTAAACTAACAATATTATGTGGCATAGTTATATCAATATCTTTCAAATTTGGATAGATAATAGCGGCTATATCTCTTTGAATTTCAGCAATATACATTTCAGAGATTCTAGCTTCATATTTAGCTTTCATTATTTCAGCTTCAGCTTTACCTGCTTCTACAACCACTTTTGCTTCAAATTGAGCTGCTTCTAAATTAGCTTTCTGAATATTAAGTTCAGCTTGAGATACCAGTAATTCTGATTCTTTTTTAGCCATTTGAATTTTTTGATCAGCTTGTACAATAGCTAACTCTTTTGATTTTTCAGCGATATCTAATTTTTGATTAGCTAGTACAATAGCAAGTTCTCTAGCTTTGTTAGCTAATTGAATTTTTTTAGTTTCCTCAATAATAGAAAATTCTTTAGCTTTTTCAGCCAATTCAATATTACGGACTTCATTTACAATAGCTAATTCTTTAATTTTATGAGCTAATTCAATTTCCTGTTCTGCTTTAGCAACTACTAATTCTTCATTTTTTCTAGCTTTAATCGTAGCTAAATCAATAGCTAATTTTTCCTCTTCCTTAGATTTAGCAATAATTACAGAAATATCTAATTCAGTTTTTTTAACTGTTTTTTGAATTTCTTGATCTGCTAATACTAGCTCTAATTGTTTTTTCATTACAACTAAGTCTTTAGATTTTTGAGCTAATTGAATTTTCTGAGCTTCTTTAATTAAAGCTAATTCTTCTGATTTTAGAGCCAATTTCAGTTCTTGTTCTTTGCTAATATTAGCTAAATTGATTATTTTATCTTTCTCAATAGTAGCTAGTTGAGTCTGTTTTTCCTTTTCGATATTAGCTAACTTAATCTTCTGATCATCAAGTACCGTTGCCAATTCTTCATCTTTCTTATTTGAAATTCTATCAAACTCTTTTTTATCTGTTAATAATTGTTCTAATTCTGGTTCTGGTTCTGGAACTCCAAGAGTAACTTGGATTACTTCAATCCCATAACTAACTAATGATTTTTTTTCCAATCTCTCTATTTCACCTTTCGCATTGGTAATCGGTACAGTCTTCCAAACTTTTGAATTAGTAATTTTTTGACCTGAATATCCATCTTGCCCAATCATTACTGTATCTCTGGTATTGATCTCTACTTTTTGTCTTTTGGTTTTATAAATTCCATTTTGTAATTGATCTTCCAACGCCATTCGAAATTGGTTTAATCCACCTTGAAAAAATTCCTCACCAGTATATTGAGTAGCTGTTGTTACCATTAAATCACGGGAAATTGGGATTAATAAGGCATCAACTAATTTTTCATGAGTAGTAAAATCTTTATGGATTATTTCTAATAAATCTCGACTACTTGGTAATTTATAACGAAAAGTAGCTGAAATATTGGCCTTGTAACTATCAGCAAATCGTAATTGAATTGGCGACTTTTCTTGCCGAATTTGTTTTCCTCCAAAACCAGTCCCAAAATCTACAATCCAAACTTGTTTATATCGAGTTACCGATGCTAAAGGAATCTTCCAATGAATAGCAGGTCTATCGTAGGTTTCTATATCATGAGTTATTGGATTTTCATAGAGATCAATATATCCAGATTCTGTTATAAAAACTGTTGATTTTATTGTTAAAAAAACTAATAATATTAGGGTAACAAGCAACCAAAACCTTTTAATCAAATCTCCGATCATTTGCAATAAATTATGTAAATCTGAATAAATAATGGTTAACAAACCTTCTCGATTTATTTCGTTGAAACTATTGGAAGGTAAAATATCCGGTTCTTTTAATGACATGGTATGTTCCTTAAAAATTTTAATTATGAAATCTGCCAAAATTTATGCTAAAACTATAATCCTAGTATAAATTTGCTCAACAAAAGTCTGTGTCAGAGTATATCATAAAACTTAGTAGGCAAAAGCAATCATGGATAAATTTTGAATACTAATAGCAACCATTTTCATGAACTTATTTTTAATATAATTATTTGTGTACAGGATAATCTTCAGTTTAAAACTGTCCTGTACCAAGAAATTAACTGTTATTCTTAAATCCCAATACGTCTTGCATATCAAACACACCTGTTTCTTGTTGCATAATCCATTGAGCGGCTCGAATTGCTCCATTGGCAAATGTCATACGACTAGATGCTTTATGAGTTATCTCTACTCTTTCTCCAATATCTGCAAACATAACTGTATGTTCTCCAACGATATCGCCAGCTCTAATAGTTTCAAAACCAATAGTTTTTCGTTCTCTTGCTCCAGTTTTTCCTTGTCTTCCATACACTGCACATTCAGATAAATCTCTACCTAAAGCATTAGCAACTATTTCTCCCATTCGCAATGCAGTACCAGAAGGTGCATCAGCTTTATGCCGGTGATGAGCTTCAATCACTTCAATATCAACTTCATCTCCCATAATTTGAGCTGCTATTTCTAATAATTTAAAAGTAAGATTTACTCCAACACTCATGTTCGGAGCAAAAATAATAGCAATATCTTGAGAGGTTTGTTGAATAATTTGTTTTTGTTCAGCAGAAAATCCAGTAGTCCCAATTACCATCCGTTTATTAGCAGCTCGACAAATAGCTAAATGTTCTAAAGTTGCCTCAGGTGTAGTGAATTCAATTAACACATCAAAATTATCAGTAGCTAAATCATTGGAAATAGCTATATCATTATGACCAACTCCAGCTAATTCACCAGAATCATTACCAATAAAATTACTAGCTGGATGCTCAAAAGCAATTGAAAGATTTGTATTTACTTCATTTGTACAAGCTTCAATAAGCCTACAACCCATTCTACCGGCAGCTCCGGCAATTGCAATGTTCATCTGCATAAATAGTTCCTATAAAATTATACCTGACATAGTTTTAATCAGGATTTTTTTAAATGTTATGAAAGTATTATTTGAAATATAAATTATTTATTTGGTATCTCTGATGGTTGTTTCGGGAATGGAGCATAGTGGATTTCCCGAAACTTAAGTAAATCTCAATTATTTATTTAGTATCTCTATAGTCTATCAAATCAGTAAATGATATTATACTATCTTTTAGACATCTATTCTAAAAACAAGTAGAGTATAGCGTTTATCGTTTGTATAAGGTACAAAGTTTCGGGAAATCAGCTACGTTCCATTCCCGAAATAACTAGAATAGTACTGCACTAAATTGGGAAATGCTATATATCCTACACACCAAACATTAAATTATAAATTTAACTAGATTTAAGGATAAATATATGAAAGTTCGTTCCAAATTATTTATAAATACTACCATAACTGTTATTTTTTTAGCTATTGTTGGTGGTATTGGATTTTATTACATTAATAATGTTGCCAATATATCTTTGTTGATGACTGAATCAGAAGCTAAACCAATTTTAAAAATTAATGATTTAGAAACCACTGCTTGGAAAAGATGGTTGATTCTAATTGAGCATAGTAGTATTTCTGACTATGAAAGGATGTTGAAATTAGAAACTAAAATTACAAAATTGAAGCAACAGATAAAAGTAAAATTAGCCGAAATAGACAATATTTATATCCAAGATAAAGCAAAAACCATTGAACATATACAAACTTTAAATAGTTTTAAAATTAACTGGCAACAATTTCAACAAATAGCTGAACAAATTTTAATGCTTAGTCAAGATTTCACTAAAGAAGATGCAATGGATTTAATTGTTAAAGATGGTAAAACAGCTTATGAAAAAGCTATTGATAATTTACATAGATTAATAATACAACATAGTGATAATATGATAATGTTGAATAATCAGGTTTCACAAGCTCGTTGGAATGCTGTAACTATAATAAAAATTTTGGTTGGTCTATTGATTTTAAGTTCTATAATAATTGGTTCTTTTATAATTAAACAAATTTTGAAACAAGTAGGTGGAGAACCTTCTGAAATTGCTAATATTACTAAGCAAGTTGTAGCTGGTAATTTAAATATTAAATTTGAATCTAATAATGCGACTGGTATCTATGCTGATATCCAAGTTATGGTGCATGATATTAAGATAGTAATTGCTGATATTATTCAAGTTTCACAAGGATTAACTAATGATAAACTAAATGTTCTTCCAACAGCTAAATATCAGGGTGATTTTATTGAAATTAAGCAAGCCTTGACCAAAGCTGCTGTCGAATTATCAAATATTAATATTCAGAAAAATACTCAAAATTGGATTAAAAATGGGCAAGCTAACCTAAATGAAATTGTTAAGGGTGAGCAAAATATTACTATATTAACCAGAAATATAATTGATTTTTTATGTGAATATGTGGAAGCTCAAATTGGATTATTTTATTTATTACAGAATGATACGGAACAACCTTATTTAGAAATTATTTCTGGTTATTCTTATATTGCTAGTGATGAACGTTCCAATAAATATTTACTTGGAGAAGGATTAGTCGGACAAACAGCTTTAAAGAAAAAAACTTTATATTTTCAGCAGACTGCTGCAGAATGCCCAAATATTATTCGCTCTGGATTATCTAATGTAGTGCCACGTCATATTTTGTTATTACCCTGTTTATACGAAAATTCAATCAAAGCAGTATTAGAAATAGGATTTGCTAAAAAACCATCTGATATTAAACTAGATTTTCTAGAGCAAGTACTCCTAAATATTGGAGTAGCGGTAAATACTGCTAGTTCTCGTTCTCAAATGCAACAATTATTACAACAAAGTCAACAACAATCAGAGGAATTGCAAACTCAGCAAGAAGAATTACAAAAATCTAATGAAGAATTACAAAATCAATCAGAGGAACTTCAGGTTCAACAAGAAGAATTAAAACAATCTAATGAAGTTCTTGAAGAACAGTCTGAAGATTTGAAACGACAAAAAGCAGAAGTTCAAGGTAAAAATCATGCTTTAGAAACTAGCAAAATTGAAATGGAGAAAGCTCAAACTGCAATTACATTAAAAGCAGAAGAATTAGAATTAGCTAGTAAATATAAATCTGAATTTTTAGCTAATATGTCACATGAATTGCGTACTCCTTTGAATAGTTTGTTGATTTTATCACAATTATTGGCAGAAAATAATAATAATAATTTGGATGCCAAACAAATTGAATATGCTAAAACAATCAACAGTGCTGGTAATGATTTACTGATTTTAATCAATGATATTTTAGATTTATCCAAAGTTGAAGCTGGTAAAATTGAAATACAATGGGAAGAGGTATCATTAATTAATTTATTATCCTCAATTGAACAGAAATTTACTCCAATAGCCAATGATAAAGGAGTACAATTTTATCTCAATATAGCAGATGATATACCTAAAATTTTAACAACAGATAGCCAACGTATCAAGCAGATTATCAATAACTTGTTATCTAATGCTTTTAAATTTACCAGTGAAGGTGACGTTAAAATTTTAGTCCAACTACCAACCGAAATTCCTACTAACATAAAAAATCTTAAAGCAACTGAAGCTATTTCTATTAGTGTAACTGATACTGGAATTGGAATTTCTAAAGATAAACAACAAAGTGTATTTGAAGCTTTCCAACAAGCAGATGGTTCTACTAGTCGGCGTTATGGTGGTACTGGATTAGGTTTGTCTATTTCTCGTCAATTAGCTCGTTTATTAAATGGAGAACTAGCAGTAACCAGTGAAAAAAATAAAGGCAGTACCTTTACTCTATACTTGCCAAATAAATCTACTGTCAAAACTACTAATGTATCCTCCCAACCTGAACCCCCATTATTAACCGAAGAATATAAATCACCTAAAGATATTTTACATTCTGATGATAGAAATGATTTATCAGCTAATGATATAACTATTTTGATAATAGAGGATGACAGAAAATTCTCTAATATTATTATAGAATTAGCTCAGAATAAAGGATTTAAATGCTTATTAGCAGAAGATGGTCTTGTTGGTCTTAAATTAGCTGAAGAATATAAACCTGATGCCATAATTCTAGATGTTGGATTGCCAAAATTAGATGGCTTAACTTTGATGCGAAAATTGAAGGATAAGTCTAGTACTCGGCATATTCCAGTACATTTTATGTCTGCTGCTGACCAAAGTATAAATGCAAAAAAAATGGGAGCTATTGGTTATTTAGTTAAGCCAATAAATATGGAAAAACTGATGGAAGCTTTCAAAAAAATAGAAGTATTCATCAGTAAAACAGTTAAAACGGTGTTAATTGTAGCAGATAATGAATCAAACCAAAATAAAATTATAGATTTAGTAACTGCTGAAGATTTAAAGATTGAAATATCGATAACTAGTGAAGATGCTTGCAATAAATTGTTAGCAACAACCTATGATTGTGTGATTTTAGATATGGATTTAGAATATGGTCATGGTAGTAAACTGTTAGAAAAAATGCGACAAGAAACAGGCCAACCTTGCAAAATTCCTATCATTGCCTATGCTAATCGTGAATTAACTACTGAAGAAGAAGCATTATTATTGAATTGTTCTGGTGAAATACCTATTAAATCAGTTGCATCACCTGAAAATCTGGTGGATGAAACAACTTTATTTTTACACCAAATAGAAGCTAATTTACCTAGTAATAAACGTAAAATGTTACATATGGTACATGATAAAAAAATGATTTTAAAACATAAAAAGGTTTTGATTGTAGACGATGATGAACGAAATATTTTTGCTTTAGCTACAATTTTAGAAAATCATGAAGTGGAAGTTGTTTGTAGTATAAATGGTAAAGAATGTTTGGAATCATTAAAACAACATGATGATATTGAAATAGTTTTAATGGATATTATGATGCCAGAAATGGATGGTTATGAAACTATCACTGAGATTAGGAAACAACCTAAATACCATAATTTGCCAATTATAGCTTTGACCGCTAAAGCCATGAAAGATGATAAAATTAAATGTATCGAAGCAGGAGCTAGTGATTATTTGGCTAAACCGGTTGATACTGATAAATTATTATCCTTAATTCGAGTTTGGTTGTATAGATAATTCTTAATTATGAATTCTTAATGCTTAATTAAATTCAAAAAATATTAATTACTTATATTGCTGTAGTTTATCCAATCGGGAAATATTATAACATGAATATTTTTAAAAATTTAAAACTTACTACTCAAGTTTCTATCACAATAATTTTATTATTATTTTTAATATTTATTATTGGTGGGATTAGTTTAATTGGAATTAATAAAATTGGTTATGAGCTTGCAGAAATAGCTGAAGAAGACATTCCATTTACTGAAATTTTTACTCAAATAAATATCAATCAACTTAAGCAAGCAATGTTATTTGAACATGCTTCAAATACCTCTAATGACATTAAGTCTATTAATGAAACAGCTTTTTTTGAGTTAGATAAAATTATTAATAACAATTTCGCAACTGGTGAAGTGCTTATTAAAAAAACTTTGGCAAATTTTACAAGAAGTAACCGAGCTATAGAAGAAACTAATAAAATTAATAAGTTTTTAAATAGTACTAAGCAAAAATATCAAGAATATGTTACACAAGTTAAAATAATATTTCAATTACTTAATAATAAAGACCAAACAATAAATGATTTAAACAAAACTATAAAAATATTAGAGGATGAATTGAATGAAGAATTAAGCAATTCTCTAATGCAAATTGAAGAATTTACTGCAAAATCTATTTTTATGGTAGAACAGCAGGAAAAAAATATCTTATTGATTGTATTATTGGCAACTTTATTAGCTTTATTAATTGGAATCTTTAATGGTATTTTTATTATACGAATTTTATCCAAATTTCTTAAACAAATAAATGATTTAGATATAGAAAATAAACAGGAAAATTGGTTAAAAACTGGACAGGCCAAATTAAATGAGCAAATTCGTGGTGAACAGAAAATAACTAAATTATCCAAAAATATTATTTCATTTTTAACTACTTATATTGAAGCTCAAGTTGGATTATTTTATTCAATAACCTCAGACGATAAGTTGGAGATAATTGCCAACTATGCTTACACTATCCGTGAGAATACCCCTACTAAATTTAGCTTAGGAGAATCTTTAGTTGGGCAGGCTGCTTTAGAACAGAAAGTAATTTCAATTACTCAAACTCAGGATGAATGTCCGTTGATTATTCGTTCTGGTTTAGCCGGAGCTTTACCACAGCATATATTATTGCTACCTTTTTCCTATGAAAATAATTTAAAAGGGATTATTGAAATTGGTTCTGCCACAAAAATTACTGATATTCAACGGAGTTTTTTAGAACAGACCATGCCTAATATTGGGATTGCAATAAATACTGCTGAATCACATACTAAGATGCAAGCTTTATTGGAAATAAGTCAGCAACAGGCAGAGGAATTACAACTTAAGCAAAAGGAAATGCAACAGAGCAATGAGGAGTTACAAAGTCAATCTGAAGAATTACAAAGTCAATCTGAAGAATTGCAAACTCAACAAGAAGAATTAAAACAAACTAATGAAATCTTAGAAGAACGAACTAGAAATTTAGAGCAACAAAAAACTGAAACTCAAGCTAAAAATAAAGCCTTAGAAGTTAATCGAATCGAAATGGAGAAAACCCAAACTGCAATTATTCTTAAGGCTGAAGAATTAGAATTAGCTAGTAAATATAAATCTGAGTTTTTAGCCAATATGTCACATGAATTGCGTACTCCATTAAATAGTCTGCTTATTTTAGCTCAATTATTAGCTGATAATAAACCTAATACTCTAAATGAAAAACAAATTGAATACGCCAAAACTATTCATAGTGCTGGAAAAGATTTGCTTACTCTTATCAATGATATTTTAGATTTATCCAAAGTAGAAGCTGGCAAGGTTGAAGTACAATGGGAAAAGATCTCTCTTAGTGATTTATTGACCATGATCGAACAAAAATTTTCGCCGATTGCTGAGGATAAAAAAGTAAAATTTAGTATTACTATTCATGATGAAGTTCCACAAACTTTAATTACTGATAGTCAACGTATTAAGCAAATTATCAATAACTTATTGTCTAATGCATTTAAATTTACTAGTGTCGGAAAAGTTAAATTATTAGTACAACGCCCAACTAAAATTCCTATTAATATTGGAAAAAATAGTTTGAAATTAGATAAAACTATTGCTATCAGTGTAGAAGACAGTGGTATAGGCATTCCAACAGATAAACAACAAAATATATTTGAAGCTTTTCAACAGGCAGATGGTTCTACTAGTCGTCGTTATGGTGGAACTGGTTTAGGATTATCTATTTCTAGGCAACTAGCTAGACTGCTTGGTGGAGAATTAACTCTGGAAAGTGAGGTAAACAAAGGTAGCATATTTACATTATTTTTACCTGAATCAGATCCCAATAAAATTCTGATTGAAGAGCCTTTATTAGAATCCCCCTCAATATTAACAAAACCAATATTACCACAACTTACTCCTATTAAAGATGATAGAGACAATTTGCAGCCGGATGATAAATCCATTTTGTTTATTGAAGATGATAGAAAATTTTCTAATATTTTAACAGATATAGCCAATGATAAAGGTTTCAAACATTTATTAGCTGAGGATGGTTTAACTGGTTTACAATTAGCAATAGAATACAAACCAAGTGCAATAATTTTAGATGTTGGTTTACCAAAATTAAATGGTTGGAGTGTGATGGAAAGATTAAAAGATAATCCAGAAACTCGGCATATTCCGGTGCATTTTATGTCTGCTGACCAAAAAAGTATTGATGCAAAAAAAATGGGAGCAATTGGTTATTTGCCTAAACCGATTAGCATGGAAAAACTCAAAGATGCCTTTTTACATATAGAACAATTTTTGAGCAGAATAGTAAAAAACTTATTATTGGTGACGAATACCGAAATAAATCAACAGGAAATGACAGGTTTATTAACTGGAGAAAATATTCAGATAACCCAATCATCAAGCATTGAATCTGCTATAGAAAATTTACAAATAGTAACATATGACTGCATAATTTTGGATATGGGTATAGAAAATGGTTCTGGAATTAAATTATTAGAATTAATGCAACAAGAAAAAGAACAATGTCAAATTCCGATAATTGCTTATTCTACTAATCCTTTAACAGTGGAAGAAGAAACTTTATTAATGCGTTGTTCTGATAAACTACCAATAAAATCAGTAAGTTCTTTAGAAAGATTGTTGGATGAAGTAACTTTATTTTTACATCAGATAGAATCTAAATTATCCAATGAAAAGCGTAATATGCTACACATGGTACATGACAAAGAAACTATTTTAAAGAATAAAAAGGTTTTAATAGTTGATGATGATGTGCGAAATGTATTTGCGTTAGCTACTGTATTAGAAGAAAATAATATGGAAACTATATGTGCTGTAAATGGTCATGAAGGATTGACATTGCTAGAAAAGAATAGTGATGTTGCGATAGTTTTAATGGATATTATGATGCCAGAAATGGATGGTTATGAATCAATGCACGAAATTCGTAAACAGCCTAAATATCGTAATTTACCTATTATCGCTTTAACAGCCAAAGCCATGAAGGATGATAAGGTTAAATGTATTGAATCTGGAGCTAATGATTATTTAGCCAAACCAGTTGATGCCGATAAATTGTTATCATTAATGAGAGTTTGGTTGTATCGTTAATTGGAATCTTTAACTTTTTTAATGATTTTAGAGTAGGAATTTTGCAATAAAGTTTGACAACTAATTTTGATTAGATACAATGTGAATTTCTCAAGCCCAAAATTTTGGGTAAAATTTATATATTAAGGTAAAATTAATGAAGCTAAAATTAATTACGATAGGATTATTAATTTGGAGTATACAAGCAATTGCAGATGTTGAAGAATGCTCTTATCGAGTGATAAAAGTAGGTGAAAATGATTCTTTAACAATGCGTTTAGGGCCTGGAATAAAATATCAGAAAGTTGGTGTTATTCCATTTGATGGTACTGAGATAGCTATTACTGGGCCTGAAACTAAAATTGGAGAAACAACTTGGACTCCAATTAAGCATAAAGGAATCAATGGTTGGGTGAATCCAGCTTATCTTAAAAAGGATTGCCCTAATTATCATACTGTTATTTTTGGAGAAACCTTGTTTTACATAGCTAAAAAATATGACTATGATATTAAAGAAATAACTAAATGGAATAATTTACAACCACCTTATTCTTTGGCTGCTGGACAGAAGTTGCGGTTATTTCCTAAAAATTGTCAGTATCGTGTAATTAATGTACAGGCTGATGATATGTTATGGATACGTTCCGAAGCTAATGAAAAATCACAAAGAATTGGTTCTATTCCTTTCAATGGATCTGAAATTAAGATTACTGGTCCAGAAAAAGTAGTTAAAAATACTCATTGGATACCAATAAAGTATAAAGAGTGCATAACTGGCTGGGTTAATTATAGTTTTCTTGAAGAAGACTGCTAAATAAAAATTGGGAATGAAAGTTCCCAATTAATATCAAGGAGAAATCTCTATGGAATGGATTAATTTCAAACATTTTTTTGCTTTATTGTATTTTTTAGCAAATTATGTTTTTTGAGATATATTTTTAAATCATTAAGAAGTTCTTTAATTTTCATTATAGATGGAACTTTTCTTTAACCCATCTTCTAAAACTTTCAAAAAATCTTCTGAGTAGTTTTCATTTTTAAAATCGTCAATCACATTTTCTATATTGTCTTTTTTGAAAAAATATTTCACGTTCAATTAAGGCATTTTTTATGTATTCAATTTGTGATAGATTCATACGAAAAATTAAATTCATCACATTATTAATATCTACTGAAGGTTGTATATCATATTTCCTCTTTGCGAATAATTTGTTACCCATCAAACCAACATTTAAGGATATTTGTGATATGGTGTTATATGATGGTAATATATAAAATGAATTATCCACCCTACCCAGCTAGGTAGCAGCTTCACAGTTAAAAAAATAAATGCTAGTTCTCAAACCCCATATGATTATCAACCAGCACGTTATTTATCTAAAAATAATAATAAAATTGTTAATTATCCTAAAAGCATAGATGATAAATTGGTTTTAAATAGTTGCAATAATTAATTGTCTTAATCATAATTTAAAAGTCACCAGAATAAAGCTTAATAAGCTTGTGAAGTTATTCTGAAAATGATATAATTATGTAAATCTTAGTTCTAATTAAAGAAATCAAAATGAAATACCTACTAACAATAATAATATTAATAATTAGCATATCCACCAACGCTGAAGTAATAACTGACGGAACACTCGGACAACAAATTAATTTATCCGGCTTAAATTTCCAAATCACCTCAGATTTAGGTCAACAACATGGCGGTAATCTTTTTCACAGTTTCCAAGACTTCAATTTAAATAGCTCAGAAACAGCTACCTTCTCTGGATCAAATTCTATTAATAATATTATTAGCCGAGTAACCGGAGGCAATCCTTCCAATATTGATGGCTTAATCCGTTCGACAATTCC
>DAOUSL010000158.1 GCA_030627235.1 Thioploca sp.
ACGCTTTAACTGTTTCTTCATATTTTCGAACCTCGGCTAGTCACGGACTACTCGACTTCGGCTTGCCTCTCCATGTCTCGCAGCGTAGGACAGATGCCTATTAACCAACCTAAAAATTATTCAACCAATGCTCCATAAAAAAGAGTTTTTCACTGGTTAACAAAATATCCGATTCACCAATAATTGGCCGTAACGTAGTTGTCATTTGTAACATAGTTAAAACCAATATTATGCACCATATTGTAATAAAATTATCATTTTTACGGCTATCCATATGGATCAAACCGTTTATAATATAACGCAATCCAAAATAGATGCTGATAGCCCAAATTAAGATATGAACTATCCCCATAAAAGAGATGGTTTTAATAGAAAAAGTGAAAATAAAAGCTACTGGTGCAAAACCTAATAGCAATATAGAAGTTAAAGCCAATCCTCCAGCTAGTAAAGAAAAAGCTTGGCTTGGAGTGATATTTGCTCCACTTAAGCAACTAAAAATATAGAAACTAGGATAACAAAGCAATACAGATAAAGTAACTCCACCAACAATTTTAATCGGAGAAATAAACCAATTACCAGAATAGCTGCCAACAATAAGACCATAAATTACATGGCAAATTATGAAAATTACTAATAAACTAAATAGTATTTTTTTAAATTCACCAACTTTAATTCTATTCACGACAGATTCTGGTGATTTTAATAAAGCATCTACAATTTCGATGAAACTAGCCGATTTAGATAATGGTTCTTTTGGTAGCGGTTTCTCTTCATCCGTTGTTTCAACTTCTGTTACATCATTTAAAATGTTGCTTGATTCAAGTTTGTTAATATCAATTGTCATAATTACTCCATGTATTAAATGTTAAAAAATTAAATGTTTTAATATGTTAAATACAGCTTCATAAAAACTACCATTAAATGGATCATCTCGTAAAAAACGTACTTCAAGCCTAGGAGTTCCAAAAAAAGGCCGTAAATTCCAAGAAAGCTGACAGCCAAGAAACATGTTTACTCCTAGCCAAGTTAATAAAATTTGTTTTGCTTTCAATTTATTACTACAAATATGTTCTAATAATTTTAGTAAATGAGTATTAGCAATAATTCCAGCAAAAGCAACTAACACAACATTAAAAATAAGGATGATAGAATGTGCCTTATTAGCCAATTCACTTCCCATTTGCGGTAAATTATAGAGCAAAAATAATGCAAGTGGGGTAAATGCTCCCAGAATAATAGCTATCAATGTAAAGCTCATAATTATGGCTAAAAAACTTTGGCGGAAACTTATTTTAGCACCTAGTAATTGAGCTAACATGCCATTAATTAAAGCATTTCCTATGGTTGTTAAGATAATTAGTAATGGAAATTTAATAGATACGTAAAAACTTTGCAATGGAGAACGCCATAAACCTATTGAAATCCCATATAAACTACTACCTAAAATAAGCCAAATTAGACAAGATTGAATTTTCTCTTTATCGTTATCAAGCCAAGTAGCTAAAATTTTTGTGTCAGCATGGCAAAGGGTTACTAAATCTGCCCATAATTGTTTAAAATAAATCATTTTTAGTTCTTTTAAGTGTTCTTTTTATTATCAGGATTATTAAATACTAGAACCTATGTACTATTAATAACCCCAAACGTACCGTCCATTCCAACGGTTTTAGCAATAAGTAAATCATATCTGCTTGCCATTTATAACAAATTTGTTTTGCTATACAAGGACCAATTTGGTTATAAATAATTCGTAATTTACGGTGAATTTTAGGGAAAGAACTGGCTAGTTTTGCTTCAAAAGTTCTGAAAATATATAATTGATAATTAACTATTTTTCCGGTGTTTGTATTAATTGTACTTTTTACTATGCGAGGATGACCGTTAGCTGCTGCGGATACTATGAAGCAATCAGATAGAGGTAATGGTTCTGGAAGTAGTTTATTGGAAAAGCTTTTAGCTATAGAGATTTTTTCAAAAATAGAAAATAATAAAATAGATAACCATCCAAAAATAAGAAATAAATAATTAAATGGTTGAAATCTATTTTTTCTATATATAATAATAAGAAAAACAATATAATTAAAACAACTAATACCAAATATTAAACTGGTTAAAGTCATGTACCATGAAGATATTGCGGCTAAAGTGATTACCATAATATAATTTGCAATTGAAGTAATCATATACTCAGTGTTATATATAGCTTTAGTTATACTAATAGAAGCAAAAAGATAAATTGGCCAAATCGCCATACTTGCCCAACCAAGATGAATATAATCATACCAATTGTCGTTTTCACTACGATATTCTGGTGCAAGTAAAAAACTAGCTATAAATATTATATTTGGAACGATAACTAAACCGATAAATAAAAGATTGCTATGTGTTTCATGAAATTCATTATTTTTATGAAGGCTATACCAAATTAATAGTGGGACACAAGCAACTAAACATGAAATAAGAAATAAAAATATCAGTCCTAAAATAAATAGTAGTATAATTTCCATAGTTATATTCCTCGTTCTTACCTAAGAATTAGAAAGTCTACTTTACAACACTCAAAAACCTCCTAACCCTTTTCTTCCCAAAAACATTCCCCAGCAAAGAAAAAAATATCAGTTCACTGTCCAATAGCAATGAAGAATGTTTTTGATATGTCATATCTAAACGATAGCTAGAATTAGCATTTTTACCTCGTAATTGAGCTAAACCAGTAATTCCCGGCACTGAATCCCACCGGGCATCATAATCTTCCTGATTCCAACCCAACCTTTCAATATCTTCCTCAGTCAATGGTCGTGGTCCAACCATACTCATATCTCCACATAACACATTCAAAAACTGTGGAATTTCATCTAAACCAGTCTCTCGTAACCATTTTCCTACTTTAGTAACTTCTTGTTCATTCATACTTCTAAATTTAAAAATTTTAAATGGTTGCCGATTATGACCAATACGTTCTTGAGTAAATAAAATTGGCCCTTGATCTTCTAAATAAATTACCACTGCAATTGTAGTTACTAATGGAGCAAATGCTACTAAACCAAAACTGGCAGTCGCTATATCAAAAATTCTCTTGTTTACTTCTCGATTTAAAATTTGCTTAAACATTGGTTATTCCTTGTTGATGTTGATTTGATGAATACTTTTTTATATAAATAACTTTGTATTTTAAAGCTGATGGGCGAAAAAAATTCCTCTGTTTTAACCAAGTTTGAAAACTTATTTGCTTAGTTAAACCGTAAGGTAGTAATATTTGTAAAGGCGTATTAGCTAATTTTCCGTTTAGATAAGGCATATTTATACTCTTTAATAATTGTTAAACTCAGCCTAAACGTAGGATATAATGAGGACACGAATTACATCTTTCGAGTCACATTAAACACACGACTTATGTAATTCATTCTGTATTCTACTAAAAAATATCGTAATCAAAAAATACTTTGCCTTGTCGATATTGATTATACAAATAAAAATACATAACTAGTAATGTAATAGTTAGTTGAAATAAGATAATAAAAGTCATTTCCATCAGAGCATAATAATGACTAATAAATAAGGTTGATAAAATTGCATATGGAATTCCAATAAGTGGATATTTTATAAAAAATATTAATTCATTATGTTTTCGCACTTTATCAAATTTTGTTTTTATAAATATAGTTAATTTTTCTTTTAATTTCATTTGTATTATGAATAAAACTATATACATAAAAGTTCCAATTACTAAAAAACACATGATAAAACCAAGAATTATATTTGAATAAACAATCTCGTTATCTGTTAATAAGGTAAATCCAGCAACAATAGCAAATAAATATCCTATCGACCTTTGAAAATATATGTAAACAAACAAAAAAATTCCATTTATTAATAAACTTATTGCAAATAGATTTATGGTTTTATATAAACCAGTATCAACAAAAAATTGATAATTTAGGTTATTTAATATCGTATAAGATTCTTTTTGATAAAAAGATATCAATATAGAATTCCTATTTTCAAAGGAAAGCTCTCCAAAGAAAAATATAATTCCCATGAAAAATATTAACAATGCTATGAATTGTAAGAAATTATTTAACTGATTGCTGCCTATTCTAATATCATTAATTTTTTGTTTAGCAGACATAACCTTTTCAATAAACGCTCTTTTTTGTACAGGATAAAAATATCTAGATAGAATTATAAACCAACATTTTTTGTATCTTTCTTATATTTTTTACATGTCAAATTATATATAAAAATATATATAAAATATAAACCCGCCAATATAGGTATAATGTAATGAATGTGGTCTACAATAAAGCTAGTTGTACTAATACGATATTCAATACTAGAATAGTAAGACAGTATTGACCAATCAATACAAAATATTGGAATTAAAAAACATAATATTGCTGCAAATAAATAATTTCTGGTTTTTTCATTATTTCTCATGAAAATAAACATACTAAAAAGACCAAGAATAAGAAATATGAAATAAGGAAGAGAATTCATTAACAAGTAAGTAATAATATTAGAAACATTAACTAAACTTTCCTCCAGTCTGTCAAGAGCTTCTTTCCCAGAGAAAAGATCATGAATATAAAGATCGTAACCAATGAAAAATAATAAGAAAAAAGCAAATGAAGAAATAAGCATAGGCAAAGATTTGATATTCTGTGTTTTATCAGGAACAGCGTATGGAAGTATAACCTTTTTTATAATGAGATAAGCTATAATTAATGGAATTATTCCAGGTGCTATTACAAATAAAATATCCAATAACATGTATGTATCAATACCATTGTTATTTATATATATAAGAACATTACCATTGTTATTTATATATATAAGAACATTTGGTAATATAGAAAAATAAACATGAGTATAATAAAAAACAGAGCAAAATATTAATATTATGATGCCTATAAGGAGTAGCATTTTTTTAAAATCAGTTTTTTGCATTATTTATATTGCCTATTATAATTGGTTGAACATTTAATCCAATTTAGAAGTCCAAATTTTAATTTGAAACAAGATAAATCTTGGACTCCATAAATAAGTTAAGCATTAAAAATAGGTTTAGTATTTTTCTTAGAACGTTTTTCTGCGATAGAAGCATCCTGCACAACTCTTTCTAATTCTTGTAAATAAGCTATAAAACGCTTTCTACCACCTTCTGTTAATAAACATAAAGTTTGAGGACGATTATTAGTAAAACTTTTCTGGATATCAACTAATCCTTCTTCTTCTAAAGATTTTAAATGTCGACTAAGATTACCATCAGTTAGATTACAAAGATTTTTTAAATCAACAAAAGTTAAACCATTACGTTGGGTTAAAAGTGAAGTTAAAATTCCTAGTCGTGCCTTTTCGTGCATAAGCCTATCTAGTCCATCATAAGCAAAACGCCCTTTTTCATTCTGTTTCATAACGTTCCACATCCCAATATATGATAGCAGCACATAACAATTGACCTAAACCAAATGTTAAACCCATTCCCCAAGGTTGTAAACTTAATTCATTCTGTGCCAACCAAAATAACACCATTGCAGCAACTAAATAATACATTACATTCCAAAATAAATGATTAGATAAATAAGGACGAGCAGCTAAAATTCCCAATGCTAAAATAAGACTCCATAAGCCAGGCAAATAAGCAATTAAATCTGGATTAAAATTAGATACTGAAGTAACTAATGCCCCAGCAAATAAACAAGGCCCAAATTGCATCAACATATTGCGAGTTTTAGTTCGTTCCCAATCACTTTCCAAATATAGGTAGCGATATCCCAAAATACTACCAATAAACGTCAAATTTACTATTGCGATAAACACCCAAAAATTTACAAACATTACAATCTGTTGTGGTTCTACCCAATAAGGTTGCAACAATGCTGCTACTAAACCGCTTAATCCAGTAATAGCAACTGGTCTAGCCTTAAATCCTTGGTATAACTCAGTTTTAGATATTTGAGCATAAATCTCAGCAAGTTGATTTTCAACTTTTTGAGTTTTCATATTTATTAGTCTAATATATTTACTTTGTAATAGCAAGTAATTTAAAATATAAATATATTTAAATAAGAAAAGCATCATAAATTGCAAGGTTATATTCAAATTTCTAACTTCATAACTTAAATTAAAATTCTATATATTTTAGATTATAAAGGATAAATTTTTACTTTTACATAGAAAAATGAGAAACTATAAGAGTTGTATTATTTCTACATGGAAGTAAGAGTGAATCTATACAATGGAATGTGAATTTTCATTTAAAAATCTAGGAGTGCTAATGTTAAACTTGCGTAAACTAGTTCTTCTGACTGCAACGTTAGCTATCACAGCTAATGTATTTGCAGCAGAGAGCTTAAAAGAAGTAATGGAACGGCGTGGATTAACCGAAAAAAATGTTTTGGCTGCGGCTAAGACATATGTTCCAACTGGAGGACGAGATGAATATTTAGTCTTTAGTTCTGGTGGACAGAGCGGTCATGTTATCGTGTATGGTATCCCATCTATGCGGATATTGAAATATATTGCAGTATTTACTCCAGAACCTTGGCAGGGTTATGGCTTTGATGATGAATCTAAAGCTATACTTGCTCAAGGTAAAATCCAAGGTAAAGATATAAACTACGGTGATACTCATCATCCAGGAATGTCTGAAACCAATGGTAACTATGATGGTAAATATTTATTTATTAATGATAAAGCTAATCCACGTATTGCAGTAATTGACTTGCACGATTTTGAGACCAAACAAATCGTAGTGAATCCAGTATTTAAATCTTCTCATGGTGGTGCATTTGTAACTGAAAATTCTGAATATGTTATTTCAGCAGCTCAGTATCCAGCCCCATTTGAAAATGAATACGTGCCTCTTGAACAATTCAATGAACGTTATCGTGGTGGCGTAACCTACTGGAAATTTGACCGTAAAGTTGGTCGGATTGATGCTAATAAATCTTTTACCGTAATGGCTCCACCTTATAGTCAGGATTTATCTGATGCTGGTAAAGGCCCAAGTAGTGGTTGGTCTTTTACTAATTCCTTCTGTTCTGAACGTTATGTTGGTGGAATTATGCAAGGCAAACCTCCTTTTGAAGCTGGTTGTTCTGCTAAAGATACTGATTTTTTACATGTAATTAATTGGAGAAAAGCTGCTGAATTGGTTGCTGCTGGTAAAGCTACTAGAATTAATGATCATAATGTAATTACTATTGAAACTGCGGTTAAAGAAGGTATCATGTTCTTAATCCCAGAACATAAAAGCCCACATGGTGTAGATGTGAGTCCAGATGGTAAATATATTATAGTTGCTGGTAAATTAGATAGCCATGCTTCCGTATATAGTTTTGAAAAAATTCAGGCTGCTATTAAAGCTGGTAGTTTTGAAGGTAAAGATCCTTATGGTATTCCAATTATTAAAATGCAAGATACATTACATTTGCAGGTACAAGTTGGTTTAGGCCCATTACATACTCAATATGATTCTAAACCATGTATAGTTTATACCTCTATATATGTTGATTCTCAAGTGGTTAAATGGAATTACTGTGAAGGTAAAGTGTTGGATAAAATTTCCATCCATTATAATATTGGTCATTTGATGACTATGCACGGTGATACAGTAAAACCAGAAGGTAAATATTTGGTTGCTTTGAATAAATTGGCAATTGATCGCTTTAATCCTGTTGGCCCATTACATCCACAAAATCATCAGCTTATTGATATTAGTGGTGACAAAATGGAATTATTGTATGATATGCCATTGCCTTTAGGCGAACCACATTATGCTGTTGCAATTAACACTAAACTATTGAAACCAGCTGTACGTTATAAATCTGGTTGGAACAGTCGTACTGATAAAAAATCTTTATTTAAAACTCGTGCTGGACGGGAAAAGATTGTTCGTACTCCGGGTAAAGTTGAAGTGTTTGGTACTACCATTCGTTCCCATATCACTCCAGAAATTATTAATGTGACTGAAGGTGATCAAGTTGTGTTGCATTTCACTAACTTAGAACGTGCTGAAGATGAAACTCATGGTTTTGCTATGTACGGTCAAAATGTGAATTTGTCATTAGAACCAGGTAAAACTGTAAGTGCTACTTTCACTGCTGATAAAGCTGGTGTTTTTCCATATTATTGTACTGAGTTCTGTTCTGCTCTGCATTTAGAAATGGAAGGTTATTTGTTAGTTAAACCAAAAGATTATGTTGGTGAAACTAAAGAAGCTTCAGTTGGAACAATTTATACTAAGGCTGATTATGAGAAACAGGTCAAGGAAAATGTAGCCACTCAAGCTATTATTGATAATGTGGTTGGTATTATTTTAGGCCAAAATTATAAAGATTTTCCACCAGTTGTGGGTTTAGTGGAAGATGCGGTTGATCAATTAGGATTTGCTAAAGAAGCTAAAGCTAAGGCTGACGCTGCTGCTGCGAAAAAAGATTGGCAGAATGCTACTTTGTGGGCTGGTCAATGGTGGCAGTATCAGGTTAAAGCTGCTGACATTGGTTTGCGTGCTAAGACTTATTTAGAAGAGCATGATGCTGTTAAGGTTGAGGAAGATAAGAAGTAGTTTTTTGATTGGACTGAGGACGGGTTCTTTGGGGATCTGTCCTTGGTTTTGTGGTTGATAATTATATATTTATTAGGTCTATTTGTTTACACATTTTACCTAAGAAATTAAATGCTCTAAATAATTAGGAAACGAAAAATGAAATTGTTATCTTTTTTTATAATCACTTTTTTTACTTTTTCTTCAGTAGCAAAGGCTGACATCATCTGGGTTGACAGTTCAGGTATTTCTTGTGCACAAACATGTATGTCAAAAAAATCATCTCCTGTAATATCTGGTACTTACCAAAATGGAAACAATTTTTATGTATGTGCAACGAATGCCGAAAATGAAGGTTTTCGGGCTGGTTACAATCTTGCTCCAATTTGGTCTGCTATTTGTGTTGTTGGTTGGGGTGGTAAAGAAAAATCTTATAACTCCTATCGTTGTCTTTGTGAAAATTGATATAATTTTTTCTAGCCTAGTAGATACTCTGTTACTTGTCAAGCTAAATAGTTAAAAAAGTTGAAAATAGCCAGGTAGGGTGGGTAACTCGTTTTATCGTTGCCCACTGCATTAACAAATATACCAAATATCTTTAACTTTTAACATTTTTGGTGGGCAACAAGCCATGTAGGGTCGGTATAACAACGTGAAACTGACCATTTCAATGAATTATATTAATACAAATGGTCGTTTACGTTCCACTTTACCAATCCTACATAATGTGTCAATACAATTAAATTAATAACTTTTAGTTAATTACGGACTTTATGTAGGATGTAATGAGTTTACG
>DAOUSL010000016.1 GCA_030627235.1 Thioploca sp.
TAGGCTAGGGAATCATGACCCGAACGAGTGGTAACCTACAGAACGCCACTCTGTTTAAGTGCTTTAAATAAAAGTTCTGTCTCAACCAACTGTAGAGGTGTCTTAAATGACAACCCAAAATTTAATCATTCGTGATTTTCACGGTGCTACAATCCGTCAACGTTTTGATGGCTATTTAAATGCTACTGACATGTGTAATGCTACAGGTAAAAAGTTTAAAGATTATCGCCGTAATAAAGCCACTCAAGAATTTTTTGTTGCTTTATCAAAAAGGCTGGAAATGCCCATAGAGTCCCAAAGGGAGAATTCTCCCCTTGGTGAAAATAAAGGGTTTATAGAAATAACTCGTGGTGGAAATTATGCTGGAACATGGGTTAATTCCAAAGTAGCCATTCACTTAGCTATTTGGTGCAATCCTGATTTTGCTGTACTAGTAACTGAATGGGTCTATGAGCTATTAACCACAGGTTCAGTATCACTTAATCCAGAACAATCTAAACAAAAAACTATTCAACTAATTCAAGCCAAATCTGATGAATTAACCAAACTTGGTATTATTGGCAACACTAAACGAATTGCTTTAAATAACTTTATAAAAGAACAGTTTGGTTACGATATATTAGCAATGTTTGAAATGGAATCCCAACCTGCTGAAGTCCAACAAGCCTTATTAATTCCATCAGACATAGCCAAACGAACAGGTTTACAAAATGCCAGACCAGTCAATTTAAAACTAATCGAACTGAATCTGCAAACTAAACATTATGACAGTAAAAACCATCTTTACTACCAACTAACAGAAGAAGGTTTAAAATATGGCCAATACCAAGATTTCAGTATTGGTAAAACAACTCGTCGTAAAATAAAATGGTACGAAAAAGTAGTAGAACTATTTCAATCGACATTAACTCTAGTTCCTAAACAAGCACCTCAATCGACTCTCCAATTATTTTAATTTTGTATTTTACCCAATAATTTTGAACAAGAGATAGTGGAAGGAGGAGGAGAAAATAAATTGCGATTTGGTAAGGTGCATAAACGATAGCGTCAATGCACCTTTCAATAATTATTCTTATTAAAATATAGAACTACAATTCCTCAAACGTCAATAAGCTATTTTCTATACCTTCTCTATCGGAAACTACTGCTGAGTTTAAACATTCAACTAGAATACGATTAGCTTCAAAATATTGTTCTAATTTGTCCAGTTGTTCTTCGGTAAAATTCCACTCATAAGCAATATTGCAATGAGTTTGCATTATTTGCTGTAATTCAGTAGCGAAATTTTGCCATCTCTCCTTACTATCACTTTCAGAAAGTTTTAAACTTGTTAATGCTTGTTTTAGTTCACTATCTGGTAAATCATCGATAAATCTGGTAAAAGAACGAGTAAATTTGCTTTTGAGGATAGTGCGGTCAAAAGCAAATTTAACTATATTTTTAATGATGAGGAAAAAATAATATAAACTAAAATCTTTATGGGCTAGGTCTCGGGCTAGGGCTCGGGCTAGGGCTCGGGCTAGGGCTCGGTCTAGGGCTCGGTCTAGGGCTAGGGCTAGGTCTAGGGCTAGGTCTAGGGCTAGGTCTAGGGCTAGGTCTAGGTCTAGGGCTCGGTCTCGGGCTCGGTCTAGGTCTAGGGCTCGGTCTAGGGCTAGGTCTCGGGCTAGGGCTCGGTCTAGGGCTAGGTCTCGGGCTAGGGCTCGGTCAAAAAAACAATAAGTAGTTCTAATAGCCGATAATTTATAGGGCATATCACTTGCTTGAGCTTTAGTATCTGCCCAATTAATAAACTCAACTAATTGTTCATCATCATTAACTATCTCATCAATAACTGTTTTAAATACCGCAAAAAATTCATATGCATCATCTTCCAACATATTTACCGTTAGAATTAAGGTTTCTTGCCAACGAGTATCTTGTAACCGATGCTGAATTAAAGCTTTTAATTTCTTGGGTTTAGGATTATTAGCAATGAATCGAGCGGTAAAATATTCCTGAAAAGTCAAATGAGAGAATGAATAAATCTGAAATGCTCGTTCCACAAAAATGCCATGTTGAGACTCAATCTCTTTCAATACCTCATCACCCTCAATTTCAACCTTGTCATCCTTATCAGTATTCGGCACTTTATCCAAAAACTTAACAATCTGTTTGGTTAAATCTCGCTGTTTAAAAAAGATTTTTTTATCGGTAAAGTTCTCATACGCAACTTTAGAAAATAACTGGCGTTTTCGTCCCAAAGACAACTTATGATACATTGTATCCCGCTTAATATTCCGATTTGCATCCCATTTTTTCAACAGAGCTTCAATCGCTTCCTCATACAACTCCACCTTGCGAGGTGGAAACTGTAACGTAGCTTCAAAATTTAAACATAATAATCCCAATAATAACGGAATCCGTCCTAAATCTCGCAAACTTTCATGTTCATCCTTAAAAAATTCTGTTAAAAATAACTGCTGTTTCTCCACATCTTCTTGAAACCATTTAGTCGCAAAAGTTCGCATTTGTTCATTAGTAAAATCAGCTACTTCCACATAATTAAACTGATCAAATTGATACTCATTGCCAGCAATCCGACAAGTAATTAAACATTGAGTCACCGTATATTTTTTGGTAAAATCCTCAACAATATGAATTACATTATCCCGTTGTTTTTTAATCACCTCATCCAAACCATCAAATAATACGATTGCACTACCGGTTTTCAAAATCCCTTCAATAAACACATCAGCATTAGGGAAATTACAAATATCAAACTGCTTAACCAAAAACTCCATCAAATCCAAACCCGAATCCGACCATTCTTTCAAACCAACAAAAATAGGAATTTTATCAATTTTATAATCCGCAGCTTGTAACGCAATATATCTCAAAAATGTAGTTTTACCAGCTCCAGGTTTACCCAAAATAAACAAACGATTGCTATTATTATTGTAAGTATCTTTAACAAGCTCCAAACCATTTTGCCGTTTTACATCATGCAGTATTGCATTATCTTCCTGCAAACCTTGCAAATCATACTTTCGAGTCGCAGAAATTTTATCCAAAATAAACACATCAGAGAAAATCCCATCCAATGGCACAGCATTTGGATTACCTACAATGCTTAACTTGTTGTATAGTAATTTGATATTATTGCGATAGTCGTTTTCTGCATCTCTGAAATTAAAATTATTCCATGTAGAATTTCCTTTAATTTTACCAGCTGATTGCTTAGTACCATCCCAAATACCAGAAGCTACAAGACTTAAAAAAATACTTTCTATCATAAAATAATCTCCTTAAAAATAATAATTATCATAGTTCCCAAACTCCAAGTTAAGGGCAACCATAAAGGATTGCCCCTACGCAATAATTTGTAGGGGTAATCCCTTGTGGTTACCCTAATCAATTTCTTTATCATCGTTACCAAACTGGAGTTTAGGAACTATGATAAATAATAATTACCCGCTATTCCAATAAAAATTACAGCTCCAAACCAATGATTATTTAAAAAAGCTTGTAAACATAACGCTGGATTACGATCTTTAATTAACCATTGTTGATAAGTAACCAAACCCAAGCCTGCTAACAATCCTAGATTATATAAATTACCAAACTGAAGCTGTTGACCAATCCAAAACAAGATTAATAATACCCCAATATCCAAACCAGCAACTATTATTTTATCCGCTTTTCCAAACAAAATAGCCGTCGATTTGACCCCCACAACCAAATCATCCTCACGATCTACCATTGCATACAAAGTATCATAAGCTATTGTCCACAAAAGATTAGCCGCAAATAACCACCAAGCCAAAATTGGCACTTCTCCAGTTTGCGCCGCAAATGCCATCGGAATTGACCAACCAAAAGCCATCCCTAAATAAGCCTGGGGTAAATGAGTGTAGCGTTTCATAAATGGATAAGTTATAGCTAAAAATACTGCTATCATAGACAACATGATCGTTAAAATATTTAATAATAAAACTAGACCAAATGCAATTAAACATAATATCGCAAATAAGACTAAAGCTTCGGATTCGGTAACTCGTTTAGCTGCTAATGGACGATCACTGGTGCGACTTACATGAGGATCGATATGGCGGTCGGCATAGTCATTAATAACGCAACCAGCGGAACGCATTAAGACGACTCCAAATATAAATATAACTGTTACCATTACATCAGGATAACCATTGCCAGCAATCCATAATCCCCATAATGTAGGCCATAATAACAGGTAAATTCCAATAGGACGGTTCAACCGCATTAATAAAATATATTGATATAATTTAGTCATAGTGAATTATTTTAGTAAATTAAGTTACGTAAAATAGCTTAAATAATAGATAGTTACTAGAATTATCCAAACTGATATAACACAATATGTTATCATGTTTTGTATCACTGCCATTAAATTAAGCCTTGGAGTCCAAACCTTTAGATTTGGAAGTGTTTGATATTTAGTCCGAATAATCCAAATCTTAGGTTTGGATTCCAATAAATATTTCTTAACTTAATGGTAGTGATCTTTTGTATAGATACGAACTAAAAAATATGTTTATCAAACAACAAGGTCAAGGCAAACCTTTAATATTGCTACATGGTTGGGGATTTAATGGTGATATTTGGAATGATATTGCTCCAGAATTAGCTAATAATTGGCGAGTTTATCAGGTAGATTTGCCAGGACATGGCAGGAGTTCAATAAATGAATATTCTCTGCCAACTCTCACAGAACAACTAATTAATGATTTACCAAGTGATGCAGTTTGGATTGGCTGGTCATTAGGTGGATTGTTAGCGATGAATATAGCAATTCAACAACAGGTAAAAGGGTTAGTATTAATCGCTACCTCTCCATGTTTTACTACAGCTAAAAATTGGCCACATGCTATGACAGCAGAAGTATTACAGCAGTTCGCCAATCAACTAAAAATAGATACTATTGGTACTTTACGACGTTTTTTAGCCTTACAAGTAAGGGGTTGTGATAATGCTCGACAGCTATTACGAAATCTCAATTCCTTCTTAACGAATCCTCCATCAACAACAGCCCTACAATCTGGTTTACAATTATTGCAAACCACTGATTTACGTTCTCAATTAAAACAGATTAATAGCCCTAGTTTATTATGTTTAGGAAAACGTGATAAAATAGTACCATTTGAAGTAGGAGAGAATTTTCAGTGGAGTACATTGCGTAAAACAATAATTAAACCTGCATCGCATATCCCATTTTTATCTCATCAAGAAATTTTTATGGATATATTACAAGATTTTTTACGTGATTTAAATTGAAATGGTATTTAGAACTAATACTTGAAATACTGAATTTTAACATCATACTACAGATGAATTTGACAGATTTTAAATTCCAAATTTTAAAGAGGAAAGCATTTTGAGACAAACAGCTTTATTGGCTTTAGCAGACGGAAGTTTGTTTCATGGTGAGTCAATTGGTATTGATGATGGACAGTGCTGTGGAGAGGTAGTTTTTAACACCTCAATGACTGGTTATCAGGAAATTTTGACTGACCCATCATATTGTCGCCAAATTGTAACTTTAACCTATCCTCATATTGGTAATGTAGGTATAAACGTTGAAGATGAAGAAAGTTCCCAAGTATTTGTTGCTGGATTAATTATTCGGGATTTACCTTTATTAGAAAGCAATTGGCGAACTGAACTCTCTCTGGCAGATTATTTAAAACAACATAAAGTAGTTAGCATAGCAGGAATTGATACTCGGCGTTTAACCAGAATTTTGCGAGAAAAAGGTACTCAAAGTGGTTGTTTAGTCTCTGGAGAAAATATTGATTCAAAAACAGCTATCCAAACTGCAAAAAACTTTGCTGGATTGCAAGGCATGGATTTAGCCAAAGAGGTATCTGTTCAACAACCATACGAATGGAAAGAAGGAGTGTGGTCGATTGATGGAACTACTGATATATCTTCTGGACAATGGCGAGTGATAGCTTATGATTTTGGAATCAAACGCAATATTTTACGTTTATTGAAAGATCGAGGTTGTGAAGTAACAGTAGTTCCGGCTCAAACTCCAGCAAGTGAAGTGCTGAAATATAAACCAGATGGAGTTTTTTTATCCAATGGGCCAGGTGATCCAGAACCTTGTGACTATGCAGTTACAGCAATCAAGGAAATACTTGATAGTAAAATCCCAATTTTTGGTATTTGTTTGGGACATCAATTATTAGGTTTGGCTAGTGGGGCAAAAACAGTTAAAATGAAGTTTGGCCATCATGGTGCAAATCATCCAGTACAGGAAATATCTTCTGGCAAAGTTATGATTACTAGTCAAAATCATGGATTTGCTCTTGATGAAACGAGTTTACCAGATAATTTACAAGCTACTCATCGTTCCCTATTCGATGGCTCTTTACAAGGTATTCGTCACACTAGTAAACCAGCTTTTAGTTTTCAAGGCCATCCAGAAGCTAGTCCTGGGCCACATGATGTAACTGATCTATTTGACCAATTTATTGATTTAATGAAGAATAACTAATGAACGAATTTTTTCAGATGGGCGGTTACGCCTTTTATGTATGGACTAGCTATGGTTTAGCTTTAGTTATCCTACTTGCAAATTTAATTATTCCATTTAAGCAAGAACACGCTATCTTGCGTACTATAGCTCGTAAATTAAGGAGAAAACAACGTGGGCGTAATTAGAGTTGGTAAACAACATAAAAAACGGTTAGCTATATTATTTGTTGTACTAGCTGGAGTTGGAATTACAGTAGCTTTGGCTATAACTGCTTTTAGTGAAAATATGCTGTATTTTTTTAGTCCTACTCAAATTTTAGCTGGTGAAGCACCTCAAGATCGAGTGATAAGAGTTGGTGGTTTAGTAAGCAATGGTAGCGTAAAACGTGCAACTGATAGCTTAAAAATTGACTTTGATGTTAATGATCATATTAATACTGTACCAGTTCAATATGTTGGAATTTTACCAGATTTATTTCGGGAAGGACAAGGTATAGTTGCAATTGGTAGGATGCAAGAAAATGGCACTTTTTTAGCAGATGAAGTGTTGGCTAAACATGATGAAAATTATATGCCACCAGAAGTTGCTGCTGCTTTGAAAGAAGCTAAGAAATCTCAAGAAGGGATTTAATTTCATAGTTCTATAATAAAGTTCCATGGGTTTCACCCATGGCTATTCATGTTTAACTCGGAGAGAGTTAAATGTTAATAGCCACTGATGAAATCGGTGGAACTATGATTTATAACAAATTATTAATATCTTCTTAGGAATGAGGATTTAATAATCTCCAAAATTTGACGTTCAAACCTGCCAGGTTTTAAAAACCTGGCAGGTTTAGTTTCGGATTTTATTAAATCCTGAATCCTTAAAATCGGTTATTCCGCAAAATCCTGCCAATTAATCTGAAATTTATCTATATGTAGATTCTGTTGATATGCGTACCAACCAAGTAAAAAATATTTGACTTGAGTGTTTAAATTAAGTTGTTCAAGTAAATCACTATTAGTATCTAATTCATCTGGTTTATGATTAACAAAATCTGTTACTGAACTATCTAAATTTTGTAACGTTTTTATCCCCAGTTGATTTCTCCAAGGTTTTTCCAACAACCATTTACCCAATAATAGTAAAATACGAGTATAACGTGATGAACGTAACATATCACATACTTGAATATAAGCGCTATTCTGTTTAGTAACTAATTTTGTTTGCAATTCTGTTAATTCAGCCTGATAATATGGATGGATAGACTGCAAGTTTACAGCAAAAGTATTCCAATCTTTCGCTATAGTTAGAATGCTATTAATCCATTCAATTTCTTGATATAAATTTATATATATATTGTTAGGAATCAGTGATTTATATGAATTAAAACAATATAATAGGCGTTGTAAAGCCAGCCATATTTGCTGGATTCCTTCAATATCATTACCATGTAAAACTATATCTTCATTGGCTTGTAAATGTTGTAGGCAATGCCAAATTATATGAATAAAAGCTTGTTCAGAAGTCATACTACGGTCGAGTTTGACTGAATCAGCTTCATAAAATTTTAACGGTTTTGGCTTACATAATCCGTAACCAATTGCTGCTTTACTTTTATTTTCAATGGTAAGTGGTATGTCATTTAATAAGAGCAAAGCAACTTTATATAACATAATTTCTGAGCCAGATTTAAGCTCTAATTCTATTTCACTAATTGGTTTACTATCAGTTGTCGTCTTTACTTTGCCTTGATCAAGTGCAACTTCAATCGTGCTATCTTCTATACTTAATAACCAAGTTATTCGTTTGAAATCTGTAATAAATATTGGCTTAATACTATTAAAATTGGAGGGCAAATAGGATAAAGCAGTAGCTGGAATTTTTTCATAATCTGGAGTATCGCTGGTTATAAAAGTTTCCCATTCTTGGCGAGTATGTAAACCACCTAATCCACTACCAGCAGTTTTTAAAGTTTGGATTTTTTTATCTCCAATATGACGAATTCTAAAGCCAATTTTACTGCGTAACAAATCATGTTCTACAGTATCAAAATAAATACTATATAACTGTTGCGAATCAGTTTGTTGTTGTAGCAATGGATGTTCTTTGACTTTGTCAATGTCTTTAGAATTTAATAATAGTTTTAGTTCAGTTTCAATCATTATGTTAATAAAAATTTAGTATTTCCAAAATTATAAATCATTTATGTAATAATATCAATGATTCAGATAGTTTTATATGAGGCTATTTTATTAGAAATTCTGACAATGGCAATGGTATTGCGTCTTAAAAAGATGGCTAAAATTTTTACAGCTCATCGGGCTAATAGAGGCAGTGGTTATTGATTGATGTATATCTACTATAATTTAGTTATTACTCAATTACATGATACACTTAATTACGAAAATATTGTTGATAAAAGAATTATGTTTAAGATTAGTTTTACAGCAGAATAATGGAACATACTTAATAAAAAATTATATATTTGGAAAATAGTCAATGAAATTAGTCAGAAAGAAAAAAGACGGTAGTGCAGCAGAAATAAAAGTAACTGAGAAAAAAACTCAAAATGAATTACCACCATGGAAAGTATTGATTGTTGATGATGAAATAGATATTCACGAAATGACTAAATTAGGTTTGGAAGATTTTAAATTTGCCAACAAACCCTTAAAAATTTTACACGCTATGTCTGGTATTGAAGCTCGAGAAATTTTGCAAACAGAATCGGATATTGCAGTGGCTCTAATTGATGTGGTTATGGAAACCGATGATGCTGGCTTAAAATTAGTCAATTATATTCGTAACGAATTAAAATACTCTACAATTCGCTTAATTATTCGTACTGGTCAACCCGGTATGGCTCCAGAAAGGGAAGTGATTGAATGTTATGATATTGATGATTATAAAAGTAAAACTGAGTTGCGGGATGATAAGCTCTATACCACTATGCGTATGTCCCTTAAATCCTATCGAGATTTGATTACTCTTAATTCTAATCGGAAAGCTTTAAGAACAATTTTGGAAGCTGTACCGAAATTTCACCATGCCCAATCTTTGCACCAATTTTTCAATGGTGTGTTAAGCCAACTTATTGGTCTATGTAATCTGGGCAAAAATAGTCTAATTTCTACAGTTCATAATGGTCTTGTTATTACAGCAGATCACCAACATCATACAACAGTTCAATCCAGTATTGGTCAGTTTGCATCAGAAGAAGTTGAAAAAGTTCGTCAAATTTGTGTAAATCAGATAGTAGGTAAAATAGATAATGGAGTATTACCAACAGATGCACTTTTACTACCACTTGAAATCAACAAGAAACCAATTGGTTTTGTTTATTTAGAAAATGCTCAACATTTAAGTGAAGATGATTTAGACCTCATTAAAATTATGGCTCACCAATGTGCCAGTGCATTAGAAACTTTACATATGTTAGATGTTGCTGAACAAGCTCGTAAAGAGGCTGAATTAGCTAATAAAGCTAAAAGCCAATTTTTAGCCAACATGAGCCATGAATTGCGTACTCCATTAAATGCGATAATTGGTTATAGCGAAATGTTACAAGAAACAGCTGAAGATTTAGAAATTGATGATTTTATTGATGATTTACAAAAAATTCAAGGTTCTGGCAAGCATTTATTAGAACTCATTAATGATGTGCTTGATCTGTCCAAAATTGAAGCTGGTAAAATGGATTTATATTTAGAGACTTTTGAACTAAATCCTGTTTTAAATGAAATTGTTGAGTCAATTAAACCTTTAGCTCATAAAAATTCCAACACTATAACGATAGAATTTGATAAACAATTAGGCAATATATGTACTGACATTACCAAATTACGTCAAATGTTATTAAATTTAATGAGTAATGCGGTTAAATTTACAAATAACGGCCAGATTCATTTAAAAGTAAAATATGAAGATAAACAAATAATTTTTTATGTTATGGATAATGGTATTGGCATGACAGTTGAGCAACATAAGAAGATATTTGCATATTTTACTCAGGCTGATTCTTCAATGACTCGCCGTTACGGTGGTACTGGTTTAGGTCTAGCCATTACCCAGAAATTTGCCAAAATACTTGGAGGTACGCTTCAAGTTGAAAGTGAAATTAGACATGGTAGCACTTTTATACTTTCTTTACCTATAAATATTTAAAACCGCCAAAGTATATAAGCCATTTCATGTAATTGGAGTTATGTAAACAATACTTGCGTAACTTCAGTTATTAAAATTTATCTCATTTTAGGAAACTTAACCATGTTAACCATACCAAATTACCAAATCAAAGAACAAATCTACGAAAGCATAAATTCCACCGTTTATCGTGGCATAAGAAATAAAGATAATCAACCAGTTATTTTAAAAATGCTGAAACAAGATTATCCAACTCAGGCTGAACTTACACGCTATCAGCAAGAATATGAAATTATTCATGATTTAAGTTTAGAAGGAGTAATTAAAGTTTATGATATCGAAAAATACCAAAATACATTAATTATTATTCTAGAAGATTTTAATGGTGAATCTTTGAAACAGTTAATAGTAGATCGTCCATTGACAATCCAAGAGTTTCTACCTATTGCTATCCAAATAGCTGATAATTTAGCTAATATTCATGCAGCAAATATTATTCACAAAGATATTAATCCAAGTAATATTGTTTGGGAACCAAGAACTAAGCTATTAAAAATTATTGATTTTGGAATAGCCAGCCTGTTACCACGTGAAAATCCTACTTTAAAAAATCCTGAACAATTAGAAGGAACTTTAGCTTATCTTTCCCCAGAACAAACTGGTCGTATTAATCGTAGCATGGATTATCGCACTGATTTATATTCATTAGGAGTAACATTTTACGAATTATTAACTGGACAATTGCCTTTTAAAAATACTGATGCAATGGAATTAGTACATTGTCATATCGCTAAAAATTCAACTCCAATAAACGAAATAAATCCAGAAATACCACAGATTATTTCCGATCTTGTAATGAAACTATTAGCCAAAAATGCTGAAGACAGATATCAATCAGCTTTTGGCTTAAAAGCAGATTTGGAGAGATACCAAGAAAACCTGACAGGTCTTGAAGACCTGTCAGGTTTGCAGTTTGAATTGGCCCAACACGATTTCTCTGGGAAATTTGAAATCCCGCAAAAATTATACGGTCGAACAAATGAAATAAATACCTTATTGCAAACTTTTGATAGAGTTAGTAATAGCAATACAGAAATGATGTTAGTAGCAGGCTATTCTGGGGTAGGCAAAACAGCTTTAGTCCATGAAGTGCATAAACCCATGACCGAAAAACAGGGGTATTTTGCTTCTGGTAAATTCGATCAATTTCAAAAAAATATTCCTTATTCTGCTATTACCCAAGCATTTAATCAATTTTGTCGGTATTTATTGATAGAAAATGCAGAAAGTTTAGCTAATTGGCAAACTAAAATTTTGACAGCAGTAGGTAATAATGGTCAGATTATAATTGACGTTATTCCAGATTTAGAACTAATCATTGGTAAACAGCCACCAGTAGCAGAAGTTAGTGCTACCGAAGCCCAAAACCGTTTCCAAATGTTTTTTTCAAATTTTATCAAAATATTATGTAGTAAAGAACATCCATTTATTTTATTTATTGATGATTTACAATGGATAGATTCAGCTTCATTAAGTTTGCTCAAAAATATTATGCTTGATACCGGAATTCAATATTTATTAATTATTGGAGCTTATCGGGATAATGAAGTTGATGCTGGCCATCCGTTTATTATGGCAGTAAAAGAATTGCAAAAATCGGAAATAATTATTAATAAGATTAAATTAACTAATCTACAAATATCTGATGTTAATGAATTATTACAAGACACTTTACGAAATAACGCTAGTAACACTTTGGCTGATTTAGTTTACCAAAAAACTCAAGGCAATGCTTTTTTCACTCATCAGTTTTTGCATACTTTGTATGAAGAAGAATTATTGCATTTTGAACAACAACAATGGCATTGGGATATTACACAAATAGCTGCCAAGAACATTACTGATAATGTAGTTGAGTTAATGGCTAACAAGATTAATAAATTACCACAAGAAACCTCAGAAATATTGCAGTTAGCAGCTTGTATTGGTAATCAATTTGACTTGCCTATATTGACTATTATTTCTGAACTTGATCAACAGGAAACTGCAAAAAAATTACAGCCAGCGATTGTTGAAGGTCTTGTCCAACCTTTAGATGAAAAATCTCAATTTAAATTTCTACATGATAGAGTACAACAAGCTGCTTATGCACGGATTGATTCTGAGCAAAAGAAAACTGTACATTTGACAATAGGTCGTTTACTGTTAAAAAATACCTTAGCTAATATATTAGAAGATAAAGTATTTGATATTATAGTACATTTTAACCACAGCCTTGAATTAATTGATAATCAGGCAGAACAATTTGAAGTAGCCAGACTAAATTTAATAGCAGGAAAAAAAGCTAAAGCTGCTACTGCTTATAATTCTGCCTTGCAATATCTGAAAGTTGGGGAAAAATGTCTTAATCCAACTAGTTGGCAACAATGTTATGATTTTACTCTAGATTTATACAAAAAATTGGCAGAAATTGAATTCTTAAATGGCAATTTTGAACAATCAGAACAAATAATTCGGCAAACAGTGCAACAGGTCAAAACTCCTTTAGAAAAAGCTGAAGTATTACACATGCTCATAGTGCAATACACCTTGAGTGCTCTTTATCCAAAAGCAATCCAAACTGGACAACAAGCTTTAGCTTTACTTGGAATAGAGTTAGCTGAAGATAATTTTGAACAAGTTCGTAATCAAGAGATGAATAAGAACAAAGAGATTATTGGCGATAGAACGATTGCTTCTCTCTTTGATTTACCGATAATGACCAATCCTATTTATCAGACAGCTGTAAAAATATTGATCACAATGGGACCACCTTGTTACCGTTCCCATCAAAAGCTTTGGGCTGTGATTGTGTCTAAAGTAGTTAACTTAACTCTTATCCATGGTAATGTACCACAAGTAGGTTATAGCCATACTGCTTATGGTGGTTTACTTGGTTACGTTTGGAATGATTATACAACAGGTGCAGAATTTGGTCATTTAGCCACTCGCTTAATGCATGAAAAATTTGCAGACTCTTCAGCATCTCAAAGTGTGTTTTGTTTAATGATAGGTAGCTCTTTACGACATTGGTCTAGGCCATTAAAAGAAGCTTCGGTAGATTATAATCAAGCCTACCAAATTGGGCTTGATTCGGGCAATTTACAATATGCTGTGTATGCATTTGGACATAACATGTATTGTCGTTTCTATCAAGGAGTTAATTTACCAGAACTTTTACAAGAGATAAATGGTTATCTAACTTTTTGTCTTTCCAGAAAAAATCAATGGGGTATTGATCTAATGGAAGCTGGAATAATGGTAATATTAAATATAATGGGAGATATTAAAAATAAAACTACGGTATTTTGTAAACCAGAATTGACTGAAGCTCAGTTTTTAGCACGATGTGAAGCTCACGAAAATATTCAAGTACTTTGCATTTTTTATATTATGAAAACTGGGTCTTTATATTTGCATGGCCACTTTACAGAAGCATTAGACAGTATTCGAGAAGCCGAACAACGTTTTATTACTGTTGCAACACAAGGTTTATTGCTTTCTGCTGAACATCGTTTTAATGAATCATTCGTTTTATTAGCACTGTACCCACAAGTTTCAGTAGAACTACAAACAGATTACTGGAAAAAAATTGAAGCCAACCAATCGTTAGCAAAAATTTGGGCCGATAATTGTCCAGAAAATTATCAGCATCGCTATTTTTTGGTGGCAGCAGAAATGGCTTGTATTAATGGCAAAGATTTAGAAGCAATAGATTTATATGACCAAGCAATTATTTCTGCTAGAGACAATGGATTTATCCAAAATGAAGCTATTGCCAATGAACTAGCTGCTAAATTTTGGTTAAATAAAAATAAAGAAGAATTTGCTCAAATTTATCTTAGAAAAGCTTACTACTGTTACCAACAATGGGGAGCAATAGCTAAAGTTAAGCAATTAGAAGAAAAATATCCACAATTACTAACGACAACTTTAAACCAAAATATTGATACAAGTCATACAGTAATGAGTTCAAACGTAACTCAATTTCAAATATCAAAAACATTAGATATAGATAGCATAGCCAAAGCTGCCCAAATTTTAGCTGGAGAAATTGTTCTAAGCAAATTACTAGAAAAAATGATGTCAATTGTAATTGAGAATGCTGGAGCTGAGAGAGGATTTTTACTATTACCACAAGCTGAACAATGGTTTATTGAAGCAGAAGGTGCAATAGATAAGGTAACCGTATTAAAATCTCAACCAGTCAATAAATATTTGCCAGAAGCAATCATAAGTTATGTAGCTCATACTCAGGAAAATGTTTGGTTAGACAATGCCAGCCAAGAAGGACTTTATATTGAAAATTCCTATATTAAAGCTCATCAAACTCAATCAGTATTATGTTTTCCTATTATTTATCAGCAACAATTGCGGGCTATTTTATATTTTGAAAATAACCTAACAACCGGAGCGTTCACTCCTCAACGTCTCAAAGTATTAACTATGCTGTCTAGCCAAATAGCTATTTCATTGGAAAATGCTCAAGTTATGGCTAATTTAGATGCCAGAGTAAAAGAAAGAACCACTCAATTAAATACTAAAGTAAAAGAGTTAACTAAAACCCGTCACGAATTAGTCCAAAGTGAAAAAATGGCCTCACTAGGACGCTTAGTAGCTGGTTTTGCCCATGAACTAAATACACCACTTGGAGTTGCTATTGGTAGTGCTTCCTTGTTACGCAGAAAAGCCAAACAAATTAATAATTTAATGGAACAGGAAGAAGTTGATGTGGATGAACTATTATCATCACTGGAAAGCATTGATAAAGGGTCTGACTTAACTTTATCTAACTTGGAACGGGCTGCCAATTTAGTTACTAGCTTTAAACGGACAGCTGTTGACCAAACTTCTGATGAAGTACGAACATTTCATGTCCACCAGGTGGTTAATGACATTATTAATACCCTAAATAGTCGCTTTAAAAAGACTGATATTTCTATTCAAGTAAGTTGTCCAGATGATATTAAAATAAAAAGTTTACCAGGAGCTTTGGAACAAGTTCTAACTAATTTACTAATGAATAGCTATACTCATGGTTTCAATGAAGGTAAAGATGCTGGAATTATCCAACTCAACGTGCAACTTAATAAAGATAAATTGCATTTAGAATATTCTGACAATGGTAAGGGGATTGAGTCTGAAAATATGGAGAAAATCTTTGAGCCGTTTTTTACCACTCATCGTGCTAGTGGAGGCAGTGGTTTGGGAATGTATATCTGTTATAATTTAGTTACTACTCAATTAAATGGCACACTTACTTGTAAAAGTATTATTGGCGATGGTGTTATGTTTAAGATTGATTTTCCGATATAAAAATGTTTTGGGAATGAGGTACGGTTTCTTGAAATCCTGATAAAATTTGTTACTTAGGTTTCGGGAAATCCGCTATGCTCCATTAACCATTAAAAATAACTGAACAGAATAATATCATTGCAATTATTAAATTGGAAGTGAAACAATCTCTTTCTTGTACAACTATTGTTAAAATGGGTATTAGGATAGCATTTATTATTATTGCTGTAACTTTGCTTAGTTATTAGCATATAATGTCTAATTTAGAATTACAAGTGGTTGAGTAACTTAATAAATATATTACAGAACGAGGACAGTATGAAAGTAATTTATTCTTACTAGCAGAAGATAATCATATTTTACTTAAAAAAGAGTTATTGTGGCAACTTAAAAAATTAGATAATAAAGACCCAAAAGCGGAATTTGAACATTTGTTTTCCAAATCACCAGATGGTATAACTCGAAATCGACCAGAACTTTTTGATGGAACACGACAAGCCGGTGTTTACATTGGTGAAAATATTACCATTAACGCTGATGTTCGTAGACGTGTACTTACTTTTTATGAACTAGCAACATCGTATGGTAGAGCATGGCATAATCGTTTTCAAACTACTTATTTTACTGCTCCTGACAATATAAATGTTCTTTATTGGCCTGATGAGGAATATATATTAGTTGCTGATAAGAAACATAATCCAAAACGAGAACCAGTTTGGACTGGACTTGTATTTGATCAGGCTGCTAAACTTTGGATGATATCCTACGTAACACCAATAGATATAAAAAGTAAGCATAAATGGAATTGCATCAAGATGTAATTCGTAAACTCATTACATCCTACAAAAAGTCCGTAATTAACTGTATAGCTTTGGGCAATTTCATGTCGTTACTTAAGTTTCGGGAAATCTGCTTCGCTCCATTCCCGAAACAACCATCAATATTTTTAATAAAATCTCACAAAAAAAACATAATCAGACAGTTGAAATATTTATGCCTAATTATGCTTTGATAATCAACTATGTTTAATCGTGCCACTTAACCGATTTATGTACTAGATTATAGTGACATTTTATACAAGTTTTCTTCGTAGTCTGGTGTTGCTTTTTCTTAGCAAACCATTTACCTTCAGTCTTATGGCAAACTTTGCATTTGGCACTATCTTCTTCCATCATATTCTTCCGTGATTTAGTAGCTAGTTTGATCCGTAATTTTTCCCATTCAGGAATATCACGCAAACTATTTGAAACAGCATGGAATGGATTATAACCAGTGCTACCAGAATTAATGTAAAAGAATTTCCAAGCTAATATTTTTTTAATACTGTGTGGTTCATGACAACCAACACAGCCAGTTTTTACCCCACGTTCATTATCATAATGTGGAGATTCTTTATATTCTTCATATGGATAGGCATGACATTCAGCACAACCAACAGTAACATTAAAATAACCTGGATCATATTCTTTAGTTGGTCTAAAATCTTCCAACGATTCACTCAAAGGAGCAATTTGTTTATATTCATCATAATCAACAAATATCTCATGACAAGTTACACAAACATTTATTCGATTAAAGCGAGTGCTACTCCAACCAGCAACAGCAATAACAAATATAAGTCCAAAGACTGCAATTCCAGTAATAATAAACCCTAGTTTAGTTTTAGGAAATTTCATATAACTCCTTTTTTAATGCTTAATTCTTAATTCTTAATGCTTAATTAACTTCAAAACCTATAACCTTACTAATCAATTTAGATATAAGGTATTAAGAATTAAGCATTCATAATTAAGAATTAATAAGTGTTTTATAAATTGCAAAATGTTTAGCGTTATCAACTTGGATATCGCCATACTTATCATCTGGTTCAGCTATAGAAATAGTCACCACTGTATCGTTCCAAGTTTGGATGCCACTTTCTGGATCAAGGGCTAATGGAATAATATCATTGGGGTTAGTACCAGCATCTCGCCACCATAAATTGTCATCTATATCAGGGTCTTCTTTTCCTCTTTTGGTAAACTGAGTATGAGCATTTGGATTCGCCTGAGCAACTCTACCATAAGATGAACGACCTACTGAAGTAGAAATTCCCACTACTTGTGGATGAATACCTTGGGTTAGGAAAGCTTTAGTAACCATGTGGCCAACTTCGGTGGTAACTCGAACTAAACTATTATCTCTAATTCCTAATTCTTTAGCTATATTCTTGTTAATCCACATTGGATTAGAATGATACATTTCGGCAATGTATTTTAAATTGGAAGTCATGGATAGAGTTTGATAAGCAACTTTGAAGGTAGTTAATATAAATTCTGTAGGGTTCAAGTTTTGATGGCGTGGATTGGCAACCCAGTATGGAGTCTGAAATTCCATCTTCTTAGAAGGAGTATTAAACCCAGTTTCTTTATAGGTATCATACTTGGCTAACACTGCTTTACCTTTCTTATCCAAAATTTTCCTATCAGTCGAATCAATTTTGCCATAATTAGGCCATACACCTTTGGATTTTAACCTTTTATAGGTCTTTTTGTCCGTATCAGGAGTAGCTTTTATTTCATCTTTAACCCATTGTTTAGTACTGGTAAATGTCCAATATTGCTTCATGCCTTTCTCACCTGTTGGATCTATAGCTTCCACTATTTGCTTCATGCTCATACGAACATCTTGGGCTTTACCCAATGGTTCTATATTAGGAATTGTCATGGTAAGCCAAGGCCATAAAGCAGTTGGACTACTAGCAACATTATCTCGTTCTACATCAACTACATCTGGTAAAATTAAATCTGCTAACTCGGATGTTTCACTCATAAATGGGCTAAAATCAACGATATATGGAATCAGTTTTTCATCCTGCAATATTTCTCGCCAAACACTAGCTGCTGGGGCAGAATAAACTGGATTACTCATGTGATTAAACAGAATTTGTACTTTACGTTTACCATCATTTACTTCAAATGGAAAACTATAATTTAAAGTTTTAGTGATCCCTTCTGTTGATTTTGGAGCTGGTTGTGGTTCAGCAACATTAAATTGACGTGGTAAACAAATACCACCTTCATTGTCAATATTACCCGTAATCATAGCTAACAATAAGCAAGCTTTCTCACTACTTATACCATTTTTATGCCAACTTAGACCATTATGACTGAAAATTGTAGCTGGTTTAGATTTAGCAAATTCAACTGCAATATTGATAATAGTTTTAGCCGCAATTCCACTAGCTTTCTCTGCCATTTCAGGAGTAAACTGCTCCAAATCTTTAGCCAAATCTTCTGCTGAATAATTAATCCAATTAGAGATAAAACTAGTATCAGCCAAACCTTTCTGCATAATAATATTAGCCATTGCCAAAGCAATTATGCCATCACTACCAGGGAAAACTGGCAACCACTCATCACTTCGACCCGCAGTATTAGACATCCGTACATCTAAAGTAACTAATTTTAATCGGTTATTCACTATACCATCAGTCAAACGTTGAGCTAATGGCATAGCTGTTTCTAAAATATTAGCTCCAAAATTCAGTACATATTTAGTATGTTCTAAATCTGGTAACATAAATTTAGCTCCAGTAACCTGTTCTAAAGCTATCTGTTTAGGAGCAGTGCCAATAGAAGGTAAACGACTGCGAATAATGGAATGCGAGCCAATAGTATTCATAAAACGAATCGCACCACCATCCTTAAAACCACCTTCATTCAGGTAAATGCTATCCACATTGTCTAAATTAGCACTTACTTTAGCGGCAACCTCTTTAATCGCCTCTTCCCAAGTAATTTCTTGCCATTTACCAGCTCCACGTTCTCCAACCCGTTTCAATGGATTTAATATCCGATCTGGATCAGAAGCTCCAAAGAAAGAAGCTAGTCCTTTACTACAAAACTTGCCTCTGGTAGCGATATGGTCAGGATTACCCTCAGTTTTTAAAACTTCTCCAGCTTCCGCATAGGTAAATCCACCATCAAAATAAGAACACATGGTACATAAATAGGGCTTTCTTTGACGAGCATGGAAAGTTCTAATTTGATGAAAATCCTTTCCACCAAGCTGCAATTCCATAGCATCTATAAATGTCGGACAAGCTGCAGTTGCCGTCGTCGCTGCCCCTATTTTTAGGAAATCACGTCTGTCAATTTTTGCCATTTTTGGCCTCTTGTTTAAAACTTAATTGTGAATGGTTAATAACTAGTTAAGGTGTTAATTAACTATTAATCATTGATAATTCACAATTAACCATTAATAAAACGTCTGCAAGTATTGTCCACCCATTACCCACCAAACTCTCATTCCGTAAACTCCAACTACTACTAATAATGCAGCTAATACAACTCCGGCTTTAAATTTTTTCAGAGGTGATACGAGAATAAAGAATGGGATGATTAAACCAATTAGCAATTCTAGCCACAAATATGAAAATCTAAATACATCCATTAATACTACTTCATGTCCCATTACTTCATTTTCATTGCCATATAAAGTATTCATAAAATCTAAAAATAGTAAGAATGCGTCAAAAACTAATCCATACATCATATATTTGGCCATTTCTTCTATTAACTTCCATTCAATTCTATTTTTGATTTCCACAACCATGTTTTGTATCCATAAAACCAAGATTACAAAACCAATTCCTGATATAAAAGCACCAGCTAAAAATAATAATGGGGTAAGGGAAGTATGATTTAGAAAACGACCTGGATTGAGCTGCATTACTACTCCAGTATACCATTCAAGGGATACGACTAAGATAAGGCAAATTATGCCAACTACTTTAGCTCCAGGCTTATTATGTTTAATTAAAAAATAACAATATATTATTATTGCAATAGAATATAAAATGATTAGTGCACTACCCCATGACATTGGTCCACTATAATGCCAATAACTCGGTATTAATAGGTATAAAAATCGTAATGGTTGGCCTAAATCCCAAATTAATAATATTGGGACTATTAATAATACTAAAATTGCTGTTATAGTGGAGGTTAAGGCTATAGGTTCATAACGTTTAATGTTAAATACGCTACTTAAACTAGAGATTAAAAATGCACCAGCACTAATTCCTACTAACCAAAAGTAAACTGATATACTTGTTCCCCATGCAACATGATGGAACACATTGTAAGTAATGACACTTTTTAACATATTATCTTCCTATTTGAAAATAAAATTTACAAATGAGTTAAATACATTTTTCGCTTTGTGTGGAATAGTGTTTAAAAAACCAACCATATTTTGGCCAACTTGTGGCATAGTAGGTTCACCTTCAACAATATCACCAAATGCATCGCCTTTATGATTTCGTTTAAAGGTATTAAATTCCTCTTTTAATTTAGTAGCTCTATCTGTGTAACTATGTGATTCATTCATAAGTTCCCAATCACCGCCGATATAGGAAACCGAAGGTTTAGTTCCTAATTCAGGTTTTAGTACAGTTAAAGTTTCTTTAGATGCTAGTTTAGATACTTCGCTATTGGGATCATTAATATCTCCAAAAATTCTTGCTCCACCAACACAAGCTTGGACACAAGCTGGAACCAGACCTTTTTTCACTCGATGAAAGCAAAAAGTGCATTTATCCACCACCATTGTAGGCAAATTTTTATCAGTCCGTTTAGCTGGAATTAAATGTCTAGCGTTATAAGGACAAGCTACCATACAAGTACGACAGCCAATACATCGGTTGTAACGTTGTAATACAAAACCATCTTTATGTTTAAATGTTGCTTGGGTTGGACAGTTCCGTACACACACTGGATAATCGCAGTGATTACATAGATGTGGCATGAATATCCGTTTAGTATTTGGATAATCACCTTTATCACCTTCTTTAACCCAAGTTCTCCAAACTCCTAACGGAGTCCCAAATTCTGATTTACAAGCGACCATGCAAGACCTACAACCTATACATTTCCGTAGGTCAATTACCATTGCATATCGCTTTGTTCCAGCTACTCCTTTACTACCAGCATTTTGTATCCCATACGAACGACGTGTTTCATGCTCTTCTTGCATGATTTTTACCTTTTAGTTTTTTTGACAGACTTTTAATAAAATGGAAACATTCTATAGCAATTCTTAATTATGAATGCTTAATTCTTAATTGAACTCAAAAATATTCTGTATAAATTTTACTTTGCACAGGACAATTGTAGGCTGGATAGAGTAACAACGAAAACCAGAATTTTCATAAGTATTATCAAAGTATTACTGGGTTTAACTTCGTTCTACCCAGCCTAGATTTAACTATTAAAAAATCAATAGATTATATTTTTTATCCTCTACAAAGTAATTTTTATTAAAATACAGATATTTTTAAATATGCTTCTTTAACATTATTTTTACCTTGTTTAAGGTCAATTGTAGATAGTTGATTTAAATTTTTAATAATAGACTAAGTTAAATAAAACCTAGAAAAATAAGTATATAGAATTTTTCGATTGGATAAATTACAGCAATATAAATAATTGATTTTGAATTTAATTAAGAATTAAGCATTCATAATTAAGAATTACTATAGTTATTTTTTATAAATTAGCCAAAATTTATCTGTTTGAAATATTATAACAAAAATCCTTTAAAAACCATTGTTTAACCATACATAATACTCCATGAAAACCATTAGCTTACGTGGAGTACGCACCCACAATTTACAAAATATTGACCTTGATATTCCTCGGGATAAATTAGTTGTAATTACTGGATTATCTGGTTCTGGAAAATCTTCTTTAGCTTTCGATACTATCTATGCAGAAGGCCAACGTCGCTATGTAGAATCATTATCTGCTTATGCTCGTCAATTTCTGTCTATTATGGAAAAACCAGATGTAGAACATATTGAAGGTTTATCGCCAGCTATTTCTATTGAGCAAAAATCTACTTCGCATAATCCTCGCTCTACTGTTGGTACTGTGACAGAAATTTATGATTACTTGCGATTATTATTTGCCAGAGTAGGAACGGCTCATTGTCCACAGCACGGAACTAGCTTACAAGCTCAAACTGTTAGTCAAATGATTGATCAAGTATTAACTTTGCCAAAAAATACCAGATTGATGTTATTAGCTCCCATCGTTAAAGAACGCAAAGGTGAACATATAAAAATAATCGAATCATTGCAAAAACAAGGTTTTATTCGAGCTAGAATTGATAACGAAATTATCATGTTGGACGATCCACCAGATTTAGATTTGCGGAAGAAACATTCAATTGATGTAATAATAGATCGATTTAAAGTACGTGATGATATAAGGTTACGGTTAACAGAATCATTTGAGACTGCTTTAAATCTTGGTGATGGTTTAGCTCAAGTTAGTTCTATGCAAGATGATTCGATTCCAAATCTAGTTTTTTCTTCTCGTTATTCTTGTCCTGAATGTGGTTATAGTGTTAGTGAAATTGAGCCACGTTTGTTCTCTTTCAATAATCCAGTGGGTGCTTGTCCAACTTGTGACGGTCTAGGAGTTAACCAATTTTTTGATCCAAGCAAGGTAATTACCAATCCTAAGGTGAGTTTAGGTGCTGGAGCGATTCGAGGTTGGGATAGTAAGACAGCATTTTATTTTCAAGCTTTAGAATCGTTGAGTAAACATTATAAATTTGATTTGAACTTGCCATTTAACCAATTATCAGACGAAATTCGTAATATAATTTTATATGGTAGTGGCGATACTGTTATCAATATGGTGTATAGCAAGGAAGCAACTGGTACAACTTTCACTCGTAAACGACCATTTGAAGGCATTATTCCTAATTTAGAACGTCGGTATCGGGAAACTGAATCTAATTCAGTACGGGAAGAATTGGTGAAATATATGAGCCAACAACCTTGTTCTGTTTGTAAAGGTACGAGATTGAATAAAGCAGCCCGACATGTATTAGTAACTGGACATAATTTACCTCAGCTTACTGCATTACCAATTGAACAAGCTCAGAAATTTTTTACTAAATTAAAATTGCCCGGCCATAAGGGTAAAATTGCTAAGAAGATTCTAAAAGAAGTCAATGAAAGATTACAATTTTTGATTAATGTAGGCTTGGAATATTTGAGCTTAGAGCGGAGTGCTGACACTTTATCTGGTGGCGAAACACAACGAATCAGATTGGCTAGTCAAATTGGAGCTGGTCTAGTTGGAGTCATGTATGTATTAGATGAGCCATCAATTGGATTGCATCAACGGGATAATAAGAGATTGTTGGATACGCTGATTCACTTGCGAGACTTGGGTAATACAGTAATTGTGGTTGAGCATGATGAAGAAACAATTCGAGCAGCTGACCATATTATTGACATTGGCCCTGGTGCTGGAATTCATGGTGGAGAAGTGGTAGCTCAAGGTAAACTAGCTAGTATTATTAGAACTAAAAGGTCTATTACTGGTCAATATTTGTCCAATAAACGTAGCATAAAAATACCTAAGCAAAGGCAACCCATTAATAAAGATCAAATCTTATATTTAAATGGAGCGACTGGCAATAATTTGAAAGCTATCAATTTAGAATTACCACTAGGAATAATGACCTGCATTACCGGTGTATCTGGTTCTGGCAAATCGACTTTAATCAACGATACTTTATATCCGATAACCGCTAATGAATTGAATCGAGCTAATTTAGAAATAGCTGGTCATAAAAATGTTAAAGGGTTGGATTTATTGGATAAAGTGGTGGATATTAACCAAAGTCCGATTGGTAGAACTCCTCGTTCCAATCCAGCTACTTATACAGGTATTTTTACTCCAATTAGAGAACTATTTGCTGCTACTCCAGAGGCTAGGTCTCGTGGTTATAAAATTGGTCGATTTAGTTTTAATGTCAAAGGTGGTAGATGTGAAGCTTGTCAAGGTGATGGACTGATTAAAGTAGCGATGCACTTCTTGCCAGATATTTATGTAACTTGTGATGTTTGTAAGGGTCAACGTTATAATCGGGAGACTTTGGATATCAAATATAAGGGTAAAACTATTCATGAAGTTTTAGCTATGAGCGTAGAAGAAGCTAGGGATTTCTTTTCCGCAATTCCTGGGTTAACTCGTAAACTACAAACTTTGATTGATGTTGGTCTTTCTTATATTACTTTGGGACAAAATGCGGTGACTTTGTCTGGTGGTGAAGCTCAACGAATTAAATTAGCTAAAGAATTATCGAAGCGGGATACTGGAAAAACTTTATATATTCTTGATGAACCAACTACTGGTTTACATTTTCATGATATTGAATTGTTATTAACTGTGTTGCATAGATTACGAGATCACGGCAATACAGTGGTGGTTATTGAGCATAATTTGGATGTGGTGAAGACAGCAGATTGGATTGTAGATTTAGGCCCAGAAGGTGGAGATAAAGGTGGGAAAATCATCGCTACTGGAACTCCAGAACAAGTTTCTGAGAATAAAAAATCCTATACTGGGAAGTTCTTAAGGGGGATTTTAGAGAAATAGAAAAGAGTGGTTCCCAATTAAGATATTGGGAACTAATTAAATTTTGGTTGATGTATCGTGTTTTTTAGTTCTAAAACAAATTGACGATGACATTCTTTGCAAGCATTGTTTACCATTGTCAATACTACCATCGATAATCCTGTTGTTTGTTTAAAATTTTTTGAGGATTCTATTTCTTTAAACTTTTTCTTATTCTAACATTTTTTTCACAGTTTTTATTATTACTTCTACTCTTTTCTTATTTAGGAAATATGTCTAATATATGAGTAGCTATTAATAATAGAATGGCAGTCAGAAATTCCTTACTCCTATTTAAGTACTGTTAATTTAAGATGACCAAAACTTCTAATTTAAATATAAGAACTTACTCTAAAGTTATGTTTTTGATATTACATATGCTATTCTAAAAATATTCCAATAAAATTTTTAACTTATTGAATTTACAAAATTAAATATGGGAATAGAATATTCTAAAATTCAAATTAATATGAGAAATATTATGAAATTAAAAATTTGCTTTAAACCTATTTTAATAGGATTGATAATTTACCTAGCTAGTTTTCCAGTATTAGCACAAGAAACTACCATCAAGTTTGATGGTCTAGAAGATGTTTATCATGTTGGTGATACTGTTACTATTGATTTAGTTGAAATTACGCCACCATATCGGACAGAAAATGTTGATTTATGGTTTGCCGTTCAGATGCCAACTAACGAACTGATTTTTATTACTTCCACGGCTAATATATTCAATTTACCCGAACCTTTTCAAAAAAATGTAGAAACTACTGAAACAGAACATCGGTTATTAGTATTTGAAGTTCCTCCCGGTTTTGATGGTAGTTATACGCTTTATGCACTTTATGTTGAGGCTGGCAAAGACCCGCTTGTAGATGGTATTGAAAATGTTGATCGTTCAAATCTTGCTTTAAAAACTGTTACTCTCTGTGATGAACCGTCTAAAAATCCGTTTATGTGTGATTCACCACCTCCAATAAAAGAACCATTTAGGCCTTCTTTTACTTTTACGCCAATATCTCATGCAACTCCAAATGTTGATTATATTTCTAATCCAATTGTTGTTTCTGAAGGTGAAAATGCAACGATTATTGGCGGTAATGCGACATTAATTAAAAATGGGGTTAATAGTGGTTTAAATTCAATTGCTGTTGTAGATGGTGATATTGTTACTATTAAAACTCGTTCTTCGGCTAATGGTAGTGTTAATTTGACTTTGAAAGTCGGTGATAAATCTACTAATTGGTCAGTTAATACGGATGCTATTAAGTTGCCATCTGATATACCCGGTACTCAATCTGGTTATACTTCCAGTGAGTTTAATGTTAATGAATCTGGGGCGGCTACTTATAGTATTCCTATCACAGTTTCGCCTGGAACGGCTGGCATTCAACCTAATTTATCAATTGCTTATAGTAGTCAGGGTAGTAATGGTTTGTTGGGTATGGGTTGGTCATTAGGTGGATTGTCTGCGATTAGTCGCTGCCCAGCTACTTTGGCTCAGGATAATTTTATCGATCCAGTTGATTTTGATGATAATGATCGGTTTTGTTTAGATGGTGAGCGTTTAATGGCAGTACAGGGTATTTATGGTGAAGATAGTACAATTTATTATACTGAACAAAACACCTTTAAAAAAGTAGTTTCTTATGGTAAGGCTGGTAATGGGCCTGAAAAATTTACTGTACAAACCAAATCTGGGTTGATCATGGAATTTGGTTATACTGCTGATTCTCGAATTGAGGCTCAGGGTAAAGATAGTATATTACTTTGGACTTTGAACAAGATTCAAGATACTAAGGGTAATTATCTCACAGTTTTTTATGAAGAAAACAATGCGAATGGGGAATATCATGTTAAGAGTATTAAGTATACTGGTAATGTAAATACTGATTTAACGCCTTATAATTCTGTGCAGTTTTTTTATGAAGCAAGGCAGGATGTTGTTCCAAAGTATATTGGTGGTTCTCAAATTAAAAATACTCAAAGGTTAAGTAGGGTTGAGGCATGGGAAGGGGCGGATGTATTTCGTAAATATAATTTAAGTTATGAACAATCTAAAATAACTCAACGTTCATTATTAATAAGTGTACAAGAATGTGGAATAGACGGAAGTTGTTTTGTGCCTACTACTTTTGAGTGGCAAAAACAAGTTGGTGATAAACCATCAGAAGCATTTTTTAGTACACATCAAAGTAGTTATAATATTGAAATTTGTACAAATAATTTAATAAATACATGTAGTAATGTTCCTTTAAGTGGTGGTATATTTAAAGACATTACAAATAGTCCCTTCCCTACATTTAAAGGTTCAACTGAGGGTTCTCTCAAATTTCCAAATATTGCTAATAATACATGCTCAGAAGATTTATCTGTTGTTACTGGTAGATGTGATAGTAGTGATAATTTTGAATATATTTTATACCCAGATATTAATGGGGATGGTTTGAAGGATTTATGTTATCGATCTGATTCAGGTATTCAATGCTATTTAAATATTGATGATAAATGGCAAAGCCCAATTATTACAGATATTTGTGCTAATAGTTCAGTAGAATATGGCGGATGTAATAATGCCGATAATTGGGACACAATTAATTTTATTGATGTTAATACTGATGGTAAACAAGATTTAGTTTTTCGTAGTGATAGTGGTATGCGAGCTTTTATATCAACTGGAAATAGTTTTGAATTATTTATGGAAACTTCATTTTGTCAAGATAAAACGACATGTGATTGGGATAATTATCCATATATTCAATATCCAGATATAAATGGAGATGGCCAAATTGACTTGTGTTACCGAGCAGATAAAACTGGAATTACTTGTTATCTTAATAATAGCCAAGGCTGGGAATTTGACCAACCAATCCAAACTAATATTTGTGCTAACCATTCAACCGAATATGGAATCTGTGAAAGTATTGATAATTGGGATACGATTAATTTTATTGATGTCAATTCTGATGGAAGAGACGACTTAGTTTTTCGTAGTGATAGTGGTATGAGAGTATTTGCTTTCACCGGTTCAAGTTTTGAGCTTTCCATAGAAACAGAATTTTGTAAAAATGGAAATCGTTGCGATTATGATAATTATCAATATCTTCAGTATCCAGATATAAATGGAGATAGTAAAGTTGATTTATGTTATCGCAGTGATTATGGAATAGAATGTTATCTAAATGATGGTTTAACGTGGGATTGGGATAACAAAATTAGCAGTGATATTTGTGCTAACCATTCTGTCCAATATGGTACATGTAATGACGCAGATAACTATGATACGATTCGTTTTATTGATTTAAATTCAGATGGAAAGCAAGATTTGGTATTTCGTAGTGATCAAGGACTTCGAGCTTTTACTTTTACAGGAAATGGTTTTTCTTCAATTTTAGCAAGTGAATTTTGTAAAAATGGAGACTGTAATAGTTTGGAAAGTCTTAATTATATTGATATTAATGGAGATGAACTGATTGATTTAGTTAGCCGTGAAACTGATGGCTTACAAGTTTATACTTCCAGTTATGAAGAACCTAGTTTACTGACTTTTACTAATGAAAATACTTGGATTTCTGGAGCTTATGGGGATTGGCATGATAAAGCAAATCGTATTTATTCAATGGATGTCAATGTTGATGGACTAACTGATATTGTAATTGGTCCAGATGATAAAGGTGAATGGTTTGTATTAAAAAATACAGGTTTTGGTTTTATTGATGAAGGTGCTTGGATTTCTGGAGCTTATGGAAACTGGCATGATAAAACAAATCGTATCCGTCCAATGGATGTGAATGCTGATGGTTTGCCTGATATTCTCATTGGCCCAGATAATAAAGGTGAATGGTTTGTATTAAAAAATACTGGTTCTAGTTTTGTTGATGAAGGTGCTTGGATTTCTGGAGCTTATGGTTACTATCATGATAAACCAAGACATATTCATCCAATGGATATTAATGCTGATGGATTAGCTGATATAGTTATTGGGCCTAGTGAAACGGGAAAATGGTTTGTATTAAAAAATACAGGTTCTGGCTTTGTTGACGAAGGTGCTTGGATAACAGGAGCTTATGGGAATTGGAACGGTTCACTAGAACGTATTTATCCAATGGATATGAATGCCGATGGATTACCAGATATACTTATTGGTCCTGGTGGAGACGGTAAATGGTATGTACTAAAAAATACAGGCTCTAGTTTTGTCGATGAAGGTGCTTGGATAACAGGAGCTTATGGGAATTGGGATGGTGCTGCAAATCGAATTTATCCAATGGATGTTAATACCGATGGATTACCAGATATAGTTATTGGGCCTGGTGGAGATGGTATGTGGTATGTGCTGAAAAATACTGGCTCTAGCTTTATAGATGAAGGTGCTTGGATAACAGGAGCTTATGGAAAGTGGGATGGTGCTGCAAGTCGAATTCGTCCAATGGATGTTAATACTGATGGACTACCAGATATAGTTATTGGGCCTGGTGGAGATGGTAAATGGTATGTGCTGAAAAATACTGGGTCTAGCTTTGTTGATGAAGGAGTTTGGATTTCTGAGGCTTATGGGAATTGGGATGGTTCACCAGAACGGATTCGACCTATGGATGTCAATGGTGATGGTTTAGCAGATATTATGATTGGCCCTAATGACAAAGGTGAATGGTTCGTAATAAAAGCTGATTCAAAACCTTTATTGCTTAATAGCATAATTTCTGGTAATGGTACAACCACGAGTATAAATTATAATCCTTTAACAGATACTTCTGTTTATACCAAACAAACTAATGCCCAATATCCCCAACAAGATTTTATCGGGCCTATTTATGTGGCTTCTAAAATTTCTTCTGATGATGGAATTGGCGGTCAACAAAGCATTAGTTATCATTATGAAGGTGGTAAAGTTGATCTCAATGGACGTGGTTTTAGAGGTTTTTCCAAGGTAACTCAAATTGATGATAGCACTGGAATTAAACATATTAGTTTTTATGAGCGTGATTATCGTTATATTTCTACTAAAATTAAACGTACCGAAACTAGTTTAGCAGACGGTACTTTACTTGCCGAATCTGATAATACTGCTAGTCTCAAGGATTATGGTAATGGTGTACATTTCTCACGGGTTGATAAAAGTATTAGTAAAAGTTATGAACTTGATGGTAGTTTAGTCAGCACTAAAATAACTACTAATCAATATGATGATTATGGAAATCCCACTCAAATTGTTGTTGATAATGGTAACGGTTATATCGAAACAACGACTAATACTTACACTAACGATATAGAACGATGGATTTTAGGTCGTTTAACTCGTGCTACCGTTACTAAAACAGCTCTTGGTCAACCTGCCCAAACTCGCACTTCTGCTTTTGAATATGATACTGAATCTGGAATATTAAATAAGGAAATAGTCGAACCTGATTATGCTAATTTCCGTTTAGAAAAAACCTATCAACATGATACTTATGGTAATATTCAAGTCAGTAGTATAAGTGGGATAGATATTGAAACTCGATCACATAGAACTGTTTATGATTCACAAGGACGGTATGTAATAACCAGTGAAAATGCTTTAGGCCATCAAGAAACCAAAACCTATAACATGGGTAATCTGACTTCCTTAACTGGCCCTAATAATCTTGTAACTAGTTGGCAATATGATGGTTTTGGTAGACCATTACTTGAAATTCGAGCTGATGGTACTCAAACTCGTACTGCTTATCGTTTATGTAATGAAAATTGTCCACCATTAGCCAAATATTTTGTTCATACTGAAACATCAGGTGCCGCACCAACTATCGTTTACCATGATATTTTAGATCGAGAAATTCGTAGAGAAACTGTTGGTTTTGATGGCCAAGCTATTTATGTAGATAAACAATATAATTCACAGGGTGAAGTAACTCAAGTATCTGATCCATATTTTGCTGGGGAAGCTCCATTATGGACTGTCAATAAATATGATGTTATTAATCGACCTATTCAGCAAATAGCTCCTGATGGTGGTGTCACTAAAAATAGCTATCAAGGCTTGACAACAGTTATCACCAATGCCTTAGCTCAAACCAATAGTCGTACTGTCAATGTCATAGGAAAATTAGCAAGAAGTGTTGATAATACCGATAATTCAATCACTTATATTTATGATGGTTTTGGTAATCTAATTGAATTACGTGACCCAAATGGTAACACGACCACCATGCAATATGATCTGCGTGGTAATAAGACTAGCATGTATGATGCGGATACTGGCACGACCAAATATAGCTATAATGTGTTGGGTAAATTGCTCTCCCAAACTGATTCTAAAAGTCAAACCGTAACAATGGGATATGATAAGTTGGGTCGGATGATTCAACGCAAAGAACTAGGGGGAATTAGCACTTGGGAATATGATACACAAATTAAAGGTATAGGTAAATTAGCTTGGGTTACTGGTCCAAATGATTATAAAGCGGTTTATGATTATGATAGTTTTGGGCGTTTAATTAGAACTAGCACAGTATTAAATAGTCAGACTTTTTTTGTTAGTAAAACTTATGATCAATATAGTCGAGCCGATACATTGACCTATCCAACTGGTTTTGCAATACAAAATGAGTATAATCAATATGGTTACTTAACCAAAGTACAGCGAATTAGCGATAATAAATTATTTTGGCAAGCAGAACAGATGAATGCTCGGGGTCAACTCGAACAAATAGCATTAGGCAATGGTTTAATTACTAAAAAAGCCTATGGCCATTTAACCGGTCGGGTGCAGTCAATTGAAACTGGAGATGGTAATTTCCAAAATCTATCTTTTCAGTTTGATAAATTAGGTAATTTGAAGGAACGAGCTAATCGTAAATTAGATTTGGCAGAAACCTTTCAATATGATGAACTTAATCGTCTTACCGAAACGGATGTCAGTCATTTTAAGACTAGTCTTGAGTATGATAAATTGGGCAATATTGTCTCTAAATCGGATGTTGGCAACTATATTTATGGTGAGAATGGAGCTGGCCCTCATGCGGTGACTTCTATTGAGGGAGCTAAAAGTAATCAATATACTTATGATACTACTGGAAATCGTATTGCTGCTAAAGGACAAGTTATTGATTATAATTCATTTAACAAACCTATCAGTATTACCCAAAACAATAAAGTTCTTGAGTTTCAGTATGGCCCTGATTATAGTCGTTATCAACAAACGGTGACTGATAATGGTTTTGTTAATACAACAACTTATGTAGCTGGTGGATTATTTGAACGTGAGGTTTCGCAAGCGTGGGAGAAGCATACTCATTACATTTTTGTTGGGAAAGAGAGTGTAGCGATTTATACTGAGAAAAATCATGGTATTAAACAAGAAACTCGTTATCTGCATAAAGATCATTTGGGTTCGATTGATACGATTACTGATGAAACTGGTCGGTTGGTTGAAAAGTTTAGCTTTGATGCTTGGGGTCAACGCCGTGATGCTGAAACTTGGGGAGCTTTAACGGAAGCAGAATTGCTAGAAATTATTAAGCAGGATTTAACTACTGATCGAGGTTTTACTGGCCATGAACATTTAGATGAAGTGCAACTTATCCATACTAATGGTCGGCTTTATGATCCTGTTATTGGACGGTTTTTGAGTGCTGATCCGTATGTGCAAGCTCCGACTTCTAGCCAAAGTTTGAATCGCTATAGTTATGTGTTGAATAATCCGTTGTCAATAGTTGATCCAAGTGGATTTTTCTTTAAGAAACTTTTTAAGGCGATTGGTAAAGCTTTTAAGAAGATTGGCAATTTTATTAAGAAGTATTGGAAAACTATTTTATCTACTGTTGTTGGGGTTGTATTAAGTGCTATAACAGGTGGACTTGCTAGTGGATTGGTTGGTTCAATATTATCTGGGGCTGGATTTGGTTTTGGAGCAGCATTTAGTGGAACTTTGCTGAATGGAGGTAGTTTTAGGGATGCTTTCAAAGCTGGATTGATGGGAGGTTTGATTGGCGGTGTAGCAACTGTATTAACGTCAGGCGTTGGAGATTTATTTTCTGGACATGCTGCTAAAGCTGTGGCACATGGTGTTGTTGGTGGTATAACCCGTGTTGCTCAAGGTGGACGCTTTGAACATGGATTTTTATCTGGTGCATTCTCATCAGGTTTTGGTTCAATGGTTAATAATATTTCAAACAAAGCAGGACGTGTAGTTGCATCGGCTGTTATAGGCGGAACAGCAGAAAAACTTGGTGGTGGAAAATTTGCTAACGGTGCTGTAACTGGAGCATTTGTGAGGTTGTTTAATGATGAAAGGCATCGGTCATTTTCTGAAGCATTGGATTCTGGAGTTATGAAAGGAGCTGCTTATGGAGGAGCATTTGCAATTATTGGAAATCGGATTGCTCCTGTTCGTTCCGCAACTTTTGGTATAATTGGTTTTGCTGGTGGTTTTATCAAAGGGGTTTGGGATTATAATAAACAATTTAATCAACAACAAAATACTTCCACTGTACAACAAGAACAAACATTACAACATAAACAGGCTACACCAATACAACAGCAAAAAACAGTTCAACAAAAACCAAAAATATGTCAAGAAACATGTAGAGGAATTCAATGTACTGTCAAATGTTGGTAATTAACTAGCCATGGTCGAGCCGAGTCATGTAGGGTCGGTGCAACAACGTGAAACCGACCAAACATAAATCTAATCAGTAATTTCTGTATTTACATTATAATGGTCACTTAACGCTTTGCTTCACCGACCCTTGTATAATAGAATCAGGATTTTCGGGATTAAAGGATTTTCAGGATAATTATAGGAGATGGAAATGATACAAATACACCCTGAATATATTTTTGATGAAGAATTCCGTAAAAAGGCAGTTATTATTCCATCTGCGGAATGGGATATTATTGTTTCTGAAATGGAAGAATTAGATGACATAAGAGCTTATGATGCTGCAAAAGAAGAAGACTCAATTCCATTTGAGCAAGCAGTTAATGAAATAAAATCTGGTATTGTCAAGTGAATTATGAAATTAGGATTAAGAGAAGTGCTCAAAAATCACTTGCAAAAATACCATATAAATTTCAAGAAAATATAATTGTAGCAATAAGAAATTTGTCAAATAATGCCCAACCAAAAGGATGTAAAAAGCTTTCTGGTAGAGATGCTTGGCGTATCAGAATTGGCCAATATAGAGTGTTATATGAAATACATAATAATGAGCTTTTGATTATGGTAGTGAACATTGGACATCGAAAAGTAGAGTAATTCAAATGCTTCATTTTTGCCCACCATTTCCCAACATCAGAATCAGCCATGTAGGGTCGGTGCAACAACATGAAACCGACCATTCAATATTTCCAATCAGTAACTTCTGTATTTACATTATAATGGTCACTTAACGTTTTGCTTCACCGACCCTACCAAATTACTCAATACCATTAAGTTAAGGGTGAACACATAGGTTCGCCCCTACCATATTGAAATATATTATATTTTTGTAGGGGCAGACCTGCGTGCCTGCCCTTAACGCAAATGGCATTGAACCTCCGGTTGGGAATGCCTTCCTTGATGCTCTGCGTCATACAATTGCAAATTATGAATTTTAGAAGTTTCGGGAAATCCAATTTGTGTTCCATTCCCGAAATAACATTTAACTAATTTAAATATAACTATGCCAAGAAAAAACCAATTGAAATAGATAGTATTAAGCATAATGATTCTCGTTCTAACATTCCTACTAAGGGAGTTGCGGGATTTTGTTACTGATGAGAAGGAGACTAAGTTGTATCCACGTAATCCTGATTTGAACCCGCAGTTGGTTTAGAAAGGTAAGGATGCACAGGATAATGTTGATTTGGAAGTACCAGTATTGCCGATTTATATTCAGGAGAAAATTCATCCGCAGGCTTTGATTCAGGATTTGAAAGATTATGCAAAGCAGGATGAACCGGCTACGTTTGATTTGTTTGGAAGTGGGTTTGATAGTCTTGATTTTGATCAATTGATTGAGTTTTATCAGCATCAGGAGAAATGGCAGAATCGGATGATTTTAGGGGATTCTTTGCAAGTGATGGCTTCGTTGGCGGAGAAGGAGGGTTTAAAGAGTAAGGTGCAGATGATTTATCTTGATCCGCCTTATGGGATTAAATTTGGTTCTAATTGGCAGGTGTCTACTCGGAAGCGGGATGTTAAGGATGGCAAGGCGGAGGATTTTGTGCGGCAGCCAGAGCAGGTTAAGGCGTTTCGGGATACTTGGGAGTTGGGGAGGCATTCTTATTTGGCTTATTTGCGGGATAGGTTAGTAGTGGCTAGGGAGTTGTTGACTGATTCTGGGAGTGTGTTTGTGCAGATTGGGGATGAAAATGTGCATTTGGTGCGGTGTTTGTTGGATGAGGTTTTTGGGAGAAAAAAATTTGTCTAATGATAACATATCAAAAAACTGGTGGTATTCCTGGAAACTTAATTTCACCAACTATGGATTATATAATTTGGTATGCAAAAATTAAGAGTTCAGTTAGGTTTAGATCACTATTTTTACAAATAAAAGTTGGAAATACTGGAATTGACAGATACGATAAAATTCAACTGGAAGATGGTATAGAACTTCCTTTATTTACTAGGGAAACGATTTCAACTGACAAGTTTATTTTCAGAAGGTGAAACAATTTCCAGTAGCCAACATTTTGAATACCAACTAAAAAAATATAAACCATCTACTGGCAAACATTGGACAACTAAAATTGATGGATTAAAACGATTATCGAAAGCAAGCCGTATTCAAATCATGGGCAGTGTATTAAGATATAAACGATTTGTTAATGATTTTCCTGTAATGATGATTACAGATAGATGGGATAGTATTCAACTTGGTACATCAAGAATTGGTAGTGTTATAGATGTAATGCCAAGATAAATTATATTAAGAAAAACATTTATTATAATGATGAATAAAAGAATCCCTACCCAAATTGCTCCAATATGGTTTACTAATTTTTTTAAAA
>DAOUSL010000080.1 GCA_030627235.1 Thioploca sp.
GCTAAGTATGATTGTATTAACGACGTTAAATTGACCAAATCTATACAGTTAATTACGAACTTTATGTAGGATGTAATTAGTTTACGAATTGCATCAAGATGTAATTCGTAAACTAATTACATCCTACATAAAGTTCGTAATTAACTGTATAGATTTGGTCAATTTAACGTCGTTAATACAATCATACTTAGCTATCTTTCCTTATTTAGGAAACGATGTTTATTATATAGGGCAGTTATTCTTAACTTAATGGCAGTGAGTATTACTTTACTACTCAACCAAACTAGTATCGATAATAATTATCAGGATTATATAAATGATACACATCAAAAGGTCTAGGTTTTGGTAATGTAGAAAATTGATTACCTTTTTGGTCGATATTATTTGATGCAAGAATAGTTTCGCCTGGGTTTATTATTTTAATATTCGGTTGTTGTATAATAGAATTATCCTTAATATCTTCAATAATATTATCAATCCAGGAATATTTAACTGCATTATTAGCAAATTCCATCCAATCACCACTAGCACTATTTTCATACATTTTTTCTACTAACTCAGTCAGAGTGATTCCCATTTTATCGGCAATTGGTGATAATACCCGATCTGACCATTCTTCTAAAACTTTTAGATTTTCCAATTGTTCAGTTTTATTACCTTTTGAATAACCCCATACTTGATGATGTAAGATAATTGCATCAGGATAAGCATATGAATGTTCTGCTAAAGTGCTAATTACAGCAGCCATACTAGCAGCAAATGATTTGACCACTACATATACTGGAGCAATACTATTTTCCATAGCTTTTAAAATTCTCACACCTTCCATTACCGAACCACCCCGACAATAACCAATTACTAAGAAAATAGGATATTCTTGACTTTTATTATTGAAGTAATTAATTCGTTCTACTATATAATTAGCCGTTCCAAATATAATTGGGCCATCTAAAGATATCTTCCGATCACTAATAGTCAACTTACCATCTATTAATGGTTCATTAGAATAATTTTGTGGATTATTAACTTGACTATTCCATTCTTGTTGCTTATTTCTTTTGCTAATCTGTTGAACTAATTTAAGTTTTTTGAAATTAAGTTCACTTAATTGTGTATCAAATTCCAATTGCTTGTATTTATTTCGTTCTTCCACAATATCATTTTTAATCGATAAATTACCTAACTCTTGTTCAAGAGTAATTTGAGTTAGTTTATGTTGTTTATTGCTAATATCATTTTCCAAACTCAAACGTTTTTTGATCGCAACCTTCTCTGCTAATAGATTGTTTTCCCTAGCAGAATATAAATCATTTTCCAATAATAATCGTTCTTTTTCTTGTTTAAGTTTTAATAATTTCCCAACATGCTCTAATCTTAATTCTTCTTGTTGCAATTTTAGCATATTAACTTTTTCTGTAAGAACATCTATTTGATTGCTGTAATGATATTTGGTTTCTAATTGCACATTTTGTAGTTCAAGAGTTCCTTCCACTTGTTGTAAATCAAGAGCGTCTTCGTTCTGAGCATAGGCAAAATTAGCCAACACAAATAAAGCTAAATGAAATACAATTTTATTAGAGTACATAATAATTCCCTCATTATATTCAGTATAATACATTGTAATTAAATTAAAAAATTAGAATTACAATAAATTATTAATTGTTAATTTGTTTTTTAAAGCAATAGATATGCCAATAATAAAAACTATATTTCTTAGCGGTATTAGTATGAATTATAATTAATTAAAAATACAGAAGCACGGTTGAAAAGGAATTGGATAACAAGGATTGCAATCAGAATTGAAAAAGATACGGAATGAAGAAATTCCATCACCTAAAAGCAAGCTATGGCCTAAAGGTGAAGGAATTATCCGTTTAAATTGGAGAAAATACTTCAAATCACAGAATTAACTAGTAGTTCTGAGAAAATTAATGCACTAAATATAGCAGTGCTAAACCAAATATCATGCTTAATAAACCGGTTGTACGTAAGGTTTTATCTTCCATTTCACTAATTCTACGTAAAGTTTTACGCCATCCGTTCGGGTTCAAAAAAGGTAAAATACCTTCAATGATAAAAATCAAAGAAATGGCAATTCCAAGTTCTTCCCACATGATATTAGTCTAATTCTAGCTCTTTATTTAATATTTCAACTGGTGCTTTAGGTGAAAAAGGTATTGATTTATCTTCTACAACAACTTTTTGCTCAATAACAGGACCAGTTGTAGATATAGGATAAAATGATTTTTTACCATTTAAATCTTTAAAATAATTAAAAAAGTCAGAATCAGGGGTAATTATTAACATATCATTACGGCTACTAAACGCTGTTTTATAAGCATTTAAGCTACGATATAAAGTATAAAACTCTTGATTTTGATTATATGCTTTAGCATAAGTATCCGCTGAAATAGCTTCGCCTTCACCTCGAATTTTTTCAGAATCACGTTCTGCTTTAGAATAAACTTCTATTCGTTCACGATCAGCATTAGCTTTAATTCTTACGGCATCTGCTTCACCTTGAGAACGCCATTTCTTAGCAACTCGTTCCCGTTCTGCTTCCATTCTTCGATAAACTGAATTACTAACTTCTGGAGGCAAATCGATACGTTTAATTCTAACGTCAATAATTTCAATCCCTAATAATTTAGGTACGTTAGTATTAGCTTCTTTAGTTATTATGCCCATGATCTTAATTCTGTCACCAGACACAACTTCTTTAATCGTACGCTTACCAAATTCACTGCGTAATCCATCGGCAATAATTTCTCCTAACCGATCTTTAGCTCTTTGTTGATTACCACTAACTGCTTTATAATAAGTAACGATATCAACAATCCGCCATTTAATAAAAGAATCAACAATTAAGTTTTTCTTTTCAACAGTTAAAAATTGTTCAGGAGGAGCATCAAGAGTTTGAATCCGTTTTTCAAAAGTTAGAACATTATGAATTGGACTCTTAAAATGTAAACCTGGACCAAAATCATCTCCAACTATTTTTTTGAAACGTAACATCAAAGCTAATTCAGTTTCTTGAACGGTAAATATTGAAAAAGAACTAACTATCATTATTATTGGCAATAGAACAACAGAAATTGCTTTATACATTAGCGTTCTCCCCTATTGCGTGCATCATTTCGAACATTATTCCTAGGTTGCTGAACCCTAGTAGATTGTGGAGAGTTAGAAAGAGTTGGTATTGCTGTTCTATTAACAGAATTACCAATTAACTTATCTAATGGTAATACCATCAAATTATTACTTCCATTGACATCTAACATGACTTTGCTAGTATTAGATAATACTGATTCCATTGTTTCCAAATATAAACGTTGTCGAGTAATTTCTGGAGCTTTTTCATATTCAAATAAAACACTTAAAAAACGTTTAGTTTCACCTTCAGAACGAGCGATAACCTGAGCTTTGTAAGCTTCTGCTTCTTCGCGTAATTTATCCGATGCACCTTTAACCTTTTCTATAACTTCATTGGAATAGGCTTGAGCTTTATTTTTACTTCGCTCTTGATCTTCCCGAGCTTTAATAACATCTTCAAAAGCATTTTGTACTTCTGCTGGCGGTTGAGCATTCTGCATATTAACATTGATTACTGTTAATCCTGTTTCATAGCGGTCAACAATTTCCTGAATCAATTTCTTAGTATCAGCAGAAACTCTAGTTCGTTCACTAGTTAAAACACCATCCATTTTACTAATACCAACTACTTCACGTAAGGAACTTTCAGTAGCTTGACGTAAGGTATCATCTGGATCAGTAACATTAAATAAATAGTCTTTTGCACTGACAACACGATACTGAACAATTACCTCAATTTCAACTATATTTTCATCTTTTGTTAACATCAAGGCTTTATGAGTAACTGGCCTAACTTCTCGGATATTAACTGTCTGAACTTGTTCAATAGGATAAGGTATATGCCAATTTAAACCTTGTTGTGTGGTTTCATGGTATTGACCAAATCTGGTTACTACTCCAACTTCTGCTGGTCTTACCGTATAAATACCAAATAATCCCCAGACTGATACTGCTAATATTAATACTATCCAAATAGGTGGACCACTATAACCACTATTACTGCTATCACCATTACTACCACCACCACCAAAGATTCCTCCTAACTTATTTTGGATTTTTTGGACAACTTCATCCAAATCTGGTGGACCTTGTTTATTCCAAGGATCTTTATTATTATCACCTGGTTCATTCCAAGCCATATTTACTCCCTAATAAATTTTGTTGAATATTTAAGTTTTAACTAATTGTAATCGAGAATCTGTTTTAGTTAAAAAATTTAAATGTTGGGTTGCTATCTGAATTTCCAATAGACTATCGCCATTATCTGCATATTGTTCTTGCAATATAACTGCGTTTTCAAATAAATCAGATCGTAAATCACCAGCATTTACTGGTATACGAACTTTACAATGATTTGTACCTGAACTTAATTGGTCTGCTAAAGTTTCATATAAAAATTCAGTTCCAGTATCATTTAATGCTGATAACCATACTTTGGTTATGTTTCCAATTCTATCACAGTGACTTTGACAATCAGGTAAACGGTCAATTTTATTATAAACTAAAACCTGAGGTATATCAGCAGCACCAATATCAGTCAAAACTTGATTAACCTGTTCAATTCGTAATTGACGTTCAGGGTCGCTAGCATCAACAACATGTAATAATAAATCTGCTTGCAAAGTTTCTTCTAAGGTAGAACGAAAAGCAGCAATCAGATCATGTGGTAATTTTTGTACAAAACCAACAGTATCAGCCAAAATCAATCGCATTTTATTGGGTAATACCAAACGCCGTAAAGTAGAATCTAAAGTAGCAAATAGCTGATCTGCAACAAAAACATCTGATTTAGTAAGATGATTAAATAAAGTTGATTTACCAGCATTTGTATAACCCACTAATGACACGATTGGCAACTGAGCTTGTTGGCGGGCTTTTCTACCTAAATTACGTTGTTGACTAACCCTATCTAGTCGTTTACTAATCGATTTGATTCGATCCCCAATTAAACGCCTATCAGTTTCTAATTGAGTTTCTCCTGGGCCACGTAAACCAATTCCACCTTTTTGTCGTTCTAAGTGAGTCCAACCACGAATTAACCGAGTACTAAGATGTTTAAGTTGAGCCAATTCTACTTGAAGTTTACCTTCAAAAGAAGATGCTCTTTGGGCAAAAATATCTAAAATTACTCCAGTTCGATCCAATACTTTACATTGTAAAACTTTCTCTAAATTACGTTCTTGACCAGGACTTAAAAGATGATTAAATAATACTACTTCAGCCTGATGTGCTGTTACTAATTCACTAAGTTCTTCTAATTTTCCACTACCAATAAAAGAACGTGGATCAGGTTTATCACGAGTTGCTGTTAATTCAAATACTATAGAAACTCCAGCAGAACGAGCCAACTCAGCAAATTCTTCTTCTGAATTAGTTGAATTGGCTAAAGTTACAAATACTAAAATAGCACGTTCACCACCATGTGGTCTCTCGAACATAATTATAAACTATTCATTATCTGGTTTTTCATCTTGCTCATTATCATAAGGAACTCTTACCTGACGTGCAGGTACAATAGTAGATATAGCATGTTTATAAACCATTTGGTTAACTGAATTTTTCAGTAATAAAACAAATTGATCAAAAGATTCAATATATCCCTGTAACTTAATACCATTAACCAAGTAAATAGAAACAGCAATATGTTCTTTGCGTAAAATATTTAAAAAAGGGTCTTGTATAGATTGCCCTTTAGCACTCATAAGTTGTTCTCCATAATTATACTAGTGACTTCCATATATGTAATTTTAAATTTCATTATTTAATTCAGAATTTGTAATATAGAATATCTATATTATTAACTAATCCCAACCATGTAATTGAAACCAACCACTACGATCAAGCACATCCTTAGAATAATCATGACCAGTAGTTCTAGCATCAATATCATCTCCAGCTTTAATGGAACGTAAAGTAGCAGTTGCTCCACCATTATAAGCTGCAATCATAGCACGTAATTTTTGTTCTTCACTCAAACTTTGAGCTTTTTTATCAAAAAACTTCCTAGCTCTATCTAATACTGTACAAGAATAGATAATATTTTCTCTAGGGTCTTGCCATTTACCAGTACGAGCAAACTCATGCCAATCATAATCTATTTGCATTAAGCCACGCCCGTATCCACCACCATCTGGTGGCTCTGCACTACGACGATTACCTCTTGGTCGTCGACGAGCAAAGTCACCTCTACCACCTGGACCTTTAGGTCTAAGTGCCATACCCCAATGAGATTCACGAGAACCCATTCCACAAATTATAGCTGGTTTAATATTATAACGCCTAGCTATATCTTTAATAATAGTTTGATATTGACGAGCCATATTAAGCTGTGTCAACATGGTTTGATTACTTCGACTGAATGTTGTTTCAAAACTTCCAGCAATAGGTTTATCAATAAACTTTCTTATCGGTTTTTTAGGTTTGACAGGAGCTAAAGTAGTAGGAAAAGGAGAAGGTTTAGTTTCCTCTTTATCTTTAGGCTTGCCAAATATTTTAAAAAACCAAGAATAACGTGAACTATTTTGACCAGGTCTATCCATAATTAAAATCTCTATCAATTAACTGGTTGATTATTAATCCATTCACCTACTGTTTCAGTGCCATCTATAAGTTTCATAACACCACGTCCATGAGCTTTACCATTTTTAAATTGCCCAATATAACGATCTTTATTATACCAGATATAAGTTCCATTGCCATTAAGAAATCCATTAACAAATCTACCTTCATAAATATCTATGCCAACTGATTTGCCATGACCATATGCTTTACCTGCTTTACATTCTCCATTATATCTACCACGTAAACGAGGGTCGGCAACATAACAACCTATATGAGGTACTTGTGGTGCACCATTAATAAATTGGCCGGTAAAACTAGCTTCATCACCCCAAACATAAGTTCCTTTTCCATGTGGATAGCCATTAATAAATTCACCTTCATATTTATCTTTACCAATTGCGATACCTTGACCGTAAGCTTTATTATTTTGGCAATTTCCACTGTAATAACCACGTAGCTTTAAATCAGCCACATAACAATCTTTATGAGGTGGCAAGATTTGACAACCTGCTATAAATACTATTATCCCCAATAAATATAATTTATTTAAAAATGACATAAGTTAGTTCCTAATTTTAGTCACTTAATTATAGATGCTTGTTAGCAAAATTTTAAGCTAGTGTAATACAATTTAGTTTTATTTTCAAGCAAAAATTATCAGACAGTTTAGTTAAATATCATATTTAACTAATATTTTTAATCAATTAATATTGCTATTTAAAATAAGCTATAGAGTATATCAGATAAATGTCTTTTAATTTTATTGATACAATTTTAATTACTAGTGTTACGCAAAAACAAAAAATAGCTTATAACTCTACTATCAAGTTTTCTTGTAGAGACAAGGCATGCCTTGTCTCTACATCAAATGGTTTATTCTTGTTTGATGACAAATTCCTTATGTTATTGTTAAAAAACTTGATAATCAAGTATAATAGATATCTATTTTGCTAATCCTATCTACAGAATTAATATTGGAATTTAATTAAGAATTATCATATGTATTACGAACATTTTGGTTTAAAATATCCACCATTTAAAATTACTCCAGATACTAATTTATTTTATTCTGGTGCTAATCGAGGTTTAGCTTTAGACGCATTAGTTTATGCGGTTAAAAGTGGTGAAGGAATCATTAAAGTTGTTGGAGAAGTGGGTAGTGGTAAGACTATGTTATGTCGGATGTTGGAAGAAAAATTACCCAAAGAAATTGAAGTAGTTTATATTGCCAATCCACGTTTACCACCAGAAATGATTTTACATGCTATAGCATTGGAGATGGAGCTACCAGTAACTCCACAAGAAAATCGTTTGCAAGTAATGCATATTTTACACAACCATTTATTAGAAAAACATGCTAATCAACAGCAAGTTGTAGTATTTGTTGAAGAAGCCCAAGGAATGCCGCTAGAAACTTTAGAAGAAATACGTCTACTTAGTAATTTGGAAACAACTCGGAACAAGTTATTACAAATAGTATTATTTGGCCAGCCAGAATTAGATATAAATTTAGCTACAATTAGTATTCGCCAATTAAAAGAAAGAATTACTCATAATCTTTACTTAGAGGTATTAAAACAGGAAAATATCCAAGAATATTTAAAATTTCGTTTACATGCTGTTGGTTATCGAGGGCCACCTGTTTTTTCCTCAGCAGCAGTAAAATTGTTAACTAAAGTATCCAAAGGTTTGATGCGTAGAATAAATATTTTAGCTGATAAAGCATTATTAGCCGCATTTGCAGATAGTACTCATATAATTTTACCCAAACATATATGTCTAGCAGCAAAAGATAGTGGTTTTCCATGTCCAACTAAGTTTAATAAAGTTATATTAATGAGCATAGCATTAGTAATTATCTTAGGAATATCAATACCAAGCAGTTTACCAATATTATTTAACCCTATTCCTCAGCAACTTTCTTTATTACAACAACGGTTACAAGTCACAGAAAAATGGCTATTAAATCAACAAAATTATACTATCCAAGTTATGCAAGTAAAAATAGATAAAATTGAATATTTACAACAGTTTTTAAATAAGTCGGAAATACAGCCATTATTAACCAATTTATATATTTATAATACTGGTATTAATTGGGAAATAATGTATGGTGAATTCACTGACAGCAAAATTGCGACTGCAACAATAGAAAATTTACCAACAATATTACAACGTAATAAACCATTTTTGCGTAAAATAATTGACGTTAAAATAACTTTTTGAACTAAGCTGTTTCTTCAGTAACTCGTAAGACTTCTTCTACACTAGTTATGCCTTGATAAGCTTTCACAAATCCATCTTCTCGTAAATTTCTAAATCCTTGTTTACTAGCCAAATTACGCATTTCTATTATTGGAGCATTTTGTAAAATTAAATTCTGCATTTCAGCAGTTAAATATACTAATTCATAAATTCCCACTCGACCTTGATAACCAGTATGTTGACATTTTTTACAACCCACAGCCTGTTTCCAAATTGGAGCTTGAGCAGCAAATTCTACTGGCAAAATCTTTTTAACTTGTTCTTTAATTAATTTTAAAGGATCGGTTGGTATAGCACAGTCACATAAACGTCTAACCAAACGTTGAGCTTGTACAGCACGTACTGAAGTTGAAACTAAAAATGGTTCAATTCCCATATCAATTAAACGAGTGAAAGCACTCACTGCATCATTCGTATGCAAAGTTGATAACACCATATGACCAGTGAGAGAAGCTTGAATAGCAATTTCGGAAGTTTCTCTATCTCTAATTTCCCCAATCATAACAATATCTGGGTCTTGGCGTAAAATCGAACGTAATGCACTGGCAAATGTAAAACCAATATCGCTATGAGCCTGAACTTGAGTAATCCCACCGAGTTGATATTCTACTGGGTCTTCAACTGTAATAATTTTTTGGGTACGATCATTTACAGCATCAAGTGCAGCATATAATGTGGTTGATTTACCAGAACCAGTAGGCCCAGTAACTAAAATAATACCGTGTGGTTCACTGATCCAATCATTAAACATTTTATAATGATCAGGAGCAAAGCCTAACTCGCCTAAACCACTAGTTTGACGTTCTTTAGGTAATAAACGCATCACAATAGATTCGCCATGCACTCCAGGCAAACAAGAAACCCGAATATCTAAATCCTGACCACTAACTCGAGTATTCAATCTGCCATCTTGTGGCAAACGTCGTTCCGCAATATCTAATCCTGAAATTAGTTTAATCCGAGAAGCTATTGGATTAAATCGTTCTTTTGGCAAATTTAAATGTTCGTATAATACCCCGTCAATTCTATAGCGTACAAAAAAAGTGCGTTCTTCTGGTTCTACATGTACATCCGAAGCTCGTTTATCTATTGCCTGAGAAAACATATTATTGACAAATTCAACTACAGGAGCTCCTTCAGCTAATTCTCGTAATAAATTCACATCATCAGTGTCACCAAAACTTTCATCTGTAGTAGCTTTGGATAATAAATCTAGAATCCGATCTAAATCTTGCTGGCGAGATAAATACCAAGTAGTCTCTTGTTCTGGAAATACATTATAAAAAACTTCATGGATAGTGTCAGACAGAGGGTCTTGTGCCATGCAATGGATGCCATCTTCAGCTTCCCACGCTACAACTTCTTGATCTAACCACCAATCTTGCTCAATTTCAGATTTTTCAATTAAATTCAATAATGGAGTTATATCTATAGGAATATTTTCCATTATTGGCATATCCAACTGGATGGACAAAATCTTTAATAAATTATTTTCGGACAATGCCCCTAGACGAATAAGCACAGCTCCTAATTTCCCCCCCAATCGAGATTGAAATTCTATAGCACGTTCCACTTCTTGGGAATTAACAAATCCTGCTTCAATGAGCATTTCTCCCAAACGAGGTTTATAATTATTAGGCATGAAGGTATTTTAAATTTATTTATGAACGAATAAAATTATAAAAGATTATATTTGGTAATAATTTTACTTTTTTTTAATTGTAACGTCAATAATTTTGGGAATAAAAATCGTAGTAATTAGACATCATTCCTAAATAAGGTTAAATGTAGGATGCAATGAACGAAGTGAATTGCATCAATAATGCAACTCGAAAGATGTAATTCGTAAACTCATTACATCCTACATAAAATTAGTCTAATATACAATCCTTTAGATAATTTTAATAATGTAATAATTAATAAATTAAGGTATCAGAACAATATACTGAATTTACTATTCATCACTTAACCATTCAAATTTACCTACCATATTTTTTATATATACATTATATTACAATATTATCAGTAAGATATCTTCATTTAAGTTTAACTCAAAATAATACTTGATAAATTTACTATGGAACATAGATATAATACTATCTATAACGTACTATTTTAGAGCTGATGTTATGAAATTATCTACCAAAGGACGGTATGCTGTTATGGCAATGCTGGATATAGCACTTAATAATAAGCATCAAAAACCAGTTAAATTAACTGATATTTCCAAACGCCAAGGCATTTCTTTATCCTATTTGGAACAACTATTTACTAAACTGCGTAAAAATGGTTTGGTAAATAGTACTCGTGGTCCAAATGGAGGTTACAGTTTAAATCGCCCAACCTCAAAAATTACTATTGCTGATATTATTACGGCAGTTGATGAATGTATTGATGCAACTCGTTGTAAAGGCGAAAAGAATTGCCATGATACCCAAGCTTGTGTTACTCATCAATTATGGACTGATCTGAGTGATCAAATTTGTGATTTTTTAAACGGTATCACTCTAGCTCAAATCATAAAAAAGAATACTTAATTACCATAATATCTGGTCAAAACTGATATTCAAGATATGTAATTATAATTATAGAGAAAGTTATGAATTTACCTATTTACTTCGATTATTCAGCAACAACTCCTGTTGACCCACGGGTTGCAGAAAAAATGATGCAGTATTTAACTCCACAAGGTCATTTTGGAAATCCAGCTTCACGTTCACATAAATTTGGTTGGGATGCTGAAAAAGCAATTGATGAAGCTAGAAATAATGTGGCTGCTTTAATTAATGCTGATCCTAAAGAGATTGTGTGGACTTCTGGAGCAACTGAATCTGATAATTTAGCCATTAAAGGAATAGCTCACTTTTATCAGAAAAAAGGCAAACATATCATTACCAGCATGACAGAACACAAGGCTGTATTAGATACTTGTCGACAGTTAGAAAGAGAAGGTTTTGAAATTAGTTATTTAAATCCGCAAGCAAATGGACTTATTGATCTAAAAGAATTAGAAGCAACTATTCGAGATGATACAATTTTAGTTAGTTTAATGCATGTTAATAATGAAATTGGAGTGATCACAGATATTGCAACCATTGGTGAAATGACCAGGTCTCATAAAGTTTTTTTCCATGTGGATGCTGCTCAAAGTGCTGGTAAAGTGCCGATTGATTTAGCAATGATGAAAGTTGATTTAATGTCATTTTCTGCTCATAAAATTTATGGCCCTAAAGGTATAGGGGCTTTATATGTAAGGCGTAAACCAAGGGTACGGATAGAATCACAAATGCATGGTGGTGGTCATGAACGTGGTATGCGTTCTGGTACTTTAGCTACTCATCAAATCGCTGGTATGGGAGAAGCTTTTAGAATTGCAAAAGAAGAAATGTCGATAGAAAATAAACGGATAGAAAAATTACGCAATCGAATGTTGGCTGGTCTGCAAGATATAGAAGAGATGTATATAAACGGAGACATGAAACAACGAATTGCTGGTAACTTGAATATAAGTTTTAATTTAGTGGAAGGTGAATCTTTAATGATGGCTCTCAAAGATTTAGCAGTTTCCAGTGGTTCTGCCTGTACTTCTGCTAGTTTAGAACCTTCTTATGTGTTACGAGCAATAGGTCGCAATGATGAACTTGCTCACAGTTCGCTTAGATTTACATTAGGACGTTTTACTACTGAAGAAGAAATTGACTATGCTATTCCGTTAATTCGTTCCAATATTGAAAGATTACGAGATTTGTCTCCTTTATGGGAAATGTATAAAGAAGGTGTTGATTTAAATAGTATTCAATGGGATTCTCATTGAGTAGATTATTAACTTAAAGATAAGGATTAAAACAATGGCTTATTCAGAAAAGGTTTTAGATCACTATGAAAAACCTCGTAATGTTGGCAATTTAGATAAAAATGATTCTTCAGTAGGAACTGGAATGGTTGGAGCTCCTGCTTGTGGAGATGTAATGCGTTTACAAATTAAGGTTGGAGACGATGGTATTATTGAAGATGCCAAGTTTAAAACCTATGGCTGTGGTTCTGCTATTGCATCCAGTTCTTTACTTACTGAATGGGTAAAAGGTAAGACATTGGAAGAAGCTTCAGCGATCAAAAATACTGAAATAGCAGAGGAATTAGCTTTGCCGCCAGTAAAAATTCATTGTAGCGTATTAGCTGAAGCAGCAGTGAAATCTGCTATTGAAGATTATAGTAAAAAACAAAAAGCTTGAACCTAATATTTATTAGAATCCTCCATGCGATATATACATGGAGAATTTATAGTAATTCTTAATTATGAATTCTTAATGCTTAATTAAATTCAAAAATCTATTATTACAAATTTTATGATTTCATGTAGGATGTAATGAGGACACGAATTACATCTTAACGCTAATCCATTCAATTGAAAATAAGTTATTTATCAGTATTACCCCATTTTTCCAAGATAGCTTCTAAATTACGCCATTGTAAAGGTTTGGTCATATAATCATCCATTCCTGCTTCTACACATTGCTTACGCACATTATACATGGCACTAGCTGTAGTAGCAATAATTTTAGGGCGTACAGGATATTTTTCTACTATTAATTTGCTTGCTGTCAAACCATCCATTTGCGGCATATGCAAATCCATTAGAATAATATCATAAGTTCTTTCTTTTAAAGCATCTAAAACTTCAACTCCATTATTAGCAATATCCACACTATAACCCATTTTTTCAAGTGTCAATAAACTAATCTTTTGATTAATGATATCATCTTCTGCTAATAAAATATTTAATGGTAAACGTTCAGCTAAGGAAGTATCTATTTTAGTGGTCTTGACATGCCGTTTATTTTTCACTCCAGTAAATACATAATTAAGCATATTTAATAGATGGGCTTGCTTAATTGGCTTGCATATGGAAGCTTGGAATAACTGTTTTGTTAATTCTAAATTGTTCTCTAATTCATCAATAGTAGTTAACGCAATTAACGGCAATTCTTGTCTTTCTGGAATTTCATGAATAGCTTCTGCCAGTTGTATACCATCCATTTCTGGCATATATCTATCTATAATAACTACATCACATTTATTGTCATGTTGCAACCAAGCTAAAGCTTTTTCTCCTGAACCAACCGTACTAGTAGAACAATTCCAACTATGTAATAAATGATTTAAAATCCGCTGGTTATTTGTATTGTCATCAACTACTAAAATATGCTGTCCTTGTAATAATTCAATTTTAGGTTCAAATAATGATTTAGGAGCATCTGAAATTGTTACTTGTAAAGTAAAGTAAAATATAGAACCTTCAGTATTTTTACTTTCAACCCAAATCCTACCTCCCATTAATTCACATAAACGCTTACTAATTACCAATCCTAAACCAGTACCACCATACTGTCGAGTTGTGGAAGAATCTACTTGGGAAAAAGCTTTAAATAATTTATTTAATTTATCTTCAGGAATTCCAACTCCAGTATCATTGACAGCAAATACTAATTCAATATTATCTTCGGTTTGGGAATTTATTTTAACTGATACAAATACTTCACCAATTTTAGTAAATTTTAGAGCATTATTAATTAAATTAGCTAGAATTTGTCTGATTCTAGTAATATCACCTCTAATCCAACTTGGTATTTCGTCATCAACCAAATATAATAATTCAATATTTTTGTTTGATGCTTTAGCTGTAAATAAATCAAAAGTTTCTTCAATAAATGTTCTTATTTCAATCGGTTCTTTTTCTAAAATTATTCGGCCTAGTTCAATCTTAGAAAAATCTAAAATATCATTAATCACTGTCAGCAAAGTATCGCCACTAAAACGAATGGTATCGACAAATTCACGTTGTTGAGCGGTTATTGAAGTATTTAATAACAAATTGGTCATTCCGACTACACCATTTAAAGGAGTGCGGATTTCATGGCTCATAGTTGCTAAAAAATCAGTTTTAGCTCTAGCAGCTTGTTCGGCTAATATTTTCGCCTGTTCTAGCTCAGAATTTTGTTTCTCTAATTCTTTTGCCTTGCCAACAGCATAATTTACCATTGGTCGAAAAATAAATAAAACTTCTAAAAGTAAAACTAGCAGAGTAATTAACCATAATAAGGTTTTAGTTTGTATAATTAGAGATACGTTAGCTTCACTTTCTATTTGATATTCAGTAACTATGGCATTAAGACCAGCTAATAAGTTATTTTTAGCCATATAGGACAAAGCAGATAAATCTGAATTATTTTTAGAGAGACTCCCACAAGGTGTTTTTGCTATCAACCGTGCATGAGTTAAAAACTTATTTACTTGTTCACCTAATCTGAAAGGTGGTTGATAATATATATTATAAATAGCTTTAGATAAATCTACTTCAGATATATCTGTAAATGATTTATTACCGTTTAACAAGGCATTATGTACATTTTGCATTAAATCAATTGCTTCAACTAAAGTTGTTATATCTTTAGCGTATAACCGACAACTATCCAATTCATAATAGGTTAAACTATTAGCGTATAAGGCAATACGTTGTGATAACATTCGTTGTTTACCGCTAATATTTATAATGGCGGCATAACTACTCTGTACATTTAAGAATTTATACATACTAATAAAAGTAAGAGTAATAAAAATACTTATAATGGCTACGGCTAAAGCATAACGTTTAGTTAAGAATATATGTTGAGAATTATTTTGCATATTCAGGAAAACTATTGTTTTAGTTGAAAGTTAGACAATTCTGAATCAAGATTTAGAATTATTGAAAATTATCAAATATAGAAAATGTAATCATAGATATGGTTAGGATAATAATAAAAAATATAATGCTCCGGTTTTTAAAATGTTCACCACGATAAACTTCAATTCGATTTAATATCTCGTCTGAGACGAAGTAAAGTATTATTCCAGCTAACATAAAAGACAACATTTCTAACATATTACTAGCTCCTAAAATAGTTAAATTTTTACATAATAATATCATATTTTAATAGATAATAACTATTATAGTAATTCTTAATTATAAATTCTTAATTCTTAATTAAATTCAAAATCAATTACTTATTTAATATTACTGTAACTTATCTAATTGAAAAATGTTATATCATAAATACAATTATTTATTATACAATACTTTAGCCAATGGTTGTTTCGGGAATGGAGCATAGCGTATTTCCCGAAACCTAAGTAATATCAGGATTTTGGGAAATCATACCTCATTCCCGAAACATTTTGACATTGGCAAAGGTATTATTATAACTATACCTATAAAATCGAGAAAATCTATATATGGTAAATTTATCTGTAATAATAATTACTAAAAATGAAGAACATTGTATTGCTAATTGTCTTAAGTCAGTATCTTGGTGTGACGAAATTATTATAGTAGATTCTGGTAGCACTGATAATACAGTTGCAATTTGTCGTAAGTTTACAGATAAAATCTTTATCAATAATAATTGGCAAGGATTTGGATATCAAAAAAATTTAGCATTGGCAAAAGCAACTGGAAAATGGATTCTATCAATAGATGCTGATGAACAAATTCCAACAGAATTACAACAAGAAATAGAACTAGTTATTAATAATTCCAAGTTATCAGCCTTTCGTATTCCACGTTTATCTAAATATTGTGGTAAAAGGATGCGACATAGTGGCTGGTTTCCTGATTATATAATTCGTTTATTTAAACGTAATTACGCTAATTTTACTAACGATTTAATTCATGAAAAAGTTCAGGTTAATGATGATAAAATTGGTACTTTACAAACTTCCTTATTACATAACTCTTTTATTTCACTAGAAGAAGTATTAGAGAAAGTAAATAGCTATTCTTCAGCAAATGCTAAAATGCACTATGAAAAAGATAAGCAATCTAGTCTTAAACAAGCTATTTTACATGGATTATGGGCTTTTATTCGTACTTATTTACTCCGAGCTGGTTTTTTAGATGGAAGAGAAGGGTTTATGTTAGCAGTATCAAATGCTGAAGGTACTTATTATCGTTATCTTAAGTTAATGTATTTACAAGAAAATGCCAAAAATAAGCGTAATAGTAACAACTTATAATCGTCCAGCTGCTTTAGCATTAGTATTACAAGCTTTAGCAGAACAACAGTTTTCTGATTTTGAAGTAATAGTTGCAGATGATGGTTCAACAAAAGCAACTGGTCAACTAATAAAACAATTATCAACTCCTTATTCTATCCAACATGTTTGGCAGGAAGATCAAGGTTTTAGGGCTGCTAAAGCTAGGAATCTTGCAGTCGTGGTTGCTAATGGTGATTATTTAATTTTTTTAGATGGTGATTGTATTCCACGTTCTGATTTTATCTTTAAACATTATCAACTTGCTGAACAAGGCTATTTTATAATGGGGAATCGAGTTTTACTGAATGAACAATTTACCCAACAAATTATCCAAACTTCTGAACCAATTATGACTTGGTCAATTAGCCAATGGTTATTAGCTTATTTACAAGGTAAGATAAATCGTGTGTCTCCATTATTAAATTTGCCATTTATCAGAAAATATTGTAAACAAACTTGGCAAGGAGTTAAAACTTGTAATTTAGCTATTTGGAACAAAGATTTTCAGCAAATAAATGGGTTTGATGAAAGGTTTCAAGGTTGGGGACATGAAGATGCAGATTTAGCTGTTCGATTATTGCGTAGTGGAATTAAGCGGAAAAATGGTCGATTTGCTATACCGGTTTTACATCTATGGCATACTGAAGAAAAAGAGGAGCAAAATAATGTAACTCGCTTAGAACAAATATTACAATCTGATATTACTATTGCTTATAAAGGCATTGATCAATATAAATCTTAACAATAGACATCTTTCCTAAATATTAACCAAAGCTATACAATTAATTACGGACTTTACGAATTACATCTTGATGCTACATTTATATACCATTATTTAGGAAAGACGTATGGTAAAATTCCTATAAAAACATACCATAATAAAATGTGGAAAGTTTGCAACGTTCCTTTGACTAAAGATTGCTATTCATGAGGATAAGGTTAGAGTTCAAGGGGATAGGAAGACTTATTATTGATTGACTTAAAATGAAAAAATATAGTAAAATAACTATTCTTATCTCGTTCCCAACGTCTTGTTGGGAATGCCTATCATACCGCTCTGCAGTATTCATTTTGGTTTAAATCGTGGCAGAGCCACTAAAATTAGGTATAAAGGTAGAACCTTGATACCAGAAAATTATAATTTTTGCTTGACATAAAAATTAAGTAGGATTATTATTTTAAGGGTGTGTTAAATTTTTTACGTTAGTATGCCTGATTTAGCGGATAATATCAAATATTAGGTATATTTGACAGGATAATTCCTAAACTGGGCAGCCTGAATTTCCGGTCAATACACAGGAATATGCTGGCAAAAGTCAGGATATTATTATGAAGGCAAACTTGCCTGATTTGTCGGTTAATATCTAACTCGTAAGCTGTATATATTCGATTGATAAATTATAATTTGTAGGGTGTATAAACGATAGTGTCATACACCATTGTTATTAAAATATACGAATACATA
>DAOUSL010000113.1 GCA_030627235.1 Thioploca sp.
TTATTAACTGTTTCTTTGTTTAGTTGTAATGTTAATTCTGATGTATTTTATGCTTGGTTAACACAAGATTTATTGCCTAAAGAAGCAGTCTGTTATCGTACTTGATAATTTTTCATAAACGAAAGGACATTCAAGACGCTATTCTTAATGATAAACATATTCTTATATTTTTACCTCCTTATATCTCCACAACTTAATCCTATTGAACATAAATGGGCTTAAGCTAAAGCTATTCGAAAGCAATTGTTCTATTGATGAACTTTGACTATAATATATAACCGTTTTATACTATTTTTGCTATAGTGGTAATTTATATAATAAAGGAATTGCATTAAAAAAATCAGGGAATTTCCGGGCAGCATTAGATTGTCATAATAAATTGAAAGAAACTAATCCAGATTATTTATCACTAAAGTTTAAAACAGAGTTAAAACTAACAGCAAAATTTATCTTAAAAAAACTTAGTTTATATATCTTAATAGCTATCTTAACTCTAAGCGGAATACTGCTAATATGGAATTTTTTATAAATATTATAGGAAAGATATCTAAGTATACAAACCACGATTATGATTTATGTTATGATTATCTAAGATATTCAAAAAACTATATTAAATTTTACACAGAATAATTTTAAGTATAAGTAACCATAAATCAATGCAACAAATTATAAAACATAACTTAATCAGTATTTTTGCCCAACATAAAGTTGCTGCCAATCTATTGATGGTAATAATGATAATGAGTGGATTTTGGGCATTAAGTAAGCTAAATACCCAATTTTTACCCAATTTTGAACTAGATATTATTACTATTACTGTGGTATGGAATGGAGCAACTGCAGAAGATATAGAAGAATCTATTACTAAACCGATTGAACAGGAATTGCGTATCCTTGATGGTTTAAATAAGATGAATTCTACTTCCACCAATGGATTTGCCACAATTTTATTGGAATATAAAGAACATACTGACATGACTTGGGCTTTGGATCAAGTGAATGAAAAAGTTACGCTATTACGCAATTTACCGCTTAATTCCGAAAAACCAAAAATCAGTCGAGCTGTACTATATGATCCAATTGCCAACTTACTAATTACTGGGCCTTCAAATATAAATGAGTTACGACATTTAGCTCATCAAATGGAAGATCAATTATTAGCTGCTGGAATTAGTAAAATAAAAATTGCTGGTTTACCAAAAGAAGAAATGGCGATCCAAATTCCAATGTTACAACTGGAAGAATTAGGATTAACTTTACCTCAAATCAGCAAACAAATTAAAAATTTTAGTAAAGATATACCAGCAGGTTCTATTGGTAGAAATGATGTTGCTAGACAATTGCGTAGCTTAGAACAACGACGAAATGAAATAGCTTTTAGCGAACTGCCATTAATTACCGATAAATCTGGACGTTATCTAAAATTAGATGACATTGCTACTATAGAACGTCGGCCTAAAAATGGTAAAACTACGATAACTTATCAAGGCAAACCAGCAGTAGAATTAAAACTATTCCGTACTGAAACCAGCGATTCACTAAAATCAGCTAAAATACTCCATAATTGGCTAGAAAAAATCCAACCTAAATTACCACCTAATATCCACCTTAAAGTTTATGGTGAACGTTGGGAAGCTATCAGTGATCGTATTTCTTTATTATTAAAAAATGGCTTCGGTGGCCTAATACTAGTAGTCGCTACTTTATTTTTATTTCTCAATGCTCGAGTGGCTTTTTGGGTTGCTGCTGGTATCCCAATCTCTTTGCTAGGTATGTTAGCAGTATTATATATGACTGGTGGCAGTATCAATATGGTCAGTTTATTTGCGATGATTATGGCATTAGGAGTAGTGGTTGACGATGCCATTGTAGTTGGAGAAGATGGTTTTACTCACTTTCAAACTGGTGAAAGGTCTATGTTAGCAGCTGAAGGAGGAGCTCAACGCATGTTAGCCCCAGTGACAGCAGCCTCTCTAACCACGATTGCAGCATTCATACCTTTGATGATGATTGGCGGTAGAATGGGTAATATTTTATATGCCATTCCAGTTGTGATGATTTGCGTATTAATCGCTTCTTTAATTGAATGTTTTTTAGTTTTACCAGGACATTTACGTCATAGTTTTCATAAACTGAAACAAGAAAAACCTAGTAAAATTAGACAAAAATTAGACTTTGGATTTAACCAGCTACGAGATAAATATTTCCGACCTTTTATTATTCTAGTTATCAATTTCCGTTGGAGTTTAATCGCTACTATGTTAACTGCCATGATATTAGCTATTGGATTATTGATTAGTGGTCGGATGAATTTTACCTTATTTCCTTCACCAGAAGGGACTATTATTATAGCAAATGCCAGCTTTGTTTCTGGAACTGCTCCCAAGCAAGTTGATAAATTTCTAGCCCAATTAGAAACTAATTTAAATTCCACCATTACAGAATTAGGGGAAGATATTTTAAAAGTTATGCTAGTAAAACATAGTGGTGCAAGTTCAGCTCAAGGTTCTGAACGTTGGGGCGAACAATTTGGTTCAATAATGATAGAATTGACTATGCCAGATACTCGTACAGTACGAAATCATACATTGATCAAAGCTTGGCAGGCTAAAATTAAGAAACCAGCTGGTTTGGAAAGTTTAACCATAACAGAACGAAAAGGTGGACCACCTGGTCGAGATGTTGAAATCCGTCTAAATGGTGAAGATGCCGATAAAGTAAAAGCTGCTGCCATAGAATTAAAAAATGGATTGGCTACTTTCCCAGGAGTTAGTGGGATTGAAGATGATATGCCTTATGGTAGAGAACAATGGTTATATTCTTTGACAGATTATGGTATGGCTTTAGATTTGACAGTAGAATCAGTTGGTGAACAATTGCGTGCAGCATTTGATGGCCATTTGGTGCAAATTTTTCAAGATGGGCGAGATGAAGTTGAAGTCAGAGTAATGTTACCAGATAATGAACGTTATAATTTAGCTAGTTTAGAAAGCTTCAAGTTACAACTTCCCAACGGAAATAGCATTCCATTTTCAACTGCTATAAAAATAACTACTCAACGTGGTTTTGAATCTATTCGACATTCTTATGGTAAGTTAGCTGCTGAAGTTTCGGCTGATGTTAATAAAGATATTAATAATAATAATAAAGTGTTAGCTAATTTAGAAGAAAATTTATTACCAGATTTAGTAGCTCGCTATGGGATTAATTATAGTTTAGAAGGCAGGGCTGCTGATCAATCAGAAACTTTGGGAGATATGAAGCGAGGAATGCTGATTGCTTTAGGTTTAATGTATATTATTTTAGCTTGGCAATTTTCTTCTTATGGTTGGCCATTAGTAGTTATGGCAGTAATTCCATTTGGTTTAGTTGGAGCTATTTTTGGCCATTGGGTAATGAACTTAGATTTAACTATTTTATCATTATTTGGTTTCTTTGGTTTATCTGGAATTGTAGTGAATGATTCCATCGTATTAGTAACATTTTACAAACAGTTACGTGAAAAAGGTATGGTAGTCAGAGAAGCTTTAGTTGAAGCATCCTGCCAACGTTTACGAGCTGTTTTATTAACTTCATTAACCACAATTTTTGGCTTAATGCCATTACTATTCGAGACCTCAATGCAAGCCCAATTTTTAATACCAATGGCTACCTCAATTGCATTTGGTTTAATGTTCTCAACCGTATTAGTATTATTGGCAGTACCAGCGTTATTATCAATTTATGAAGAATTAATTGTTCGTGAAAATAATAGACATCTTTCTTAAATAAGAAAAGTAATATAGTTAATTATGGACTTTATGTAGGATGTAATGAGTTTACGAATTACATCTTGATGCAATTCACTTCGGTCATTGCATCCTACATTTATATACACTTTTTAAGAAAGATGTCTAAGGTTTATATTAAAAAAATCTTTATCTCTTTTACGTTCAATTAATTAAGAATTACTATATTCCATCCTAACTTTATCATAAGCGTCTTGAATTTCTTGTTCAAATTCATTAAATTTATTAATTTCTTCACTGCTAAATTGAGATTTAATTCTCCGAGCTTTGGATAAAATAGATAAATTAGCAAGTTGTTGTATTGGCACTCCAATTTCTAATAAAGTGATACCTTTATGATAAATAGTTAACATTAAACTCAATAATAACATTTGCTTTTCTGGAGAACAGAAGCTATCTTTTTCATCGGTAGCATTTTGTTGTAAAATTCCTTCTCGAATTAAAGCTGCTCCTTCTAATACCCAACGTTGAGTTGAAGATAAAGCTTCTGGTCCAACTAGATTCACAATTTTTTCTAACTCATCAGATTTAGCAAGTAATTTTAAAGCTTCATTACGGTATTCTTGCCAATGAATGTCAATATTTTCTGCCCACCATTGTTGAGCAGTGCTAATATAATCAGAAAAACTATCATTCCAATCAATAGACGGATAATGCCTAGCATCAGCTAATTCTTTAGATAAAGCCCAAAAAGTCTGAACAATTTCTTTGGTATGACTGGTGACGGGTTCGGAAAAATCTCCTCCAGGTGGTGACACTGCTCCAATAAGAGTTACTGAAGCTTGTTTACCGCTTAAAGTTGTAACTCTACCAGCTCGTTCATAAAAAGCTGCTAATCGAGAGGATAAATAAGCTGGATAACCTTCTTCAACTGGCATTTGCCCCAAACGTCCACCAACTTCTCGTAGAGCTTCTGCCCAACGACTAGTAGAATCAGCCACCATAACCACGTCAAAACCTAAATCTCGATAGTATTCAGCAATAGTTACTCCAACATAAATAGAGGCTTCCCTTGCTACCACTGGCATATTAGAAGTATTGGCTATCAATAAAGTACGTTCCATTAGTGATCGACCAGTATGTGGATCAATCAGTTCAGGAAAGGTTTCTAAAATATCAACTAGTTCATTACCACGTTCTCCACAACCAACGTAAATGACAATTTCTGCATTAGCCCAACGAGCAATTTGCTGTTGTAACATGGTCTTACCTGCACCAAATGGCCCTGGGACAGCTCCTTTACCACCTTTCAACAATGGGAAAAATGTATCTAAAATCCGTTGACCTGTGAGCAAAGGTAAAACTGCATGATCCCGATTTTTATAAGGTCGTGGAATTCTAACTGGCCAGCGATGAAACATTTGTATATTCTGAATTGTACCATCAGCAGTTTTTATTTTAGCAATAGTATGTTCTATGTTATATTCACCAGCATGAGCCAGTTCTATCAGTTCGCCTTGACAATTAGGTGGCACTAAAATAGGATGATTAATAGTCTCTGTTTCTTGAACGTTTCCAAGTAAACTCCCAGAACTAACTTGAGTTCCCAACGGTAAACGACTATTGGAAGTAAAATTCCACAAATGTTCACGATCCAATGGTTTAATATCTAGACCTCGACTGATATAATCACCACTAGCAGCAAAAACTTTATCTAATGGACGTTGAACTCCATCAAAAATTTTCCCCAATAAACCTGGCCCTAATTCTACTGATAATGGGTGTCCTAAAGCTTGAGCTATATCACCAGGACACAAAGATTCTGTAGATTCATATACTTGTACAGTAGCGAGCTTTCCATCTAATCTAATAACCTCTCCCATTAATTTCAATTTACCAATCCGAACTTGTTCTCCATTACAAACTTCTGAAAGCTGTACTGTAACTATAGGGCCGTTAATTGCAATAATTTCTCCAGTATTTTTAGACATTTACATATTCCTAGTTGGGTTTACTGAAGCAAATAATTGAGCAGTAATAACTTGATAAATTTCATTTTCTAATCGAGAAATTAAACCTTCAAAGCTATTATCTATCCGAATTCTATTGACAGCATTGTGGATTATTAAACCACCGGTAATTTTTTTGGTTTCCATAGACAGAATACATTTTTTATCTGGTACACATTCGTTTACAATAGTTTCCCATTGAGGAGCTAATAGTTGATAATCTTCAGCATTTACTTCTATTATTAATTTTTCATCTTCAAATAGGGTAGCTGTATGGGTAAGATATTGTTTTAATAAATTTATATAACTATCAGAAGTTAAATTTTGCAAATGTTGTTGCATGTTAGCCATTACTGATTGTACTAAGCTCCAACGTAATTGGTCTAATTCTGCTTGCATAGCAATTTCACCAGCTTGGACTTTCCGCCGATATTCTTGTTCTGCTGCTACTTGGGCTTTTTCAATTTCTCGTTCTTCTTTTTTAGCTAATTGTTTATTAGCATCGGCTAAAATTTTAATACTTTGTTGTTCAGCAGCTTGTAAATTGCTATCAGCTAAATTTTTAGCTTGGTTACGAATTGCCGTTTCTAATTGTTCTAGTTGAGTATTCATGGGTTGTTTTGGTATTATCTTTATAATTTGTAGCAGATATTAAATTTTACCTGCTCTATAAATTCACTAAAATTATACACTTTATGAGATTAATTTTCTATATTAATCATTTTACGTCACTTTTCTGGTCTTTTAAACACATTAAAACACGTCTTAATCTTTAAAATTTTTCTGGAAAAACTGCTCAATCTATCAAGATTTAGATGTCCTAAATAGTGCTACCTGCAAAAAAACTTTAAGGTTTCAAAAGCTTGAAAGATTTACTATTACTTCGTTCAGGACTACCAAAGTTTTAATGGAAATATATCCTATAAATTTTAACTATCAACTGATAACATTCTAATATTTTGAATGATCACTGCTGAAATGTTAAAATAGGCCAATTCAAAATTGGAGAAATTATAGGATGGCTATTTTCTATGCAGGAATCGATTTAGGTACGAGTCGTTCTAGTATTGCTACATCAACTGGTAAACGTATTTCAATTAAAACTTGTGTTGGTTATCCAAAAGATATTATATCAAGAAAAAGGTTTGGTAGAGATTATCTGCTTGGTGAGGAGGCATTAGAAAATCGATTATCATTAAATATGAACTGGCCACTTGCTGAAGGAATTATTTGTAACGATGAACAATCTATTGAATCTACTGGACTTATTCTTAAACATTTAGTGGCAGAAGCTATTCCTGAAAGACAAGAAACAGATGAAATTTATGCAGCAATTGGAATGCCTGCTCAAGCAAGTATTAAAAATAAGAAGCTTATCATTGATATTAGCAAAGATTTTCTGAATAAAATTCTGATTGTTAGTGAAGCTTTTGCTGTTGCATATTCTGTTGATAGATTTGATGAGTGCTTAATTGTAGATATTGGTGCCGGTACTACTGATTTATGCCGTATGCATGGCTCAATTCCAGACCCAGAAGATCAAATTACTTTGCCAATAGCTGGTAATTTTTTGGATGAATTAATCATCAAATCTATTTTAGAAAAATTCCCTGATGTTCAACTCACTGCCAAAATTATTCGTCGAATTAAAGAAAAATATGGCTATGTATCTGATTCTTCTGATCCTGTGATAGTTAAACTAACTAAACAAGGAATCCCTCATGAATATGAAATAACTAGTATTCTTAAGAATTGTTGTTTACAATTAACTAGTCCGATTAGTAAAGCAATCCAAGAATTAGTTGGTTCATTTGATCCTGATTTTCAAGAAAAATTACGGAATAATGTTATAATTGCTGGTGGTGGTTCACGGCTTAAAGGAATAGATATTGCTGTGGAAAAAAGTTTACAAGAATATGGTGGTGGAGATGCACTTTGTGTTCAAGATGCTGAATATTGTGGTAGTATTGGAGCATTAAAAATGTGTTTAGAAATGCCAGATGAATATTGGGAAAAGATTTGATTATCAAACATTAAAGTTATATCAATACCTTCTCCACCGTCAAAATGTTTCGGGAATGAGGTACTATTTCCTGAAATCATGATATTACTTAGGTTTCGGGAAATCCGCTATGCTCCATTCCCGAAATAACCAGCAAATTGGTGATGATAGTTTAAATAATCCAAAAATTATATGATATAAAATGAATATTAATAATCCTGTTATATTAACCGTAGATGATAGTATAGCAAATTTAGTTTTAGCCAGTACCGTTTTACAGCAAGCTGGTTATGAAGTTTTATTGGCCAAAGAAGGTAAATCAGCTTTAGAAATGGCTAAAGAAAACAAACCTGATTTAATTTTATTAGATATAGAAATGCCAGGTTGGAATGGTTTTGAAACTTGTGAATATATCAAAGCAATTCCAGAGTTAGTCGCTATCCCAATTTTATTCTTATCAACTTTAACTAAATCCAAAGATAAATTACGGGCTTTTGAAGCAGGTGGAATTGATTATATACATAAACCTTTTGAAGAACAAGAGTTGTTGGCTAGAGTTCATACTCATGTTGAACTTTACCATTTACGAGAAAAATTAGAACTTAAAATTAATGAACAAAATAAAAAAATATCGGAATATGCCAATCATTTAGAACAGAAAGTTGAAGAACGCACTACCGAACTTAATAATGCTAAAAAATTAGCCGAAGAAGCTAGTTCCACCAAAAGTCAGTTTTTAGCCAATATGAGTCATGAATTACGTACTCCTATGAATGCCATAATTGGCTATAGCGAAATGTTAAAAGAAGACGCTGATGATATGGAATTAACTGATTTTTCAAATGATTTAGATAAAATATATTCTGCTGGCAAACATTTATTAGGGTTGATAAACGACGTATTAGACTTGTCTAAAATTGAATCAGGTAAAATGGAATTATATTTAGAATCATTCCAAATTGAAGATTTAGTTAAGGAAGTGCTTGATACTATTGAGCCATTAGCTAAAAAGAAAAATAACCGTTTTGAAGTCTATTTTATTAAATCTCCAATTAAAACTTTATATGCTGATTTAACTAAAACTCGCCAAATTTTATTTAATCTGTTAACTAATGCTAATAAATTTTCTGAAGATAGCGTAATTTCTATTGAAATAGAACATGAAATTTCTGATTGTAATGGTAAAGATTCTATTCGATTTGAAATTGTTGATGATGGAATTGGCATAACTCAAGATCAACAAAACAAGCTATTTCAACCGTTTACTCAATTAGATGCTTCAACTACTCGTAGATTTGGTGGAACTGGTTTAGGTTTATCTATCACCAAGCAATTTATTGAAATGATGGATGGTTCAATCTGTGTAGATAGTAGATTTGGGGAAGGTAGTACCTTTAAGTTTAATTTACCAACTCATGTAATAAAAGAAGAGATTAAAGAAAAAGTTATAGAAGAATTACCAATTAAAGAACATGGAATAGTATTAGTAATTGATGACGATAAAGTTACTAGAGAAATGCTTAAGAAGTATTTGAGTCATTTAGGTTATTCAGTTGCGATTGCTAGTAACGGTAAAGAAGGACTTAGATTAGCAAAAAAATTACGACCAGATGCTATTTTATTAGACGTGAAAATGCCCAAAATGGATGGTTGGAAAGTACTTTCTAGTCTTAAAGAAAATTTATTATTATCTGATATCCCAGTTATTATGACTTCTATTGAAAACCAAAATGATAAAGGTTTTGCAATGGGAGCGACTGATTATATGGTAAAACCAGTTGGAAGAGAACAGTTATCAACTATTTTAAACAAATATAATATTGGTGATGAATCACAACGATTAGTGATGGTGATTGAAGATGATATAGTGATTCGTGAATTTATGGCTAATATGTTGAAAGCAGAAGGTTGGCGAGTGTTTAAAGCTGAAAATGGTAAAATAGCATTAGACCATCTTGCTAAGAAAAAACCAACTTTAATTTTATTAGATTTATTGATGCCAGAAATGGATGGTTTTGAGTTTGTGGCTCGTTTGCGCAGTAATGAAAAATGGCGTTCTATACCAGTAGTAGTGTTAACTTCTGCTAAATTAAGTGCTACTGATCAGGCTCATTTACATAGTTATGTTGATGGAATTTTCCAAAAGGAAAGCTATAATCATGATGATTTATTTGAGTTAATTAAAGAACAAGTTGCTTCTGCTACTACTGTTATGGAAAAAATAGTTATTCCTGAAACTTTTTAATTATTTGTATATTTAATCGAGAAATATCATAAGTTTAATTACTAAGAATTGATTGCATTTTTTCTAAAAATATTTCTGTCTGAAAATGTTTAGCTTGTTCTTCACAATCATTTCGCATATTTAATGCCATCTTAGGAGTGATAGTAGCTATTGCCTGACAAATTGCCTCTATCGATGGTTCTAACAAAAGACCAGTTTTATTTGGAATAATCGTCTCTAATAATCCACCTTCAGCAGCACCAATAACTGGTTTACCAGCTGCCATAGATTCTACTGGTGACATACCAAAATCTTCATCTTTTGCTAAGTATAAAGTTGCAATTGCTTTACCAACCAACTCTGCCAATTTCTGATCATCAATCCAACCAGTGAAGTAAATATTGTTAGCTTGATTAGCTAGTTTTTGTAATCTTATTAGCTCTTCACCACCAGAAGCAATTATAAGTTTTTTATCTGGCATTTTTAAAAAAGCTTGTACAATCAAATCTATACGTTTTAATGGATCTAAACGTCCCATAGATAGATAATAATTATCTTGGCCAAGCCATTGAAAACGTTTAGTATCACAGGGTGGATATATTACTGTTGACTGTTTACCTAAATAATGTTGAATGCGATTAGATACATTAACAGAATTAGCAATTATCACGTCCATATTATTAATAGAATTTTCATAACGTGGTTGCAAATAATTACTAAACATCTGTAACAATGGACGTAAAGGTATTGGTAAACGGGTTAAATAAAATTTTTTCTGATCATAAATAAAACGTGGCGGTGTATGACAATATAAAATATTTTTACCATTTAAATGGTTTTTCACTGCTAATGGACTGTAAAAACCACTATAAACTACAGTTTCATAATTTTCTAAAAACTTAGTTTGCTTGCTGAATGCTCTAGCTAATTTAAATTGCTTCCATAACGGTATAGAACTATAAGAATTCAGACTATGTTGAGTTAAATTATCTATAAAAGGATGATTTTTACCAGCAAATCCATAACCTAAATCCATATTTAAACCATGAGCTAAGGTACTACTAAGCCTGCCTCCACCTTCTAAAGATTCAAAATAATCATGTAATATAATGTTTTTCATAGATATTTTATAATTAATTATATTTTAATATTTATCGGTTTTATTGTCTTTGTTTTCTATTTTTACTTAAATATTTTAACAAATAATTAACAAATAATATAATATTATGTATAATAATATAGAATTTTCTACAATAAAGTGGACTATGTTCACACTTATAATATCTTAAACGTAGAAGATAAATAAAAGAGAACTATATTCCGTATATTTAGAATTTCACTGATTTGCGTATATCAAATTTATAAGTAAATCTTCTATTCTTAATTATTAAATTCAAAAATACAATGAATATATGTTCACACCTATAAATTTTAATATAATAAATTGATATGAATGATAAAAAATGTGGTATTCATGAACTTTATGCAGAAAATCCTGAACAGGCCGATTTATTAGTATGGGGTCGTAAGGTTGATCCAATTACCAGAAGAGGTTTTTTTAAGAAAAGCGGTCTAGCAGCAATGACAGCATTTTTAGGAGCTCACATTCCATTTGCTGATAAAATGCCTGGTGGATTAATCCCAGCGGCAATGGCAGCAGGGGAAGATAGTTTTGCAATACAAGGTAAAGAAGGTTTAACTATTCTAAATGATAGACCGATAAATGCAGAAACTCCTCCTCACTTGTTAGATAATAATATCACTCCAGCCAAATACTTGTTCGTTAGAAATAACGGAATGCCTCCAAAGGAAAATGAAATTGATGTTGATACTTGGACTTTGGAAATTACAGGTGAATCATGTGAAAAACCAACTACTTTTACCATAGCTGAATTAAAAGAGAAATTTAAGCAATATACCTATCAACTACAGTTAGAATGTGGTGGTAATGGACGTTCCGCTTATGATCCTCCAGCTAGAGGTAATCAATGGTCATTAGGTGCAGTTGGCTGTCCTAAATGGACAGGTGTAAGATTAAAAGATGTATTGGATTATTGTGGAGTTAAGAAAGACGCTATTTATATCGGTTATTATGGAGCTGATAAACATTTGAGCGGTAATCCAAATAAACAGCCTATTTCTAGAGGTGTACCTATTGCTAAAGCGATGGAAGATAAAATGTTAATTGCATGGTCTATGAATGATGAGAAAATTCCTTTACTCAATGGTTATCCATTACGCTTATTATGTAGTGGTTGGCCGGCTTCAACTTCTGGTAAATGGTTAAAGAAGATTGTAATCAGAAATAAGATTCATGATGGTACTAAGATGACTGGGAAAGCTTATCGTATCCCTTGTGAATCGGTTGCGCCTGGTACTAAAGTAAAAGATGATGATATGTGTATTATCGAATCTATGCCAGTTAAATCTCTGATTACTTTTCCGAAAACTGGAGTTGAACATAAACTTACAGAAGGAAAGTTAGCTATTCGTGGACACGCTTGGGCTGGTGATTTATCAGTGGAAAGATTATTAGTATCCATTGATTTTGGTGCTACATGGCGAGTTGCAAAGCTGAAAAAACCAGTAAATCGGTTTGCATGGCAACATTGGAATGCTGAAATTGAATTTCCAGAGAAAGGTTACTATGAAATTTGGGCTAAAGCAATGGATGATAATGGAGTATCACAGCCAATGGTTGTGCCAGGTTGGAATCCTAAAGGTTATTTGAATAATTCTTGTCACCGTATTGCTGTTCAAGTAGTTTAATGAATATTATTTTAATTTTGATAATGTCAGGAGCTTTAGCAACTAATATTGATAAAGACTCTGGCATGATCATTGATAAAAATTGGCAACTGGTAAAAACTAATTGTACTGGTTGTCATGCTGCTCCTCATTTCACGAGTCAAAAAAATGATCGGGAAAATTGGATAGAAATTATTAGATGGATGCAGAAAAAACAAGGTCTTTGGCAACTTGATGCAGAAGTAGAAAATAATATTTTAGACTATCTTACTGTAAATTATGGATTAGTTGATAGTAATACTGTTCAAAAAATCGATAAAATTACTGGAATGATTATTGATGATAACTGGGAATTAGTTAAAGTTAATTGTATTAGTTGTCATTCTGCTAAGATAATTATTCAACAGGGAGTTGATAGAGATACTTGGAAAGAAATCATTGTTTGGATGCAAGAAGAGCAAGGTTTATGGCAACTTGATATAAATATTGAGAATAAAATTCTTGATTATTTAGCCAAAAATTATTCTCGTAAGAATAAATAGCTTTGTTTCTATAAATTTAAGCAAAATTTGATAGTTCTTGAGCTAAAGTAATGATATTAATTACTTTATTCAGGTCTATCAAACCTTGGTTTCAAATAACTAAGGCATGGAGTTCAAATTATATTAACCCTCCAAAGTCATTATCAACTACAGCCTTTTGGTCTAGGTAAACCAGCAATTTTATTAGCAGATTTTACTAAACCATAGGGAAATAGAGCATATATATATTTACTGCTACTTCTATCCACCCCAAACCTATCTTTCATAATTTTAGAAAATTTTCTAGGTTCTGCAACTGTACTATTATCTATAAAGTATTCTCTAGCAACCTTTATAATATCCCAATGTTCGTCAGTTAGTTCTACCTTTTCATTCTTAGCAATGCCATAGGCTACCTCTTCAGTCCATTCATCAAGATTCTCTAGCCAACCAGCTTCACTAAGAGCAACGATTTTCCCATCTATATCTAACTGCATAATTTACCTCAAAATGATTTAAGTCAATTTTTATATGATTATGAATTTTAGAAAATCAAGTTTTTTAATTATATTTAGATCATATGATTTACGCTAAGGCTACATATTATAATAATAACATATTGAATTTAAAAAACATTTAAACATAAGAAAGTTTTTAATTCATTTACTATATTTAGACATATACCTTCGCCAAATGGTTATTTCGGGAATGGAGCATAGCGGATTTCCCGAAACCTAAGTAATAGATAAACTTTTTAGAAAGCAATTAGATTTGATAAATACTATAGGGTATAATGCAACATACTGCCATTATTCAGGAGAAAAGAGAGACATGGGAGGATAGGCTATTCAATTGAAATGGAATTGATTACATCTTATAAACAATTGAAAGTTATTGTAAATAAACTAAAATGAATTCTTATCTTGGAGGCGAACTTTTGAAAATCATTCCCAGCTTCAAAAATCCGTTTCAAGTGGTGGTATATGGGCTAGTTCCCACGCTCTGCGTCAATATATCAAAGGAAACAATATGGGCAGAAGTAGATACAAAATTTATAAAATAGATGAATCTCATTATTTAACAGTTACAGTGATGAATTAGACACCAATATTTACGCGTCCAGATACAAGTAAAATTATCATTGATTCCTTTAAATATCTACAAAATAATCATAATTTGAAATTATACGGGTATGTAATATTAGAAAATCATTTACATTGGATAGCCCAATCTGACAA
>DAOUSL010000046.1 GCA_030627235.1 Thioploca sp.
AGCCAACCCCAAAATGTGCGTAAGTGTTCTGTTAGACAATTTGTCAGAGACACCATCAGAAAATGTTATTCAATAACTAATTGAAAATTAATAATTTTCCTTAAGTTGATGCCTATGGTGTCTGTGAGATTAAACCGACCTTTATTAAGTAAATCTGTTTCATAAAAAAATCATTAAAATAGTTAATTACATAATTACATAATTATCAAAATTATCAAAATTATGAAAATTATGAAAATTATGAAAATTAGAGAAAATAATATTGGAATATATTCTTGGAGGATTATTTTAGAATTGGAAGATATTAATGCTAGTCTACGCAGCACATGGCCATCTTGTGTTAAAAGTTGCATGAAATTTTTGTTTATAATCAATTTTTTAATGGTTATATGTTGAAATATAGAAAATAATTGTTAAATTAATTTGTAATTTTATATTTTTTAATCTACACTGGCATTAATGGAGTTTATAACTTCAGTTGATTTTTGAAATCCATATCTTGACTAAATCGTAGTTGGAGATTATATGAAATTTATCCCTCAGTTTACACCTTTTACCATTCCTATTTGTAGTGTCTTAAATTCTATTGTTGTCTTGCTTTAGATGACTAAATTCCGTTAAATCTTAAATTTTTGATTCAAAATAAGTTAGGTTATTAAATTAGTAATTTTCATAAAATTATTTTGTAATATATAAGTTATTTTTTTAAGGAGATTTAAAAAATTATGAATATTTCGATGTTTAGAATGTTAATTGTGTAGGATTTATCATCATGAGAGATTTATTAAAAAGAATCACTTTGGAAGAAGGTAAATGTGGTGGTCGTCCTTATGTAAGAGGTAAACGGATTAGAGTGTGTGATATTCTTAAGTTACTTGGTTCTGGTGCGTCTTTTCAGGAAATTTTGGAAGATTATCCTTTTTTAGAACAGGAGGATATTAATGCTAGTCTTTTTTATGCTACACAACAAACTGACCATCTTGTGTTAAAAGTTGCATGAAGCTTCTTGTTGATAATTAGATAATTTTGGATGTTTTGCTGGTAAATGATGGTTGATTTAACTGTCTTGAAGTGTTTAGATATGTAGATTAGTATATTTTTAAGGAAATTAAGAAGTTATGGAAAATATAACCAATACTTATTTTGATGAAAGGATAACTATTATTCCAGATGTTTGTAATGGACAACCAACAATACGTGGTAAAAGGATTACAGTTCAAACTATTTTGGAGTTTTTGAGTGCTGGTGAAAACCATCAGGAAATTTTGCGGCAATATCCATCGTTGGATAATGAGGATATTTATGCTTGTTTGAAGTTTGCTACTCGGTTAATGGCATCAAAATATGTTGTTGAAATAACTGCTTAATTTTTATGCTTAAATATATTGTGGATGTTAATTTGCCTTATCGTTTTTCTCTTTGGCATGGTGAGGAATTTATACATATTGATGATGAGTGGACAGATAGTCAAATTTGGGAATATGCAAAGGAAAATTGTTTAACCATAATCACTAAAGATACTGATTTTTCAGATAGGGTGATGTTAAGTAAACCTCCACCTCGTGTCATTCATATTAAGTTAGGTAATATGAAAATGAGGGAATTTCATAATGTTCTTTCTAAAATTTGGGTGGAAATATGTGAGCTAAGTGACCAATATAAATTGGTTCGAGTGTTTGAAAAAAGATTAGATGGAATTGGTTGACTGTAAAGTCAGTTTTGTTTAAAATTAAGAATTTGTCGGTTGTTTTTGCTGGCTCAAGTACGGCTGGTGAATGATGGTGTTGGTTGATTTAACTGTCTTAAAATTATTATTTATAGTTAAGATAGATAGTGTATTTAAGTTGTTTATTTACTATTTTTTAAGGAGATTTAAAAAATTATGAATATTTCGATGTTTAAGTTTAAAGTGCCGATTGTGGCATGGTTGTTTATAAAACACCAATTTATGAATATTGTGAAAGTAAGTGCTTTGTTAGTTGTTTTTTCATGGTCATTTTTGCCAACTGTAACCCATTCTGAACCTGGTGATTTTGATTTATCAATTTATGGTGCTCAAAGTTGGTCTGGTTCTGGTGAAGAATACCCAGGAGATAATTTTTGGGAACATTATTACTGGAATAATATTTCTGGGGCTAATGATCTTAACAATAATGTAACTCATACAGGAAGAGATTATGGAGTAAATCCAACTCAACATGGAGGTGTAGAAGTAGAACATGGAAAGGTAATGAGTTATGGGTATGGAAAAGTACAACAGGTTCAAGGTTGTAATACTGTCTCTATTAATCAGCTTTTGGATTCAGGAGAAAAGGTAACATTCAATCTTTTGCATATGAATCCAATACATATCCGAGCTAATGATTTTATTTCTAAATATCATCTTTTAGGAACAGAAGGAGGAATGGGAGGAGATCCTTGTAGAAATAATGCCTATGGCCATCATCTTCATGTTGAAGTTGCTAATAGAGTAAGTCTTGCATGGGTTCTTACAGCTAATGCGTATCCAGGTTCTGATAATTTAAGACCTCCTGATAATGCTACATATGGAAAGGATAATTTAATTCCACATTATGAACTTATAGATAATGCATTCGGGAGTCCTATATTTTTTAGTCCAGGCGTAGTTACAGAAGAAAATAGAGAATTGATTCCATATCTTTCATGGCAAGAAAGCCCATCTTCTAGCAATTCTTCTGTATTTGGTTATGCTAATAAACCTTTATATGGTTCACTAGCTCTTAGTAGAGTAAATGAAGTAAACTTTCACCAAATAGGTATTATTGCACAAACTGCTGGTACTAATAATAGAAACCAATTAGGAAATGTTGCTGAAAATGAAGGAAAATGGTTAGCTTCAACTAACGGTTTATTAGTAGGAATAAACTTTCCAGTTAATGGAAATCACGAATACCGAGATGGTATATATGCTTTTTCAGCTTCTGTTCAAAAAGAACAAACAGACAGCGAAATAAGAGGTTATCCAATACTCTTTAATGTGCTAAAAGAAAATAGTTTGATAGTTGATAACGATCAAAATGGACAGCAACCAGGAATAGCTTTAGAGCAGACAGAATTCAATGCCCCATCTAAATATTATTCTACTGTTCCTGGTTACTTTTTATCTGCCGGTCTTGTTAAAGGTCAAAGTGATAAAGTATCTAAGTGGAATGCTAATAGACGTGGTGTATTTCAGATGAAAGTTAATATTCCTCAAATTCCTAATGCTACTCCTGAAGCCACTGTAGTACGTTATAAAATTGTTACTAAAAAAAGTGATGGTACACTTAAGAAAATTTATGTAACAAATCCCATTAATCATAGTCAAGCAGGTTGGCAAATTTTGACCGTTGGCAGTGCTGAAAGTAAACAAGAGCATTTTTTCTTAAATACAACAGATTACATCAGTTTAGATCTGAATTCCGCATATAACGAGGATCATTGGGACAAAGTTGGTGCAGAAAATACCAATATGAATATTCCGAATACTTCATTTATTGCCATTGATGCCATCAAATTTATAGGTGGTTTACGGCAAGATTCAAACAATAACAGCGATCTTGTAAAAATTCGTAATGGTTTGGGCGTTACCGAAGAATTGGCTGCTGTTGTTTACCGTAACTATATGACAAAAAATCCAAATTATATTGAAACTGTTCAAGTAGATGAAACAATTTCTGTAGAACATAACAGTGATGATAATTTAAGTAAATACACTTTAAATGATTTGGTTATTACTATTAGTTGGACTAATGGAGCAGTTGTTGAAGGTGCTACGAATACTGATAATGGTGATACCAACGATAGTACCGTAGTTGATGATAGTACGAATGTTGAGAGTAATGATCCCAATTCAGATGGCAACGATGCCAATACTGATGATAGTAATACTACATCTAGCTATCTGGAAGAAGTAGAAACAGAAATTCTTCGTTTAGCTAAGGAATATAATATTCCTCCAGTTATCATTAAATCAATAGCATCTAAGGAATCTAATTGGTATCACTTAAAAGATGGTACTGCAAAAATTAATTCCGAAGATGATGGAAGAGAAGGTATTGGTATAATGCAAGTGACTGAATGTCCACCGGATATAACTTGTACCGGTTATACTTCTATATCTCAAGCTGAATATAATTTACTGAAAGATGATTGGAAGCACAACTTAGCTGTAGGAATTGAAAAACTTAATTCTAAATGGAATCGACAAAATACTTTTGTTGATAATAACCTTAATGCAATAGATAAAGGTATTATCGAAAACTGGTATTATCCTGTTATGTGGTATAACGGTGAAGGTGAACGTGCAGAAAATTATGTGGTTGATGCTTTTAACCGTATAGAAAATTCCCCGACTCACTTAGCTGAATATTGGGACAATGTTACCAACATAAGCGATCCTACTACATTAGTAGTTATGCGTAATGAAACAACTGGAAAAGGAGACTCTTATGAACTAACTGATCTAATTGAAAAAGGAGCAACCATTCATTATTGGAATTCGACAACTGAGGAGTATTTATATTTAACTTCTTTAACTGAGGAAGAATATGCCAATCGTGAAAATAGTTGGCCTCCAAGTGATACTGTAAAAGATTCTCCAATTTCTGAGGAAGAACCAGAATCCACAGTAATAGCAGAAAATACTGGTGGTATTGAATCAGCATGTTCTTCAACTCTTGTTTCCGAAGCAACTTCTGGTTTTGCTAACCCATTGTCTGATAATTTCAGAAATAATGGTGGTTATTCTTTCCAAACCGAAGCAAAATATACCAAAGGAACAGTGTATCATCCAGGAGAAGATTGGAATGTTCCTGATAGTCCAGGTGGAAGTTGTAATGGTGATAAAGGATTAAATGTTGTTGCCACAGCAGATGGTGTGGTTGTTTACGCTAATTCTACTAGTTGGGGCGGAGTAGTCATACAACATAATTACAACGGCGAAAGTTGGTACTCTCAATATGGGCATGTACAAAATATCACTGTTAGTAAAGATAACGTAGTTACTAAAGGGCAAAAAATCGCAGAAATTGGTGATGTAGAAACTACTTGTGCCCATTTACACTTTGAAATTAGAACTTCTAATCATCCTAACCCATGTAACGGACCTTATTGGAGCTATGGAGAAAACGGTCTTTACAATTTGAGTAATGTTGAAAGTTGGTATGAAGACCCTGATAAATTTATACCTGCTCATACAGCATATAGTAATACACCATCAATCACCACAACCCTAGATGAAAATGGAAACATCCAAATTTCTGGTACAAACTTAGAAGACGATGGAAAAATTACTGTTGGTAATAAAACAGTTGAATGGACAGCCGATGGTATTATTGATCTAAATACCGGTATCACGTTAGATAATCTCGACAAACCAGTACGAATAATCGGTACTGATAGCAGTGGTAATGAAATATTTAACATCTGTTACCCATTCATTGACGTTTGTCCTGATACTTGGTATGCCAAACCAATAATTACTTTGTGGAAAAAAGGCATAGTCAATGGTTATAGCGGAGACTGGGAAGGCTATTTTAGACCCCACAATCCACCAGCAAATCGTGCCGAGTTTGTAACTGCAACAATACGTGCTTTGAATCCTAATTTACCATTAACTTCAGTTGCAAATCCATCATTCGATGATATAAAAGGTGATGATTGGTACACACCTTATGTAGAATATGCCAAAGACATGGGAATCATAAATGGTTGCAAAACTGATAAATTCTGTCCAAATGACTTTATTACCCGTTCAGCAGGAGTTAAAGTTGTTGTTGAAGCTTTCTTAAAAGGAGCATTAACAAGATTTCAGCTAGGGCAACAACCTGAATCTATATTTTTAGATGTAACTGATTCAAATAAATGGTATTATCCATATATCTATGCTGCTCAAGCAGAAAAGGTTATAAATGGTTATTCTGATGGCTACTTCAAACCAGAGCAAAACATGACCCGTGCCGAAATGGCAAAAGTTATTTGTTTGGCCTTTGCAATAGTTGATGAAGAAACTAAACAAGCGGATTGTGCAGATATGGGAGAAACTACTGATCGGCCTCACATTTTTGCCGTAACTCCAGAAATTGCTACCTTGAATGAATCTACCATATTTGAAGTAGTTGGGAAAAATCTCAGTAACACAATTGCCTTTGAACTGGCCGACTGTGCTAATATCACAGCAATAGCCAGTGGTACTACAGAAAAACTTTTGTTCCAATGCACGCCTAGCAATACTAGCGGAATTAAAAATGGTACACTTCGATACAACGAAGGTAATACTGTTTTCACCGTTAATGTTAGCGAACAAATAGTACCAAAAGTTACTTCAGTTACGCCAACTTCAGCAACGTTAAATCAATTAACTACATTTACCATCATTGGTAGTGATTTACCTAATAGTTTGATATTTGAAGTTGCAAATTGTACTGGAATAAATATCATTGAAACTGGTATTGAAAGACAACAATTTCAATGTACTCCAACTATTTCTAGTTCTCAAGAAGGTGTTGTGAAAGATGAAACAGGAGCGAAACTAAAAGTCTTTTATGTCGATGTAGTAGAACCTGTTATTGAGACTCAAATTGACCAACCAATTATTGATGAAATAGTAGATGAACCAGTAATTGAAGAGCCAGTTGTTGATGAACCTATTATAGAAGATACTGTTGAACAACCGGTAGAAGAACCAGTAGATACAAGTTGTGAGCAATCGGTTGACTCTGTTAGTCCATTAGAAGCAACTTTGGGAGAACTAACAACATTTACCATAAGCGGTTCCTGTTTAACAGAAACAACTGCATATTGGATAGGTCGTTGTGAAGAACGAACTGAAGTTGGAAGTCGTAGTTCTACACAAATTCAATTTAAATGTATTCCAAGCTGGGAAACTGGACCTCAAGATGGTCTTGTTAAAGATAAAACAGAGGGTAATATCCTCAAAAGTTTTACTTTAGATGTCCAAGATTGTGAACCAGAAGTAAATTCTGTTAGACCATCAACAGCAAATTTTGAAGAATTGACAAGATTCACTATAAATGGTTCTTGTTTATCAGAAACTACAGCATGGTGGATTGCTCATTGTGAGGAACCAACTGATATTAGCCGTAGTTTTACTCAAATTGAGTTTCAATGTATTCCAAGTTGGGAAACAGGACCTCAAGAAGGAGTTGTTAAAGTAGAATCTGGTGGTGAAGTTCTTAGAGATTTCACGGTAGATGTGTATTAATAGCTAAAAAAAGTCGGGTTATGTTCGCACTAGCCCGACTTTATATATAATTTCCGATACCAAATAGGACAAAACATTTAATAATGAATACTTTGGCATCTAAATACAACACTGATTTTAATGGTTGGGTTAATGAACACATAAAACTGTTAAAACAAAACAAGGTAACGGAAATTGATGTAAAAAATCTAATTCAAGAATTAGAAGATATGGCAAACCGTGACCGACGTGAATTGATAAACCGTTTTATTATTCTTATTGCTCATTTACTAAAATGGAAGTTTCAACTGAATGAATTGACAGAAAAATGGCAAGAATTTGAAGGGAAAAGTTGGCGTAATACCATTATCGAACAATGCTTTCAAATAGAAATTCAATTGGAAAATATCCCAAGTTTAAAATCTTACTTAAACGAAGCCTTAGTAAAATCTTATCCTAAAGCACTTAGATTAGCTGCTAAAGAAACAGAAAAATCAATTGCTATATTTTCAAAGACTTGTCCTTATTCAGTGGAAAATTTATTAGATGAAGATTTTTATCCTTTTTAAAATATTATGGCCTACAGCAAATTCTCTTTGAAAGATATTAAAGCTAAATTTAATATACAAGTGATTGAAGATAAGCATTTATTTAGTAATCATGAAAATTCATCAAGTTATTAAAGAACAAAGTCTATATTTATATAGATGAATATTATCTCAAAGAAATTGAACAACTTATTGGCATATTTTTATCAATTATATAACTGCAATGATTGCAGGAGAAAAACTATGTTAAACAAACGAATACTGACTAACGCAATTGCACTAGCTCTTGCCACAACTTCCTTTACTATCAATGCTAAAGAATTTTGTATTGGAAACTTTTTTTCACAAACAGAAGAAATTCCAGATGTAAATCCACCTACAGTCCGGATAATAACCGACCAATTACTGCAACTTAAAGCTGGAGAAAGCTTAACTTTTACGCTTGATTATACTAATGATAGTGGAGAAGCAGATTTTTTCTCATGTGTTGACAAAGGCTCTCTCACCCAAATAGACTCAGGCCAGTTAACATATACAGCCCCTCCTTTTATCGGTAAAACAGAGATTATCAAACTGGGGACTCAAATCAGTGATAACTTGGGTTATGTTGGTGGTGATAGCTTATTGCTCAGATTATTTGCCAGTGGTGAGGCTAATTCTTATATTGTTGTCGGAACCAGTGATGGTAAAATTCTGATTTACTCTTTCACCGGGAATTTAGAAAATGATATTACCGAAATAGCCGAACAACTGGATGCCATTGATTCTGATGATGATAGCTTAGATGAAATCATTGCTGATGATGGTACAAATATTTCCGTTTATGAGTTTAACGGTACAAGTAGCGAACCATTATCCCTTGATGATGCTTTTTTTGTTAAAGCTGATATTAATGGTGATGGTACTGATGAAACTATTGAGGGTTCAAATAGTAAAGTTAGAATTAATGGTATCAGTTTTCCTGTTTTTGAGTCTGCTCGAACTAGTAGCCGTACAACTCGTAAGGGAAAGAAAAGTAAAATAGATATTTGTCATAAAGGTAAAGTTATAAATGTATCTGAAAATGCCCTTAAAGGTCATCTTGGTCATGGTGATACTGAAGGTGCATGTCCACCACCACCTAAACCAATAATAGAAATTTCAGTTGAAGAACCTACTCCTAAACCACCAATAGAAATTCCAGTTGAAGAACCTACTTCTAAACCACCAATAGAAATTCCAACTACTACATATAGTGTCAATGTAGATGCTGGTGATTTAAACGGAAATGGTAACGCAGAGATTGTTGCTGCAATGGCTGAAAAAGGTAGTTTAGTTGAAGTTTATGATGGTAATAAAACCCTGCTAAAAAGTTTCCAAGCTTTTACTAGTAATGTAGGAGTATTGGTTGCAGTAGGTGATGGCAAAATTATCACTGCTGAACCTGATGGTACTGAAATTCGTATCTTTGATATTGATGGTAATCAAATTGATAACTTTACAGTGGAAAACAATATTATTAGCTTGGCATTTGGTCATGGTTTTATTGAAGAAATAGTAATACCAGACGAAATACAAAATGAATTTGATGATAATTTAGAAATAACAGATGAAGTAATAGAATCTCAAGAAAATAGTTTATTTAGAGATGAAGAACAAGATGATATTATAGCTGAATCTGATAATGAACCAACTACAACTACAGAATCACCTATTGTAGCACCACCTCCTACAACTGGTATTATTTCTGGTATCTATGATGATTATCAAGGTAAAACTGTAACTGATGTTACCATTACAGAAAATAGTAGCATTAGCAATGTAGTTTTAGCTGGAAAAACAATCATTAACCAAGGGTTAGTATCAAATGCCACAGTTTCAGAAGATACTACCTTTATTGGCGGTAAAATGACTGGTATTATCATGAATTATGGCACGATTATGGATATTATCTTTGTTGGAGAAAGATTAACTGGTGACGGAGCATTAGCTGGAATAATTCTCATTGAAGAACATATAACTGATGCAGGTTTAGGTATTTTACAAGATGTAACCTTAGCAAAAGATACTATTATAATTGGCGGTATTTTTGAAGGGACTATAACTGGTGATCCAGAAGGTGAAGCTTGTCTAGAACCAGCAGTAATTCATCCAGATGCTGAATTAATAAATGTTGTTATTAAAGATGATTGTCAGATTGAAGAAAGATAACTATAATTGAAATAAGTTCCACCGATTTCATCGGTGGCTATTAATATTTAAACTCTCTTTGAGAGTAAACTCCTCAATGTAATTAAACATTAATAGCCACCGATGAAATCGGTGGAACTTAATCAGTATTTGATGTATTTCTGTTCAAGTTTTTTCTTAGAAAAACAAGATTTAACTGGTTCTGTGTACATAAGTACTAATAACATTCCACATAATACATTACTAATACTTTCAAACATATATGCCAATGGAACTGTAATATTTACTTCTGAAATTAGAATACTCGGCAAAGTAATTATTATTAATATAACAAATAAAATTCTAGCCCACCGTTTAAAATTCCAAATACCTATAAAAAAAATTGTAAATAAAACGGTGATAAAGATCATAAACAATATTATAAATGCAGTTTCTTTATTACTTATATTTCCAATATCTTGCTGTTGTGATGATAAATATTGTTGTAAAGCATGAGGTAAAGTATCAATTAAAAATATATTTAAAAAAATTGATATAACTGATGTTAATATAGCTAAAATTAAAATGAATCTAAAAAAATAAATTGCTTTTTTGTTCTTTTTAAAGGGTTTATAATTCTTTTCCATGTTGTCTTTTTTCTCAATTTGTATCTTATCTTCTGTATTTTTAATAGGATTATTTTCCGTATTATCTATTTCAATATTTTTATCATCTTTTGTTCCTATGAGAGACATTATGACAAACAATGTTACTACAGAGGAAATAATCCAATGATCTTGAATAAAAATCCATATAAAATCTATAATTGCCCATATATAACCTGAGATAAATGCACCTAAAACTAACAAAATTTTCATAGTAATATTCCAAGTAATATAGTTTTGTAGTAACCAAGCAAATGATTAGCAATTAATTATAGAATAGATGTAATTTTTGTAAAATGCTGGGTTTCTTTTCAGCCTAAACTATTACACGGCTAATTAAGATATTTATGTTCTAATTTTTTATTAATTATTAGAGCTTGTTTATAAATATCACAATCTTTTGAATTATATCTAATTATTAATTCTCTTAACTCATCATCTATTTCATATTTTGTATAACATTTATCAGGGTTATTGTTAATAACATTTAAATTAGTATGAATTTCAATATTATAAATACTTTTAAATATATTAATACTATTCTCGTAATTTTCTGTAATACCAATAAAATCAAAGTTTGATAGTTTCATTCCCCATAGATATTTAGAATATAAGTTTTGATAATGTTTTATCCTACAAAAATCTTCAATAGATATATTTGGTTCCTTAATATGTTGTTTGAATTGAAAATCATTTGGATTAAAATTTCTCTTCCAGTGATAATATCTGGAAATTACTCTTTCAATTGGATCTCTAAACCAAATAACCAAAGATTTTTTACTTAAACTGCGATATTTAATTGGTAAAAAATGTCCATGAACGCAATCATATTTATTATTTATATTTCTTGTTTTTAAAATGTTTTTTAATGCATTTACATTGCGTATTAAATTACCATTTCTCATTGGTCGATCAGAATAATCTAATAAGATTCTGTCTTGAAAATGCAATTCCAATAAAGTACGAAATGTAGTTCCTCCAGTTTTTGGTATATGGACTGATATTAACATAAGTTTAAAATTTGATAATAATACTTTAATGTGAATTAAGAACTAATTCGTAAATAGCCACAGAAAGCAGTTTTTCCAAAGATATTAACAAAAAGTCCAGCGTTAAGAGCGTACTTTGTCAACGACATAATGAACGGGTAATATTTAAAAGCTTCACGTAAAGCCTGGTAAGGTGGGCAATAAAATTTTCATAGTAATATTCCAAGTAATATAGTTTTGTAGGCTGGGTTAACGAAGCGTAACCCAGCAAATGATTAATATTTAATTAATAGATGTAATTTGTAAAATGCTGGGTTTCCTTTCGTCAACCTAGCCTACGTGCTGATATTACATGGTTATAAACCAGGGCCATTAGGAATAATATCTAGTAAAATTTGATCAACAGATCGTATTTGTTCCCAAGAAAAATGATATTTATCCATAGCTTGATGACTACTAATCCCACGTTTCATACCATTGTCAATTAAATAAACTCCAGCATGATTGTGAGATTTAGCTAAAATAGCACCTTCTGATAAACTTGGTCCTGATGCAATACTATTCATATTAATATCTGATACTATACCTTTCCAATCACGAAATAAATTATTGTATGTTTGGCCGCTAGGAATACCACGAATACGACCTTCATCAATTAAATAAATAGAACCTGATGATGGACTTTTAATCCTCAATCCATTCAAATCAGGCCGAAGATTTTCTGCTGCTATCACTGAGAAACAACATAATATACCAAATATTAGAAAAATATATTTTAGTAATTGATTTTTCATAATAAACATTTTAATTAATCTCCTTAAACAAATAAATTAACTAGTGCCGAGGCTCTGTCTCGGCATTTATTTACAAATGGCTCTGCCATTTAATTACTTCAAGTGGCAGAGCCACCAAAAACATAAGCACCAAGGCAGAGCCTTGGCACTAGGATGGAATGATTATCCTACAAAATAACCTCAAAAATCAGTCCTTGTAATACCAAGAACAGTAAAATCAGTCCTATGATAATCAATGTTCCACCGAGAATTGAAGAATATTTTGCCATTCTTGCAGATGGAGCTCCAACTAAATACCGTTCTAAAGTACCATCTTTAACCAACCGCTCATATTCAAATGGACGCTCTTCCCTAAACTCTTCCATCGTAATACGACCAGTAAACATCACCGTATCCTGTGGGAACTTATCAGGACGGAAATGACAGTTAAAGAAATGGACGGTAAATAAGAACACCGCAGCCAAGAACGCTTCTTCACCATGCACAATGGTCGCTACGTTGAATACCCAACCTGGCAAGAACATTGCAAAAATATTGGGAACCCATAACATTAAACCAGAGAAACCAATAATAAACATACCCCAGAATGGAGCCCAATAATCAAATTTCTCAAAATAAGCCCAATGATCAAATGCAGGACGTGGACCTTTATTAAAGAACCATTTCACCATTGCGATCACATCATACATATCCTGCCAACGTGGTATCAATGAAGTCGGTCCAAACCATCTAAAAGTCTTACGGTTAGTTACAAATATCCGATAAAACGCTACTACTAAATGGCCAAAAAATATGCCAGCAAAAGTTACAGCAGCAACTCTATGAACGATAGCCGCAATCTCTGGTCCACCAAACATCTTCATAACATATGGCGTCCAGAAAGTTCCAGCATATAACACTGCCGTTCCAGTCAAAGTCAATACCATAACTGCAATTGCTAATATCAAATGAGCTAATCGCCATGGCCAACTAAATCGTTCCACATATTGACAAGCATCTGGGTCAGTAGGATCACCATGATGATCAAGATGGATATGAGCTTTACCTGTCTTCCGATCCATATATTCACGATAGAACCACAAAGCACTGTGTAACCAGAATACTGCAAACACACCAACCAACAGTGCAATCATAAACTTGGTGACAATCCAAATTTGTGGATACTTATCAAAATCATGCGAATGACCATGAGGTTGGAAAGTAGCAAAGCCAGCCGTTGCATTTTCATGACACTCACGACAAGTTTCTAACCTATTATCCATATGGACTTTAGATTTTTCATCATCAACTCTTTGAGTCTTATGAAACTCATGACATTCAAAGCATTTAGCGGTATGAGTATAACCAAGTTTAGCGATTTGACCATGATAAGTTTCCCGATAAGAATCATACTCTTCATCATGACAATCACCACAACTTTCGGTAATCGCAATTTTTACAGGATCATCTTCTGGTGAAGCAATCGTATGAGCTGTATGACAATCGCTACATACCGCAGCATCCATATTACCGTGGCGTTTTATTTCCGCACCATGCACCGACTGAGTATATTCCTTAAAAATCTCATCATGGCAATTACCACAAGTTGCTGGGGTAGATAATCGATAAGTTTGGGCTTTCTTATCATCCATTGGAAACACATTATGCTTGCCATGACATTGCCAACAAGCTGCATTTACTTGCTCAGGATTGTCCTTATTAGGTTGAGCATGAATGGAATCTAAATAATGACTAATATTTGTCAGTACTTTATTTTCAGTACCAGCCATGCGTTGGATATTTTCTTCATGGCATTTTACGCAATCAGTAGAACGCTGCACATCAGTCTTATGCGGCATTTGTTTGATATCAACATGGCAACCTACACACTTAGTCTCATTGTGTACGCTATCCATGAAAGTATCAGCATCTATATACAAAGAACGTTCACGCACGGGGCTACCACTATCAAACTCTGATACTGCAAAATCAGCCGCACCTTCCACGTTATGACACTCAAGACATTGTTTATTAGTAGTTTCTTCAGTGACTAAATGAGGTTCAGTAAGGCTTTTACGATATTCTTCAGAGAGTTCTGCTTGAGCTGTTATAGAAAACAACATCAGCAGTAGTAGAAGCTTTCCCGCAATAAAACGGGGAAATTTCATCATATTTTAATCCTTATAAAAAGAATGACGCTGGAGCGTCATGGTAGGCATTCCCACGCAGAGCGTGGGAACGAGAAATGAAAAAGTAATTATGAATGCTTAATTGAAACCTAAATCAAGCTTTTGAATTTCATTAAGAATTAAGAATTATAGCATTAAGAATTAATTACTTTTCTATGAATAATGCTCTTTAAATTATTTAGGAGCAGCAGTATGTTTAGCTTTCACAGAATGACCATTGAACCATTTGTGTTCTTCAGAAGCTAAAATTTCATCCAGTACTTTCTGCACTGCATCAGCACCAGCTTTATTACCTTCTTTGGCAGCTTCAGCAATTAATTCCCTAACTTGAGGCACGAACTCGGTATAAAATAACTTAGCTACTTCATACATACCTTCCCATTGCACAAAATCTGGAGCCTGCATAGCTGCACCATGTCTAGCTCTACGACCTTGATGATGCCAAAGTTCAAACCAAGTCCATTCAACCTCATCATCAAACGAGACATCTTTGGAAATAAGTTTGTTCTCGTTTAGAGCTTTCATAATCTTAGCTCCAGGTTTAGCAAATTTATCATTATATAAATTCACAACTCCATCAAACTGCTCATAAAAATTATTGACTAAATTACCACTATGGCAAGAACGACATACTGATTTCATGTCCTTACGGCGTAATAACCAAGGTTTAACTTTCTCACCCTTAGCCAATGCTTTAGCATCAATTTTCTGAGATATTGGAGCCCGCAAATTCCAACTAATCCGATCCCCAAGATCATGAGTGACTGGCATTTCAGTGGTCGCTGACATATGACAGGTTGCACAAGTTGGAGCAGCCTCATAATCTTCACCAGCTACCCATTTTGGTGAACTAAGAGCCATTTTATCTTTATTGGCATAGAAGCTAATACCATGTTTAGATTCTTCATAAATTTCTTTTTGTGGATGATCAGGACCTAAATGACAATAACCACAAGCTTCTGGTTGACGTACTTGTTCAACCGAAAATTGATGCCGTTGATGACATGCATTACATGCTCCCTTAGAACCATCAGGATTTATCCGACCGATACCAGTATTTGGCCAAGTGGCAGGATGGAGATCACCATTAGGCAAAACTTCAACCTTAGAACCATGACATTGACTACAACCGCTTACATTAACTGGGGAATGACCATCAAAACTTGGGGCGCCTTCAACAACTTCAGCTAACACATTATCCAATGAACCAAGAATGTCACCTGCTTTAGCATGATGGCTTTTAGCGAACTGACGAGCTTCTTCATTATGGCACTCGCCACAATCTTTAGGCGATACAATTACTGAAATCAAAAAGTCTTTGTGTCTAATTACATCAGGATCGTTAACGTCAGCTTTATGACATTCATAACAACCTACATTAGCACCATAATGCTTGGAATTTCCCCATTGTTGGTAAATACTAGGATTTTCTTTTTTATGGCAAGATGCACAATTAGCACTTTCTTTACTTAGATTTTTAAAAGGTTTTAGCAATTTAGCTTTGTCAGCAGCAAATACTCCTGAACTGCTCAAAATAGCAAATGAGATAACTACAAGTAATGCGATAAATGTTTTGCCAAACTCTCGCACTGAAAATAACGATTGTTTCATGTATTTTATCCTTAAAAGAAAGGTTGAAATTATCGAGTTTCTAAGTTTATTTTAGAATATACTTTTAATAAAACTTAGTAACATTCTTAATGAATTGTAAACAAAATTTTTAACTACAATCAAAATATTGAAATCCAAGCTATCAAACTAAAGTTTGAACTCCGTTTTTTAAAACATAACATTTAAGAAGACACGTGATTTTATCACAGGTTGTATTCCTAAAGTTAAATAGTATTTTGAAGCAAACTATGCCTTAGAATCAAATAGAAAAAAAATATCTATAAATAAGTAAATTATATAGTATATATTAAAAATCGATTTATTAAAAATATTAAACAATAAAAACATTTGTAATAATGTATATTTTGTATTCATGATTTTACTTTTTTATTATGCTTTTTTTTGTATATAAAAAATATAAATCATTAATTTTCAATTATTTAAATCTAGGCTGGGTAGAACGAAATTAAACCCAGCAAAATCTTTATATTATTTACTAAAATTTTGGATTTCGTTGTAATTCTACCGAGCCTACAAATTTTTTGTCCTGTATTAAAAATATTATTAAATTAAAAAAGCTATAAACAGTTGCTATTGAAGTTAATTAAGGATTTCCATAAAATCTAAATTATTAGTAGAATAAGTTATGCTACAAAGAAATACTAAAGTTATGTTATCATTGATTATACATATAACTAATTCAAACCATGCGTGTACTAAAACCACAAAAATACTATATAAAACAACAACCATATTATGCTTCTGTTAGTAATGAAATAGAAATCTTTACCGCAGCTTGGCAAAATAAACTTCCAATTTTACTTAAAGGCCCAACCGGTTGTGGTAAAACTCGGTTTATGGAATATATGGCATGGAAGCTAAAATTACCTTTAATTACCGTATCTTGTCATGATGATTTAACAGCCTCTGATTTAGTTGGACGTTTTCTACTGAATGGTGGTAATACAGTTTGGGTAGATGGGCCATTAACGATGGCAGTAAGACATGGAACTATTTGTTATTTAGACGAAATAGTAGAAGCTCGCAAAGATACTACCGTAGTAATCCATCCACTTGCTGATGAAAGAAGATTATTACCAATTGAAAAATTAGGTGAACTAATTGAAGCAGATAGCAATTTTTCATTAGTAATTTCCTATAATCCTGGCTATCAATCAATCCTAAAAGATTTAAAACCATCCACTCGACAAAGATTCGTAGCTTTAGAATTTAACTATCCAAAACCAGAAATAGAAACTCAAATAATTATTACTGAAACTAAATTAACCGTAGAAATAGCAAGTAAATTAGTCAAATTTGCTATCATGACCCGCAACTTAAAAAGCAATGGCTTGGAAGAAGGGGCGAGTACTCGATTATTGGTACATACTGGCAAATTAATTTCTACTGGTATTAGTCCAATTGATGCTTGTCATAACGCCATCACTCAAGCTTTAACAGATGATCCAGAAATGATTAGAGCTATCAATGAATTACTAGCTTCACTATTCTAATATGCTACCGTTCACTACTATTGAGTTGGAAGAAATTTTATTGGATTGTTTGGAAGATAAGCAGTTTGATATGCCATTTATGGGAGGATCGTTAACAGAACCTGCTCGGCAATTTGCTAGTTTGCAACGTTCGGAACAGGATTTGTTGATAACTTGTATTAATCGAGTTGCAGCAATTAATGAAGTTATCGCTTATGAGTTTGTATTAAATGCGGTTCTAGCATTATCTCGTTTGGGAGAGGAAGGTATTAAGAACTGGATAGTATATTTCATGGATATTTACGATACCAGTGGTATTGGAGTTACGCTCAAAGCAATTAAAAATATCAATAAATATGAAAAATTTCTACATATTCAACAGTATGGAATCTTTCTGTCTGAAGTAGAATTAGTATTAACTCGATTTGTTAACGGTCTATCTGGTAGAGTTTTATTATGCAATGAAGGTACGGAAACTTACACTGATACTGAAACTTTATTTTTACCTAATGCCCTAGATATTTTTGCCACCAAAGAAGAAAATTTCCATCTGTATAAAGCGATAGTAGCACATTTATGGGCTCAAACTTGGTATGGAAGTTTTACAATAGATTTGGAATTCAGCGAATTTACAGATCAAGATAAAGCAATTAGCTGTTTTCATAGTTTAGAAACCCTACGTTTGAATGCTTGTATTGCTAGAGATTTACCTGGTTTATATAGAGAAATGCAAGCTATACAACCAGTTCCTTCACTATCTAAAATTTGGCAGAAATGTCATGAGAAGCTAAAGTTAGTGAATGCTTCAGTGCAAGATAGCTTAATTCTATTGGAACAAGTCTATTTACAACCATTACCAGCTAAATTTTGTTATCAAGGAATTTTAGTTCCAGCTCAAGTCACAAAAGTTCGGCAACAACGCTTACAAAAAGAACAGCAAAATTTAATCAATTTATTAATAGAATTAAAACGCCAGCCATTACAACAATTATTTACTAAAAAAACCAAATTTACCGCTGAAGTCAATCAACAACAAGTCCAATTGTGCATCAATGAGCAACCAATATTCGCTCCACCAGAATTGCAACAAAATTTAAATTCCATTGCTCAGGATTTGGGTCATATTCCTCCAGAATGGTTAGAAGCAGCTGGTGAAGGTAATTATGATAGTAAACGAACTGGCAATCAAGATGATTATACTAATAATGGCACTTATGATGAATGGAATTATAGACGGCTGAGTTATCATAAAAATTGGTGTACTTTAAGAGAAGTAGCCATAACACCTAAAGATGATGATTTTGTACAACAAACTTTAATTAAATATCGATCTTTAATCCATCATTTACGTCGTAGTTTTGAAATTTTCCGCAGTGGTGAAAAACGCCTTAAACGACAGCTATATGGCGATGACATTGATATTGATAATTTAATCTCAGCATTTACTGATGCTGCTAGTGGTATGGAAATGAGTCAACATGTATTCACTCGAATTCGGAAAATTGATCGAGATGTAGTGGTTATTTTTCTAGTAGATATGAGCGGTTCAACCAAAGGTTGGATCAATCGAGCTGAAAGAGAGTCGTTAATTTTATTATGTGAAGCCTTGGAAACTTTAGGAGACCGTTATGGAATCTATGGTTTTTCCGGCATGACCAGAACTAAATGTGAAATTTATCCAATTAAAACTATCGAAGATAGCTATGATGATAAGGTAAAACATAGAATTAGCGGTATAAGTGCCAAGGATTATACCAGAATGGGAGTTGCGATTCGTTATGCTAATAGATTGTTGTCCAAAGTAGAAGCTAAAACCAGATTATTGATTACCATGTCAGACGGTAAACCAGATGATTTTGATAATTATTACCGAGGCAAATATGGAATTGAAGATACTAGACAGGCTTTAATAGAATCAAAACATCAAGGTATTCATCCATTTTGTATTACTTTGGATAAAGAAGGTCCAGATTACTTACCCCATCTTTATGGTTTGGTAAATTATACAGTGGTGGATAAAGTTCATCAATTACCACTTAAAGTAGCTGATATTTATCGAGTTTTAACTACTGGTTAATATTTATTATTCTGATATTACTTAAGGTTTCGGGAAATACGCTATGCTCCATTCCCGAAACAATCAAATGGTATATAAATGTAGGATGCAATGAAGAATGAATTGCATCAAGATGTAATTCGTAAACTTATTACATCCTACATAAAGTCAGTTAATACAATATTACTTTCGTTATTTAGGAAAGATGTCTAATATGGTTTAGTAACTGATCCAAAGATATTTATGTAAAAAAACTAGTCATATATTATAATATATTGTTATAATGTTAAATAATTTCCTAATTTAACCCCAGCATTATTTCAAGCAATGATTAATTTAAGTTCTCACCTTTCTAATATTATACATTCTTATCCTTCTGGTAAAACCTTTTGGATTGCATATAGTGGTGGTATGGATTCACATGTATTATTACACGCAATGGCTCAACTGAGAGATTCTTTTAAGTTCAAATTACGCACTGTCCATATTAATCATAATTTAAATCCTCAAGCCGATAAATGGGCTAAACATTGTCAACATATTTGTGCAGAACTAGCCGTAACATGTGAAATTATACAAGTACAAATTAATCATAAGCCTAGAGAAAGTTTAGAAGCTTGTGCTAGGACAGCTCGTTATAAAGCTATAGCTAAATTGTTGGAAATCGATGATGTAGTATTGACAGCTCAACATGCTGATGATCAAACTGAAACCGTATTATTGCAATTATTACGTGGAGCAGGAGTTGCTGGTTTAGCTGCCATGCCAGAGAAAAGCCAATTAGGAATTGGTTGGTTGGTACGTCCACTATTAAATTATAGCCACGATCAGTTATTTGAATATGCTAAATATTTGCAATGGATAGAAGATGATAGTAATGCTGATACTAGATTTGACCGCAATTTTTTACGCCATGAAATTATACCTATATTAAAGCAACGTTGGGATAGTATTAATAAAATATTAAGTCGAGTAGCTAATAATCAAGCAGAAGCAGACAAATTAATTAAAATATTAGCAGAGCAAGATTTACAGTCATGTGTAAGCAAAGAACCTAATCAATTATTGATACCAAGTTTAGTTAATATTGAACCAATACGTCAACGTAACTTATTAAGATTTTGGCTAAAACAACTTAATTTAACTATACCATCAGCAGCACAGTTACAACATATTATCGATGATATGTTAACCGCTAGACCAGAACGACAACCTTTAGTTAGTTGGCAAGGTGGCGAAGTTCGGCGTTATAAACAACATTTATTTGCAATGCCAAATTTACCATCAGTTCCTACAGATACTATAACTTGGTTATTTCCAAATCCTATAAATTTGCCATTTGGTCAACTCAGGGTTCAAAAAACACAATCTGGTGGGTTAGATTTGCCGTTAGAAACTACTTTACAAATTCGATTTCGTAAAAATGGGGAATTTTTTCAATTACATAATCATAAACAATCTGTAAAAAAGCTATTACAAACAGCCCAAATTCCTGCTTGGCAACGTCCATTTATCCCACTGATTTATTTAGATGATATATTAATAGCGATTCCAAATATTGGAGTTACTGATCAATTTATATCTCAGACAAATGGTTGGCAAGTTTCACTATCATTGATATTTTAAGTTTTAACCTTAGAATGAAAATCAAGATATTATTAAGATTAGTTAGGTTTTGTAGATATGGATAAAAAAGAAATAGAAGATAAAATTGAATGCTTGTTAAGCGGATGTTTTGGGGTTCATATAAATACAATAAAAAATTCAAAAATAATTAAAAAATGGTTAGAAGCTACAGTATGTAATGAAGAATTGCAAGAATTACAAAACTTAAAAAATGAAGGTAATGAATATTTAAAGAAATTAAGTAAACTTAATGATGGTTTAGATTTTAATCAAGAATTAATTAGTAAAGTAAATAAAACTAGCAAAAATATTTTTTGGTCTATTGGTATTCGAACGATAGGGATTATTGGAATATATTGTTTTACAGCTTATATAATCAGTTATATTTTATTAGACAATCAACTAGTAAATAATTTTTTTGGCGGATTTATATTAATATCAGTTCCTATTGTTATGTTTAAATTTGGCAATATTTTTTTTGACATACTTGAAGCATGGAGATATCCAGAAATACATGCAATAAAAGAAGCAAAAAAAATACTGAAACTTTTAGAAGGAAATGATTAAATTAAGCATCAATGCTATATATCAAAATTTTTTAAAATTAATTACTAAGCATTTAAAATAGGTTAATAATGGAACAAATTAGAGGTACTACCATTCTATCAGTACGTCGTGATGGACAAGTAGTGATAGGCGGGGATGGACAGGTTTCTTTCGGCAATACTGTAATGAAACATAATGCTCGTAAGGTTCGACGTTTATACCATAATAAAGTAATTGCTGGATTCGCTGGTAGTACAGCTGATGCTTTCACTTTATTTGAACGTTTTGAAGGTAAATTAGAAAAACATCAAGGTCATTTAACTCGATCTGCGGTTGAATTGGCTAAAGATTGGCGTACTGACCGTATGTTGAGACGTTTAGAAGCATTATTGATAGTAGCTGACCAAACTGCTTCTTTAACAATTTCTGGTACTGGTGATGTAATTGAACCAGAAGATTATTTAATGGCAATAGGTTCTGGCGGAGCTTATGCCCAATCAGCGGCACGAGCAATGTTAGACAATACTACTTTAAGTGCCACTGAAATTGTTGAAAAATCATTACATATTGCGGCTGATATTTGTATCTACACCAATCATAATTTAACTATTGAAACCCTGGATTTGAGGCAGCAGTAACATGACCCCTAAAGAAATTGTTAGCGAGTTAGACAAACATATTATTGGTCAAAACGCTGCTAAACGGGCAGTATCTATTGCACTACGCAACCGTTGGCGGCGAATGCAATTAGAACCAAATTTACGTAATGAAGTTACTCCTAAAAATATTTTAATGATTGGACCAACAGGAGTAGGTAAAACTGAAATTGCTAGACGATTAGCTAACTTATCTGGAGCTCCTTTTATTAAAGTAGAAGCTACTAAATTCACTGAGGTTGGTTATGTTGGTCGTGATGTAGAGTCAATTATTAGAGATTTAGTTGATATGGCGGTTAAAATGACTCGTGAAACTGCCATGGTTGAAGTTGAAAATCTAGCATTAGATTCTGCTGAAGAAAGAATTTTAGATATTTTGATTCCTCCACCAAGAGATGAAGATGAGCAGGAAAAGAAGCAATCTTCAACTCGACAAACATTTAGAAAGAGATTGCGAGAAGGTAAGCTAGATGATAAGGAAATTGAAATTGAATTAAATGAAACTCGCATTGGAGTTGAAATTATGGCTCCTCCTGGTATGGAAGAAATGACTAGCCAATTGCAAGGTATGTTTCAAAATATAGCTGGGGATCGTACTAAAACTCGGAAGATGAAAGTTAAAGAAGCGATGAAGTTGCTTAAAGAAGAAGAGGCAGCTTCAATGGTTAATGAAGATGATTTAAAAAATCAGGCATTGGAATTAGTTGAGCAAAATGGCATTGTTTTTATTGATGAAATAGATAAAGTTACTAAACGAGCTGAATTAGCTGGTGGAGCTGACGTATCTCGTGAAGGTGTGCAACGTGATTTATTGCCTTTGGTTGAAGGTAGCTCTATCACTACCAAACATGGGATAGTCAAAACTGATCATATATTATTCATTGCTTCAGGAGCTTTTCATTTATCTAAACCATCTGATTTGATTCCAGAATTACAAGGACGTTTACCTATTAGAGTGGAATTAAATGCTCTTGATGCTAAGGATTTTGTCCGAATTTTAACTGAACCAGATGCTTCTTTGACTGAGCAATATGTAGCATTAATGCAAACAGAAGATTTAGAAATTAAATTTACTCCAGAAGGTATTGAACGAATTGCCGAAATGGCATGGCAAGTCAATGAAAGAACTGAGAATATTGGAGCTAGACGTTTGCATACTGTGCTTGAATGTTTATTAGAAGAAATTTCGTTTGATGCTCCAGAAAAACCTGGTGAATCTATAGTTATCGATGTTGATTATGTCAATAAACATTTGAATGATTTGGTTAATAATGAAGATTTAAGTCAGTATATTTTATAAGATTGTCCTGTAATTAGGTGAGGAATTTGTAAAAGTTTGAGTAGATTATTCCCACCTAAATACAGCACTGCCATTAAGTTAAGGAAATAATATTTTTGGAGTCCAAAGCGTAGCTTTGTAAATATATAATTTGTAAGCTAATAACACCAAAGCTTTGCTTTGAACTCCGAAAAAAATTGCTTAACTTAATGGCATTGACCTAAGGATATTATGAAATAAATCTTGCCAAATTAAATCACTTTAGCTTGGGAATTAAGGAAGCTAATATCAATTAAATAAACATATCCTTATTATCCGATAATTCCAAAGGTTTTTTGCGGTGTAATAATACCCAATCTCCATTTTCTTCTAATGCTTCTTTGCCTAATTCGAGTAATCTTTTTTGAACTTTATAATTTAATTCTGGATCGGCTTTGTTTGATTTATCAATAATTTCTTTTAATGCTTTGTTGGCTCTAGCAAAAATAACTGCCATGCGTTCGTATTGTTTTGCATGTTCTTCAAAAGCCATTTTTTCGGTATAGTGATGTAATAATGCTCCTGTAGCTGGAATTAATGCAATAAGTAAAATTAGAGTTTGTTGCCATATAGAACCTGATTGCAGAATACCGGTAAACTGGCCTAATAACATTACTATGACTAAAATACCGCCTAACAGGAATAATTTATTAATAAGAAACCGCATTTTTTTAGCGTGGAGATAATTTTTAGGAGCATTTTTGGAAAACCAGTTATATTGATGTTCTACCCAATGGGAATATACACTATCAATGCTATCAACATTTTCCACCCAATCATAAAGATTGACAGCTCGAATTGCACTTCTAATCCAAACTAGTTCACCACGTTGTTTACGCAAGTAATGATCTGCTACGGAATTAATTAAGCCACCTAAATGCCAAAAAATTTGTACTCGTAATCCTTCTGCTAATGCACGATAATCTAAGCTTTTATTGTTATAATGTTGTGATTTGACAAAATGAAAAATTCCAGCAGCTGCAATAAATAAGACCAAGTAACTAACTAAAGTCATTAAATTTGAGTCGATGCTAGTGTACCAACCATAGCAAGCTACCATACTAGAGGCTAATATTAGTACTAGTTTGGTAAATAGTTGAGAACGAGATTGGAAATGACGGGCTAAAGCATTTGCGGTGCTATAAACACCTAACATTGTTTGAAAAGCTGGTGATAAATCAAATAGTTTTTGGGATAATCTTTCTGATAATAGATGGCTTTGGCCATTTTTGATGGATTTTTCTAATTTATGACTATATGTTTCAGAGTCTTGGTTAAAACGGTTGATAGCTTCTAATTCGATTGATTGCCAGTCTTTTAGTTCAACAGTTTGTTCAGAATTTGGTAATAATATTCGGATTTCTCCTGCTGTATCTAGTGGTTTACCTTCTAGCCGGCTGGTTATTATATGAAATACTGGTCCGGTGTCGGATATGTCTAAGGGGCCATGTTGGGGTTTATAACGTTCGGGTAGGTCTTTCATATCGCCGGTTAGTTTAAATTGGACTACTTCCGAAGTGCCAGCAGTTTTGTTTAATTCTATGCCGTCCCACAGTGCTAATAGGATATGGCTATGGTGGGCAACATAGGCTCCAGCTAATGCATATTGTCTGGTGCGGTCTTTTCCATGTTCGCTGATATCTTTGTCAGGTTCTAATACTGATAATTCAAATACTTGAGTGGCTTGGTTTAATAATTCGGTAAATTCTTTTTTTGATTCTGGGGTTTGAAAGTCGGTTTGGTATAGTTCTTTTGCCATTGGTAGCGGAACTAATAGTTGGATATTTTCTTCTAAGGCTATTGTTGCTACTAATCGGTCGGCTCCTTCTGCTAGTGGGGAGAAGAGTTGTAGTGGTGAATCTGGGTAACTTTGGTGTAGTAGGTGAAATATTTTACGGACTGATTTGCTTAGAATTTCTTTGTCTTCTGCCCGTAAGTCACGGTGGCCGGTAATGCCGATGGTTATGGGTATTTTATGTGGAGTCATGGTAGTTTTTTATCTTGTATTGTTTGAATCAGGATTTGTAAATTGTCTGAATCAGAATTTTCAGGATTTTAAAATTGACAGAATAACACAATTTAGATTTTTGGTCTGTTAATTCTTTTTTGTCTGAATCATGATTTTCAGGATTTAAGGATTCACAGGATAACAGCACTAAATTTTAGGTCTTTTGGTTTTTAATCCTGGAAATCCTTAAATCCTGAAAATCATGATTCAGACATTATTTTTCTTTTAACTTGTCTACTGCCAATTGGCGATTTTTCAAATATCTCTTACTATCAGGCTTAAATTCCAAAGCTTTATCATAACTTGCTATTGCTTCTTCATAACGGCCTAAATAATGAAGTGAAGCTCCGTAACCATTCCAAGCATAGTGATAATCAGGTTTAAATTGCAA
>DAOUSL010000243.1 GCA_030627235.1 Thioploca sp.
AAACCATATTTGGAGCAATTTGGGTAGGGATTCTTTTATTCATCATTATAATAAATGTTTTTCTTAATATAATTTATCTTGGCATTACATCTATAACACTACCAATTCTTTTTCCATTTCATGTGGACTATCAATTTCTTGATAGATTGTCAAAGCCTGTTTATAATAACTTGAGTATTTTTGATGTTGACCTAAACTTTGGTAAATAACAGCAATATTCTCAAGACTTTTTGCTTCTCCCTGTTTGTTACCAACTTCACGCATAATTTTCAAAGACTTTTGAAAGTAATCTAAAGCAGTTGTATATTGTTTAAGTATATAATAAACTGTACCAATATTCATTAAATCTTCACCAATTCCTACTTCATCATCAAGTTCCTTATCAAGAATCAAAGCTTGTTGTAAATAATCTAAAGCTTTTTGAGTTTTCTCTAATTTTAAGTAAGTTGCACCAATATTACCTAAAGCCATTGTTTCATAATGTTTGCTTTTAATTTCACGAAAAATATCTAAACCTTGTTGATAATATTCTAATGCTGTTTGATATTATTTCCGTGATAGATAAACATTACCAATATTGTTTAAGGTTTGCCCAATACCATTTTTATGTTTAATATCAGTTCTGATTTTTAAGGATTCTTGTAAATAATCTAAAGATTTTAAATATTTACCTAATGCTCCATATACTACACCAATATCATGTAAGGCAATTCCTTCTCCATATTGGCTTTTCATATCATGCATAATTTGTAAAGATTGCTGATAATAGTCTAAAGCTTGTTTATATTGTCCTAACATGTTATAAACCTTAGCAATATCAATTAAACATGCTCCTTCTTCAAGTTTGTTGCCAATTACCTGTTTAAAAAACAAAGCTCGTTTGTAGTATTCTAAGGCTTTTGGATATTGATTCCAAATGTGGTAAATGCTACCAATATAATATAATGCACTTCCAAAAATATTTATATCGCCAATATCACGACTAACAACTGATGCCTGTTCAAATTATTTTTATTTCACAATAAGATTACCATGGAAATAAACGATCAATTATATAGGTGTTACTATGCAGGAAGCAGGAGTTTCACGCTTAGTTACGGTAGATGTTGATGCAGCGGTTAATTAATTGAAATATGTGTGATTATATTTTTAAAAAATTATACCTTATATTAAAATATTTTATTTAATAGTTGTTAATTTTTCCTTGACTTTTTTTAGATTAAATGTTGTTATTTAAGACTGAATCTAAAAAGGATTATTTTTATGTTAAACAAATATTATTTATACATTTTACTGTTTATGTTGATGCCAATAGCACAGGCGGCAACTGATTGTTCTGTAGTTACGGAAATTCCGGTAACTGAATGTGAGGCTTTGGTTGATTTGTATTATGGTACTGACGGTGAGAATTGGAGGATTAATTCTGATTGGAAAGTAACTAATACGCCTTGTAGTTGGCGTGGAGTTTCTTGTAGTGCTGGGAATGTGGTTGGGCTAAATTTACATTATAATCTTCTTAATGGAACTATCCCCGAATCACTTGGAAATCTGAATAATTTAATAGATTTACGTTTGACTTCAAACCAATTAACTGGTTTTATCCCAAATTCTTTTGAAAATTTACAAAATTTGCAAATACTTTGGTTATCTGGTAATAAATTAAATAGTGAAATACCAGAATTTCTTGGAAATTTAAGTAATTTAACTCAACTTTATTTAAATAGTAATCAATTAACTGGAACTATTCCAGAATCTTTAGGCAATCTGAATAATTTAGAAATATTACATTTAGGTGTGAATAAATTAACTGATTTACCAGAATCATTGGGCAATTGGAATTTTAATAGTTTGTTGACATTAGGACTTAATACCAACCAATTTACCGGTTCTATTCCAGAATCGTTGGGAAATTTAAGCGGTTTGCAATATTTACATCTTGGTGCTAATAAATTTATTGGAACTATTCCAGAATCTTTAGGCAATTTGAGTAATTTGCAAAAATTATACTTAAATAGCAATCAGTTGACAGGAAATATTCCTACTTCCTTTGTAAATTTAACTAATTTGATTAACTTATCATTATCTTCTAATAAATTAACAGCTTTAATACCTGATTTTTTAGGAAATTTAAGTAAATTAAAAACCTTAAATTTAGGCTATAACCAATTTGAAGGTAATATTCCTAGTTCCTTGGGGAATCTTAGTAATTTATTAAATCTATATTTAGATATAAATAAATTAGTAGGAAATATTCCTAATTCTTTAGGAAATTTATCTAAGTTACAACGACTTTCTCTTCGTAACAATAAACTTGAAGGAACCATTCCTGATTCACTTGGTAACTTAAATAACCTAATTAGTCTTTATTTGCATAATAATCAACTTGTAGGAACTATTCCTGATACTTTTACTAATTTATCTAAACTAGTAGAGTTATACTTAAGCGGTAATAAGTTAACTAGCATTCCTGAAGATATGGGAAACTGGAATTTAAATAGTTTATTACGATTAGCTTTAAGTAAGAATCAAATTCCCGGAAAAATTCCTAATTCTTTAGGAAATCTAACTACATTACAAGGTCTTGGTCTTGGAAATAATCTTTTTAGTGGTAATATTACAGAATCACTTGGCAATTTAACCAACTTGCTATCGCTTACACTAAATGACAACCAGTTAACTGGAATTATTCCAAATTCTTTTGAAAATTTGACTAAAATACAAACTCTTTATTTATATAAAAATCAACTTAGTGGCGAAATACCTAGCTTTATTGGTAATCTAGTTAATTTACGAACATTGCAAATGGGTTATAACCAATTTATAGGAAATATACCTTCTTCATTTGGTAAGCTAAATAAATTAAGCAATCTTAATCTTGGATTTAACCAACTTACAGGCAACATTCCTGATTCTTTTGGAAACCTAACTAGCTTGGTTTATCTTTACATCAACAATAATAAATTAAGCGGTAATATTTTAGAATCTTTAGGTAATTTACCTAAACTATATCGTTTAAATTTATCTAATAACGAACTATGTGGAAATATACCTCTTTCATTTGTTAATTTATTTCGTAAAGCAGTAAATAGGGCAGGTATTATATATAATGGTTTTGAGTTAAGTACTAATAATAACCATCTAACTATTTCTGATTCTGGCTCAGAGTTATTTGAAACTTTTCCAAAATTAGAAACTCAGTTAAAATACCAAACTCCTTGTCCACAACCATCTTGTCTAGTCTACGCAATCCACGATGAAGGCTTAAATGACTCCCAACTATTTACCATAAATCCGGAAGACAATTTCACAGTGCAAGCTTTAGGAACTACCCACTTTGGACATGATCTTGAAGGCATGGCAATCCATCCAGAAACTAAAGAGATATACGTTTCTTCTGGAGATGATCAAGCAAAGGGTTTACCTAACGGACATATTTATCAAGTGGATAAAGCCAATGGTAGTTTAACTTCAATCTGTAATACTGGCTTAGGAGAAGTATCGGCTATGTCTTTCCATCCAACAGATTATAAACTATGGGTTTGGGCCGATGCAGAAGGATTATTCACCGTTGATATAGAACAATGTCTAGTAACTGAAATAACAACTTCCAGAGCCAAAGTTGAAGGACTAACTTGGGATAATTCTGGTGAAACATTATATGGTTCTGCTGGCAAAGCCTTATATAGCTACACAAATGGCATAGTGGAAAAAACTTGCAATAATTTTCCTTCTCAAGTTGAAGCCTTAGATATGTTAGAAGATGGCTCATTATTATTTGGATTACACAATCCTAAAGACACTAAAATCCATTCATTTAATATTAAAAATTGTTCCGTGCAAGACAGTATCCCATTACCAGTAAATACTCCTTACACAGATATCGAAGGGATTGCTTGGTATTGTAAATAATTAAAAACTCATAGGTTAATTGGAATTAAAAGGAATTCGTAAGCCGTATATAATACACATACTATTCCTATAGTGTATAAGCAGAACGTCATACACTGATTGAAAGAATTATTCGGTAAGTATCTACATTCCATAAATTTAATTATGGTGTATGATGCTTCGTATATAAATCTTAAAAGTTCCACCGATTTCATCGGTGGCTATTCACATTTAACCTCTTCGAGGTTGAAACCTTAAGTGTAATTAATTTAGAAATAATTATCATATTCAATAATTTGAAGTGATTTTTATATCTAATTAAGACATTTATATATTAAAAATTTCCTACTTCAAATTGAGTTTTAATTAAATCAGATACATGTTGGTTGGAAACTAACATACGGGTAGCAATTCTCTGAAAAATCATGGCTGTTGCCATTGCATC
>DAOUSL010000283.1 GCA_030627235.1 Thioploca sp.
AAAAAATTCCTATTTTTGATAAGGAACATTTATATCTGGCTATTGCTGATTCTCTTAATATTATCACTTCTTCTGATGCTCGTAATTACTTTATACATTGTCTTTAATTTTGGGTCACTACTATTCGGGAATTGCTATACAAAAATTAGAGCAAATGTGCCAAACTGATAATTTATCTCAAATACCAATTATAGTTTATGCAGATCATGAGTTAACTAAAGATGAAGAATTGTTATTGCAACATTGCAGCGAAAATATGACGATAAAATCAGTTAATTCTCCAGCCCGATTATTAGATGAAGCAACGTTATTTTTGCATCAATTGGAAACTAATTTATCCAAAGAAAAGCGTAGCATGTTGCACATGATCCACGATAAACAACTAATTTTAGACAATAAAAGAGTATTGTTAGTTGATGATGATACTCGTAATACTTACGCTTTATTGTTGGTACTAGAAGAAAGCAATATGCAAGTTACAGTTGCTAAAAATGGGATAGAAGCTTTGGAAAAGTTACAGGAAAATCCAAATATGGATATTGTGCTTATGGATATCATGATGCCAGAAATGGATGGTTATGAAGCAATGCAAAAAATTAGACAACAACCAAAATTTAATAAATTGCCAATTATAGCCTTGACCGCTAAAGCTATGAAAGGTGATAAAACCAAATGTATAGAAGCTGGTGCTAATGATTACTTGTCTAAACCTATTAATATGGATAAATTAATTTCGTTGCTACGAGTTTGGTTGTATCAGTGATTATTTTTTATTGAATGCTTGTAATGACGAAGCAGATTGGCAGTGTGTTCACAACGTAGACGTTAGGAACAATATGGAATAGTTAAACTAAGCTTGACAAGTCTCCCTGTCAAACTCGTCTTCAAAACGGTACGTGAGATTTTCACCTCATACCGCTCCTCTCTATATAGAGTTGTTTTACCAACTTTTGCGACACTTCTAATCCAGGTTTCAGGCCTTGCGTGAGACTTCTGTCATCACGGGTTTTGATATCATGGCAGTGACGATGCAACACTTGCAAGTTTGTACTTTGTTCGTTTCCACCACAACTTTTAGGCATAATATGATCAAGTTCCATTATGGAATCATGCTTGAACATTTGTTTACAATGATTGCAAATAAACTTTTGTTTGATTAAACAAACTTGTTTCCTAGTTTTCTTGCCATTCATGTTATGAAACATTCGTTTGTTCCAATATTCTACTTGACCATCAAAAATGTGATGCTCGCTTTTGATTTTGATATGTCTTATTATTTTTGTGCTAGCAAGATTGTACAGATTATAGTTATCAGTTTTGAAAACTCCATTTCTATTACCTAATTTTTGCCAGTATTTATTTTTAATCCATACCTTACCTTTACTGCTATGTCTCTTAGAAGCCCATTTCCACAATCTTTCGAATATATAGTTATCAAGCGATGCAAATATTTCTTTTGCCACGCACCCACTATGATAGTTTGACCACCCTCTTATAACAGGATTTAGATGTCCTATCAATACATCTTGTGATACACCACAATGTGACTTACATATATCCTTAATTTTTGCTTTAATGGACTTTATAGAATCCTTTGATGGTTTAATTAAAGTCTTAATCTTAGTATCATTAATTCTGTATTTCCTAATATTACATCCTAAGAAATCAAAACCATCGTATATGTTAGTTATGCGAGTTTTCTCACTACTTAGTTCCACTCCCATCTTTTCCATACACCATGTACTAATTACTTCTTTAAGCTCTTCAATTATCCACCTTTGTTTGGCAATTACTACAAAATCATCAGCATAGACTACTACTTGAACTGGATTTCGTAATCTTTGTCCAGTTCTTTTCCTATTATCCCAAGCCCAATCCTTTATCATTGTTTCCATACCAGTAAATGCAATATTAGCTAGTAACGGGCTGATTATACCACCTTGTGGTGTACCAATATCCGTTTCAACTAATTCATTATTTACTGTCATAGCTCCACTTTTCACCAAATTATTAACAGTGCTTATAATTTCCTTATCATCTTTTATGACGATATTACTAGTTATAGCTTCTGTTTTTATATTGTCAAAGAATCCTTTCAAATCCCCTTCCAATATCCATGCATCTGATTTTTTACCTATTGAGATAAATATTTGTTCTATTGCATCCTTTGTACTTCTCATAGGCCTAAACCCGTAAGAATTAGGTTCTGCAATAGTTTCATAACATGGCTCAATAATACCTTTTAATTTGGCTTGATAAATTCTATCTTCAATGGTTGGTATGCCTAAAGTCCTAATCTTACCGTTTAGCAATTTCTGTCTAACAGGACTCCAATGCCTCTCAATCCCATCATTCAGATTACTAACCATATCCATTCTTTGGGCTGGAGACAACAATTTAATCTTGTCTACACCAGCTGTTCTTTTACCTTGATTATCTTGAGTTACTCTTCTGGTACATAGTAAATTATATGCTTTAGATTTGTACAAAATCCTACGCAATTTATGTACTTTAGAATAATTCTCATACTTTATCGCAATTGCAATGCTTTGTTGTAATCGGTCAACATGGTTCTGACATGCTTTCCAATCTATTAATTGCCATGCCTCCCCAAGTTGTTGTCTGTTTAACTTGGGAAAGCATTCTTTAATACTAAATACTTTCTTCATTAGAATTTCCAATTATAATTTAACATTTGTACTTCTATATACAGTGAGTAAGTGGGCATATATTCATCATTACAATGAATCATTGGCTTTTTACTCAATCCTCTATCATTACTGGCATATCTTATGTCTAAGACCGTTTCAATCTTAACCTTTACAGATCATAATCCTTGTAATGACTTACCTTGTTTCATGTTACTGGCTTTTAATTCGTACTTAGATGGTTACTATATGCCTATGTGTCTATTTATTGCTGAGTGTTTTAATTCATTTCCACTTATTTACACATAATCAGGTTTTTTACTAATATATATCCTGTTTACAATTAAAGACATTTTATTACGCAACTTCGCTTGTCAGCTCATCATATATCGATTAACAGACGGG
>DAOUSL010000198.1 GCA_030627235.1 Thioploca sp.
TTCAAAAATATGAAGAAACAGTTAAAGCGTAGCGGCGTTTCTTGATATTTTTGAACAAGCTCAGCGTTAAGTCATGGTGGAATAGGTGTGACGGAGACGCTTTGTGCGGAGTCGCCCTATGAGACCGGACGTGTCAGGGCAATTATCACCGTTTCTCTGAAAAATTGATTAGTTCACGGAATAAGGACGTTCCGTGAACATCATGAAATTTCTGCGAAACTCCATATGAATGGGGATTTTATGAGTTAAAAGCTGCTGCATTATTTCATTTGGAATTTCAAAAATTTTTACTTGATAGAAATTATACCCTTTCTGATGCCACTGCTTATAACATTCAATTTATTGGGCATAAGCCAATATTTATTGATGTTCTTTCTATTATTCCTTATCAAACAGATAGTTTATGGTTAGGGTATCAACAATTTTTTGAGCAATTTCTTAATCCATTATTACTATCATCATTAAAAGGAATAGCATTTAATTCTTGGTATCGCGGTTCTCTCGAAGGTATTTCAACAACAGACCTGATTTCTACCCTTTCAATAAAACAAAAATTAAATTGGCGTATCTTACTATTTTTAATTCTATATCAAAAAGCAGAAAAAAAAGTTGTGGATAAACCAGAAGATACTTTAAAAAAAATTGTTGCTAATAAAAAAGGTATATCAAAAAAATCGCTAATTTCAATGTTAACCCAATTACATTCATGGATTGAAAAACTTGTTCCAATGGATAAAATAACGGTTTGGGGAGATTATGCTGATGTTAATACCTATGATAATCAAGAACGTGATATAAAAGCACAATTTATCAGTGAATTTGTGTCACGTAATAATTTAAAAACAGTTGCTGATTTAGGTTGTAATACTGGAGATTATAGTCAAGTAGCTATAGAAGGTGGTGCTGAGTATGTTATAGGTTTTGATTTTGACCATCAAGCTTTATCAAAAGCCTATCTACGTTCGGTTGCTAAAAATTTATGTTTTTTACCTTTATGGTTAGATGCTTCAAATCCTAGTCCATCTCAAGGCTGGTTAGAATCAGAAAGAGATAGTTTTAGTAATCGTTTTCAAACTGATGGCGTAGTTGCATTAGCTTTTGAACATCACCTTGCTATCGCAAAAAATATTCCTCTTGAACAAGTTATTAAGTGGATAACATCAATTGCAAAGTACGGAATTATAGAATTTGTCCCAAAAAATGATCCCACTATATTACAAATGTTAGCAACTAGGGAAGATATCTTTCCTAATTATAATCAATCATCATTTGAAATAGCTCTATTAAAATCATCAACGATTATAAATAAAAAGGTCATTTCTAAATCTGGGAGAATTTTATATGAATACAAAAGATCGTAATGGATTACTGATATTATTTTTTGTTTTTTCCATCATGTTTTCTTTTGAAGGTATTTATTTATTTTCTCAAACCGAAACTGTTGATCCTGCTTTATTAGTAGCCTTTTATGTTATTGGTATTATTTTTTTGGAATCATTATTATTGTTTATTCTTTCCTATATGGTTCAGCCATTGTTTTTATTTATTGCTAGTATTTTCTTAGCAAGTAACCTGTTTTGTTTGAAATTGGCTAAAATATTATTTTTATTTATTGTGAGTTTTTTCTTGGTAGGTAACTTGTTTTTTTTGAAGTTGTTATTTTTTAGTTCATTTCAAATTTTTTCGGTACTAACAATTTTTAGCCTAATTATTATGTTGGGTTTTGTATTATTTATTATTCTTAACTTAACTAAACACTTAAATAAGCGTAAAAGTATCTTATATATATTCATTGGTCTAATAATTTTTGTTTTTTCACCTTTAATTACATTTACTTTCAATGGAAGTAATGATACAAGTGATGGTAATGATACAAAAGGAGTAGTTCCAAGTTCAATATTAGAGCAATGGAAACAAATAAAGTTTAAGGAAAAACCAAATATTTACCTAATAGCTTTTGATTCAATGATTCCTAGTGAAATCTCTAGAAAATATATGGATATTCAGGAGCTACCTTATACTCCTACTATTGAAGCTAATATGCTTAAAAAATCACCATCATTTTCTCCAAGAATTGCAACTTTGCGATCATTAGATTCTGTAATGAATCTTGATGATGTTTCATTTCCTTTTCAAATAGTAAATCGTTTTTTTTCCGGTGTAAAACCATCGGTGTTGACTTCTGTAGTTTCTAGTAATGACTATGATATAACCACGGGTTTTCCTGGCTTTTATCTTGGAAAAAAGGGAGCTTATGTTGATAAATTTAAAACGCCTGTTGTCTCCCCTTTAATAGAGACAATTTTGTGCATAGATGTAAAAACCAGTTTTATGATGCAGACACGATTATTTGGTGTATGTAATGTAGTTGGAAAGTACTCTAGTATCAATTCCCTTTTGAATAAAAAACAGAAAGAGGGATGGGTGGGAAATGAGGGATGGGTGGAAATGGTACTTGATATTTTCCGAGAAAATTCCTATAAAATACAACCTCAGTTCTCTTTTTTCTATATATACCATCCAAATGGGCATGCACCTATGGATTACAGACATACTGATTTAGCTCAACGTAAATCTTATCGAAATTTTTTTTTATCAACTACAACTGAATTGAACAAGATATTACATCGCCTTATGAATATTGTAAAAATTAAAGATCCAAAATCTATAGTAATGATTTTTGGTGATCATGGGGCTTATTTAAGTCGTGGATTAAATGCAAATAAAAATCGTAAATTTGTATTATTAGATCGACATACAGTTGAATTAGCAGTTTTAAAAACTGAACATCAATGTGTTTCAGACGAGAAAATATTTCACTATTCCCCAAATTTTGCAACACCATCTAGAGTATTAGCTGCTATTTTTCGTTGTTTAGCTAAAGAACCAAAGGAAGTGGATAAGTTAGTTAATTTTATTGATAGTGAAAATTTATATGAATTATATAAGGAACAATTTTCTGTTCCCAACGTGAGACAATAGGGAAGTACGTTTATTTCTTTTCGGTTTATTCAATTTGTCGAAAAAAAGGCTAAATTTCAATCTTTTTAATTTTGAATATATTTATTATTTATGGAGTAAAAAATGCGCAAAAATTGGTATGAAGAATATGAAAAACAACGTCAACAAGCAGAAGAAACTTTAGAACAAGGACTTGCAGAATACTCTTTGAAACGTGGTATCGAAGAATGGAAAAAGTCAGGTACTTTATTGAACGAATCGCATTTCAATAAGATTTGCCAATGGATACCAGAAAAAATATTTTCTGAAGAAGCAGAAGAACTGTTGGTACAAAGTGAAGCTGCTCTTAAAACTCAACGACAAAAAGAAGCCCACCGATTACAGCGATTAGTTTTGGGTTCGACAGTTTTCTTAATACTGTTGGTCATTGTGGGTTTTGGTGTCTTATTTATGATGGAGGTTAAGGAGGCTGATAAGATTGCTGAAATGGTACGCAAAGCTACAGTAACAGAAGGCATTGCACAACCTAACCTCAAAGCACAAGTGGAGAAAAATGCTAAATTAGAACAAGCTGCCAAAAAAGCACAACAAAACCTCAACGCACAAGTGGAGAAAAATGCTAAATTAGAACAATCGAGCAAAAAGGCCCAGTATCTTCTTCAAAAGCAAAAAAACCAAACATTGCGTACCCAATCTTTATTATTATCTGAATTAGCACGGCAACAGACGCAAGCAGGACATCAGACTGATGGCATTTTGTTAGCTTTGGAAGCCTTGCCAAAAAAACTATCTAAACCGGATAGACCATACCTTTTTGAAGCTAAAACTCAATTGTATAATGCTATTATCAAACAATATTTACATGAGGAGCATGTTCTTTCAGGACATCAAGATGTAGTCAGTCATGTGGCTTTTAGTCCTGATAGCCAGCGTGTGGTCACAGCCTCTTGGGATAACACTGCCCGTTTGTGGGATGTGAACAACGGTACACAAATTACTGTGTTAAAAGGACATGAAAAAAGGGTAAAACAGGCGATTTTCAGTCCTGAAGGTCAACGTGTGCTCACTGTGTCTGATGATAAAACGGTTCGCCTGTGGAATGCGAGCAATGGCAAACAACTCATTATTATTGAGCATAAAATTAGTTTAACCCACGCAAACTTTAGTCCAGATGGTCAATACATAGTGACAACTTCGTTAGATGGAGGCGCACGTTTATGGAATGCTAATGATGGTAAGCAGATTTTGGTGTTGTGGCATGACTGGCCGGTTTACGCGGCTTTTAGTCCAGATGGTCAGTTTCTCATTACCGTCTCAGAGGATAATGCTCGTTTATGGCAAATTAACAACGGTCAACAAATCGCTTTGTTGGAGGGGCATCAAAATATCATCACAAAAGCCGTCTTTAGTCCAAACGGTAAACAAGTCGTGACTATTTCAGTGGATAATACCGCCCGTGTGTGGGATGGTAATAGTGGTAAACTCCTTACTGTACTCAAAGGCCATGAAAATGAAGTCACAGATGCAACTTTCAGTCCTGATGGGCAGCGAGTGGTCACCGTCTCTAGGGATAAAACAGCTCGTATTTGGGACGTGAATCAAGGTATACAGCTTGCCGTATTTAAAGGACATGAAGGAGAAATTTGGCGGGTAGCATGGAGTCCTTATGGTCAATATATACTGACATCCTCTTCTGATCACACCCTTCGTTTATGGGAAACCAACCATGGTCAGTTACTAAGTGTACTCAAAGGTCATAAAGATAGCGTCGGCTACGCTACTTTTAGTCCAGACGGACAGTACGTGGTTTCCGCTTCTCGTGATAAAACGGCCCATTTGTGGAAATTCAACGACAAACGACTTATTACGCTATCAGGACATGACAAAGGCGTAAAGCAAACTGTTTTTAGTTCTGATGGTCAATGGGTAATGAGTGCTTCTGATAAAATGGTTAGTGTGTGGCTTGCGTCCACTGGTTGCTTACTGAATGCTTTTACCGCTGACGAAGGTGTGATAATAAATCACGTTAGTTTTAGCCCTGATGCTCAGATGATTGCTGCCGCTTTGAGTGATAAAACCGTTAGTCTTTGGGAAACCAACAGTGGCAAACAATTAGCTACCCTTAAAGGGCATAAAGGTTCAGTTAATCATGTGGATTTCAGCCCTGATGGTAAAAATGTAGTGACCACTTCTGGTGATAAAACCGCTCGTTTGTGGGAGAACGATGGTGGTAAGCCACTCATGGTTTTTAACGGACACGAAGGACAGGTAAATTATGCAGCCTTTAGTCCAAATGGGAAACATCTCATAACCACTTCTGATGACAAAACAGCCCGTTTGTGGGAAGTTAATAGTGGCAAACAACTTTCCCTGTTATCAGGACATACCGATTCGGTGAATTACGCAACTTTCAATTCCTTTGGAACACTGGTGCTAACAATTACCAAGGGATGGAGAGATAAAACCATTCGCATCTGGGAAGTCAAGACTGGCAAACAACTGGCGGTACTCAAAGGCCATACCGAGAAAGTAAATAATGCCACTTTTCGATCTGATGGTTATCGTGTGGTGACTGCTTCAGAAGATAAAACTGTCCGTTTATGGGTATCTAAAAGTGGCAAACAACTAGCCCAATTTGAGGGACATAAAGACGCAGTGACATACATTGATTTTAGTCCAGATGGCCAACAGATAGTAACCGCTTCTAAGGATAAAACGGTTCGGATGTGGAATGTTCAAAGTCGGGAAGTTCTTGCTATATTATCAGGACATGAAGATGTGGTCACACAAGCACGCTTTAGTCCTGATGGTCAATACATTCTCACAGCTTCTTTGGACAAAACTACTCGTCTATGGCCAGTATTTTCATCCTCCCAAGCCCTGATTGACTATGCTCGTAGTATTGTTCCACATCAACTGACACCAGAACAACGTCAACAATTTTTTAAGGAGTGACACGTGGCAAAGGCAAAATGAGCGCCCATTTTACCTTTGCCCAGTGTGCCACAGATATTTGAACCATTTTTTACCACCGCTCGTATGGAAGGTGGAACTGGCTTAGGATTACATATCGTATTTAATTTAATAACCCAGAAACTAAATGGTACGATTAATGTGCAGAGTGAAGTTGGGATTGGTACTACGTTTGTTTTGAATTTACCATTAAGAAAATAAATACCAAGGCAGAACCTTGGTACTAAGAAAAAATCCGTAAATTTATAGCTGTTATCATGTCTATCCTTTAATCTGTTGGTAGTCCTGAAGGAAGTAGTGGTGTATAATAATAGATTAATTTAGACATAAATAATAATGATGAACTACACAATATGTAACTCAGAAAATACCATTAAAGAATGCCGTCGTCAATTTGTTTTAGAACCCAAAAATACACTATCTCAAGAAAGATTTAATAGATAAGCTATTACTAGAAAAAATACTATTAGCAGGAATTTCAAGAGTTGTTAGTGAACGTTGTTTGCAAAATTATGTGAATGTCAAATATGATTCTGTTCCAAAA
>DAOUSL010000324.1 GCA_030627235.1 Thioploca sp.
GATTCTTTTATTCATCATTATTATAAATGTTTTTCTTAAATATAATTTATCTTGGCATTACATCTATAACACTACCATATTTTTAATATGCAATATAATCCTATTAAACATGGCTATGTTAATAACTTGAATGATTATCCTTTTTATAGTTTTGAATCGTACTTGAATAAAATTAAACGCATTGAATTAGTTAAACAATTTTCTAATAATCCTGAATAAACTTAAAATAGATGAAAATGATTTTTAAATTACCAAATCTAAAGGTTTGGATTCCAATTAATATACTTATATTTATTTGGTTACAAACTGTGCAAGCAGTTCCATTAATAGCTACTGCTCAAAAACCGTTAAAAGCCAATTTTAACCAGCCGACTGCTATTGCTATTAGTGATAATGGTCAAGCTTATGTTTTAGATGGTGTTAATGGACGAGTGATGGTATTTAATACTAAAGGCCAGTTCATGTTCAAATTTGGGAAAATTGGTAATAAATCTGGGGAATTACAGTTACCAATGGATATTCATATTGTCAAACAACAAGTTTATATTGCTGATACTGGCAATCATCGGATTAGTGTTTTTGGCTTAACCGGCCGGTTTAAGTATAAGATTAACTTGGATAAAATTTCTGAACCAGTAGGTTTAATAGTACAAAATGATGATATTATTTGGACTGACCGTAATCAACATCAACTATGTCGTATTAATGCTTCTAATAAGCAAAATTGTTGGGGAACTAGAGGTAGAGGTAAATTGCAATTTGACTTCCCGTTTATGTTGGCGAAAGATAGTGATAATTATCTATATGTAGTTGATATTCTTAATGCAAAGGTAAAAATATTTAATCAGAAAGGTTATGCTTTTGGTGATATTGCTAATTTTGGTTTACAAGCTGGAGAATTGATACGTCCTAACGGTATTAGCATTGATAAACAAGATGTTGTTTATGTTAGTGATGCTTATCAGGGGACAGTTTCTGTGTTTAAAAAACATCAATTTCAGGGTTTATTGCGGAACCCAAAAGGCGAACCTTGGTACTTCCAAACTCCAATTGGTATCAAGAGTTGGAAAAATAAATTATATGTGGTAGATGCTGGGGAAAATCGAGTAGAAGTATTGCAATTAAAGGATGGAACAGCTACTTTGTTTACCAAAAACCCTCCATCTTCTAGTAAAAATTGTGTGACTTGTCATTTGTCTTGGTCTGATAATTTTACAGCTGCAAAAAAGTTATTGCCAGTAGTGCAACCTAAAATGTGTTATAGCTGTCATCATGGTGCAATTGTAGATTCAAGAAGCATTATTGGGCAAGGTTCACAGCATCCAAATTTACATATAAAACAGAATAATAAAGATAAGATTTCGGCGGATTTTCCATTGTTTAAACATCAGGATAAAGCAGAATTATATTGTGGTAGTTGTCATAGTCCTCATAATAAAAATACTAAAGAAACTGGATTACATGCAGGCCATAATAACTCTTGGTTGCGGGTTGGTAATGAGAAAGAAGACTTATGCCGTAAGTGTCATGAATCTTATGTTGACTCAAAAATAAATAATCACCCATTGGGTATTTTCTTAAAAAAGCCTACTGGTAATGCCAACAATTATGCAAAACATTTACAAAATGGTTTACCAGATTTACTGTTGAAAAAAGGAGCTCGTTTAGGTAAAGAGAAGGAATTGGTTTGTGCTAGTTGTCATCGGGTGCATGGTGGTGAAATGAATACTCCATTGTTGGCTCAGACTGCACAAAAACTATGTAAAACTTGTCATGCTGATTATCATAACAAGAATAAAAAAGATGCTCATAAAAAAGGTATTCATCCAGTTGATATTAAACTAGAAAAGATTATTAAAATTGGTGATAAAAAGATTAAACAACTAACCTGTGATACCTGTCACGATGTTCATGACGGCCAAATTAATACTGCTTCCTTAACTAAACAAGTCAAAAATCAAGCTGAATTGTGTAAAACGTGTCATGCTGATTATCATAGTAAGAATAAAAAAGAAGCACATAAGAAAGGTATTCATCCAGTTGATATTAAACTAGAAAAGGTGATTAAAATGGGTGATAAAAAGATTAAACAACTAACTTGTGATACCTGTCACGATATTCATGACGGCCAAATTAATACTGCTTCCTTAACTAAACAAGTTAGAAATCAGGCTGAATTGTGTAAAACTTGTCATGCTAATTATCACAGCAAGA
>DAOUSL010000037.1 GCA_030627235.1 Thioploca sp.
AGACCGAATGCCAGACCGAATGCCAGACCGACTGCCAGACCGAATGCCAGACCGACTGCCAGACCGAATGCCAGACCGACTGCCAGACCGAATGCCAGACCGAATGCCAGACCTCCTGCCAGACCTCCTGCCAGACCTCCTGCCAGACCTCCTGCCAGACCGACTGCCAGACCGACTGCCAGACCGAATGCCAATCGTTTTAATAGTTCTAAATAATTATAAAAAAATAGCAGTTTAAATTTATCTATGAAAGAACTGTTAGGTTCCCACCACATAATAAATTTGTTTTTATATTCCGTAGGTAGCCAAGTTGGTAAGTCAATCCCAATAATAATTACAATACCAATAATATATAATAATAAAGCTAATGGAACTACATATAAAAAATAATTTCTAAATATTAAAATTAATGTTTCAGTTTTACTAACTTGTTTCTCGTATTTTTCCAATAAACGGTATTCAAACCAAATCCATTGGAATAACTCCCAACTATTACGAGGTTGCTCTGGTTTTTTGAATGTGGACATAATGGTATCCTAAATTATGTGGTGTTTTTAGACCTGACAGGTTTTTAAAACCTGTCAGGTCTGCCTTATTCTGGAAATTCTATTATTCTGTGAATTCTGATTCATACAAGTTTTTACAGCATAAATATTGGATTCAGTTATTTCTTCTTACCAAAAATGGATTCAATAAAATCAAAAAAACGCTTGATAAAATATAAAATATAATCACTAAATATTATATTAAGAATTGCCTTAAACTCACTAAAAATATTACCAATTCTTAACGTCCTTAACCAATTCGATAACTTCCGCATCCAATTATCCACAGTTGGACCATCAAGAATTGGATACTCCTCATCAAACTCCTTTCGCCATTTTCCCAACCGTTCCGTAAAAGTAACATCCATATCCTCATGATTATTCAACCTATCCATAAAATACATTAACAAATGATAAGGACATTTATGAGCAGATATTTTATTTCTTATCTGATCCAATTCATCCATATATAAAGCCGGAAAATGACGTTTTAACTCAGTTTGAATTTCTTCCATATTTAAGTCAGGTAATCTTTTCGGTTTTAAATCCAACCAAGAACCATGATCAACAACCTCTTTAGCATAAACCATATAACTCTTATGCTGTTTTTCTGTTACACAAACCAACGCCATATTTTGCCGATTTGTTATTGCATTCAAACTAATAAAAAATCGAATCCCATAATTTTCATGCAACTTATCATTATCAAACAAACTATCAAAATTATGCAACAAAATAACCGTTTTTTTATCTCCATTATTTCGCTCTAATTCATTCACCAAATCCCCTAATTTAGGAACAGTATCACCAACATAACTAATTTCCTCAGCAAATGCCTCCAAAAATCCCTGATAACTGCAAGCAAAAATTCTCATATTAATAAATAAAACCTGCATATCATCAAATTGACAGTTCTGCAAATCTTTTAATAAACGTTTTCTTCCTTGTCCTTTAGCACCGTAAATATTAAGTGACTCTCCTCTTTTCAAAGTTTTCACAATATTCTCAGTAAATATCGGACGTAAACAATGATTATAATTTAGCATTTTATCTCACATTATTGATTAGTAGTAAAACATGAATAGCCATGGGCGAAACCCATGGAACTTTGGAAATATTGGGAAAAATTCCAACGTTAGAATTTAAATTTCACCATTTGTTCCACCGATTCCATCGGTGGCTATTCATGTTTAATCCTTCGGATTAGGGTAATTTTTAATTAAAATAATTTTCTTTAATTTCAATATCAAATTCTCCTAATAATATTTTATATTCGTCCATGAAGGAAATATTTTTATGATGTTCTTCTTGGTTTTTGATATATAAAATTAAATTATCTTTCGCATCATACGAATAAGTAAAAGCACCATAACCATTTTGCCAATATCCGAAATTAGACAAAGCAATCGAAGGATGTAAACTTATAAGAATATGAAAATGATCCTCAACTCCATTGATTCTATAGAGATGCCATTTGTTATTCTTTAAAATTCCCCATATATATCCAAACAATTTTTTTTCGTCCTCCCTTAATTAAAGTAGGCTCTCTATTTTTAGTTGAAAAAACTATTTGATACAAAATCTGAGTATAAGTTGACATTTTAAACTCTGTATTATTTTTCTAATTCCCAACGGGAATAAAACATGAATAGCCATGGGTGAAACCCATGGAACTGAAAATATTTGGAAATTGTATTGATAATGTTAACAGTATTTGTAATATTATCAATCGTTCAACCAATTTCATCAGTGGCTATTCATGTTTGATCCTTCGGATTGACACATCAATTTATTTAATAAGGTTTTTTACCAGCAATATTACCAGGTGGTGAATAATTACAAACCCATACTTGTACTCTTCCATCACAACTGGCTTTACCACAACCAACAGTTTTAGTTGTTTTCCAAACTACTTGCGTATAATGCCCACATTTTTTATCTGGTTTGCAAGTATTGGTTTTATAAGTATAATCTGCAATTTCTTCGCCCCAAGCATCAACTACTTCTGTAGTAGTAGGATTAAATCCTTTGGAACGATAAATATTTTCCCCAAAATCACCACGTTTAGGATTATGTTCCATTTGACAGTCATTATTTTTCTTCAGGCTATTAGCCCATTTTTGAGCTATTTTAGCAGCTTCAGATGACCATTTTAAATTAGACAATCCAACTTTCTTTCGCCATACATTATGAGCTTTGATAATACCAGCAAATTCATCAGGTTCAGTAGTAGTATTTTTTACAACTGGTTGCTCAAGAACACCATAATCAGACAATTTAAACAGTATTTCACCACCTTCAGTTAATGAATGGACTTTCATTTCAGCCCACAACAACATGGTTTCATCCTTAGTTTTATAATGCAGAATTGGAATACTCAAATCCAATTGTTCCGATAAAATAGGCGTAGAATCTTCTTCTACAAGAGTAGCCGCAACCGCAAAACTTGCGTAACAAAATAGGCCAATTGCTACATACAGTTTATTTTTCATAATTCTACCTTTTTTATTAATAAAAATTAACATCTAATTAAATAGTATAATATAATTCATTTGCAGTTTATAATCATTATTATCTAATTAATATAAAATACATTTATGATTGAACAGAATTTATTTAAATATGGTGGCTTACCATCAACTTCTAAATTTTTTGGAAGAAAACAAGAATTACACCAGATTGAAACCGCATTTAACAAATATCGTAGTTTTGTCATTACTGGTATTGATGGGCAAGGCAAAACTAATTTAGCTATTGAAATTGGACGTAGAAGTAAGAAAAAGGTTTGTTTTATTGATTATGTTGCTGGTTCTAATATTAATGCTATTGATTTAGCTGTGAAAACTTTAGCCGATGTATTAGATAGCCATACGGTAGCAAAGGGAGTTACAGAAGCTACTGAAGCACTTAATGAAACTCCAATTTTATTGATTTTTGATAATTTAGAAAATGTACAATCACAGCAACTTGCAGAATTATTAAATGTAATAAAACAATGGTCTAAAACTGGAGAATGTCGTGTATTAATCACTAGTAAAACCTTTGATTTCAAATCTTACGATACTGAGTATAAAAAAATCTTATTGACTGGTTTAAATGGAAAAGATGCACTAGAATATTTTCAGCATACTTGGAGATTAACTAATGATTTAAAACTTCCTGAATCTTCTGATTTATTACAACTATTTGAATTGATAAACTTTCAACCTTTATTAATTAAAATGTTGGTAAAATTATTACAAAATATACAACCAGTTGAATTAGAAGAAAATTTAAATACATTGCTTACCGAACCAAATCAAGCGGATCAATTATGGTTAATTTTGAATTTTATGTTAAAACATTTAACAACAGAAGTACAAAAGACAGGCATATCATATTGGTTAGCTAAGGTTTTACATGGTAACATTAACAATAAAATTAGCATAAATTCGAAAACCTTAAGTTTATTACCTAGATTGGGAGTGTTTCAGAATGGAGCTTTTGAGCCAGATGTTTTAGAAATAACTGATATTACTAAAAAACAATGGGATTCATTGAGTTCTGTTCTGATAGATATTGGTTTAATCCAATTTGAAAGATTACCTTTATTTAGAGTTCCTTATATTAAATTCCATCCAATTTTAGCTCCTATTTTATGGCAACATATTGCTAAAGAACGAAAAAAAGTATTTTCTGATTATCAACAACGTTACGCTCAATTATCAGCTTATATGTCTTATGAAGAAGGCAAAAATGCAGATCAAGTTAGAAATCTAATTCGCCGAGATTTCCCTAATCTAATTTATGCTGTCAGTAATGCCTTGGACGCTAAAGCAACTTGGGCGCCTCAATTTGTGAAAAATTTAAGTTTATATTTAATGGTATTTGGATTTGAGAAAGATAAGGATTTTTTAACCCAGAGAGCTGAAGAAATGTCAAAAAAGTCAAAAAAATGATTCCATAGTTCCATAATTTCATAAAAATCCCATAGGTTTCACCCATGGCTATTCATGTTCCACCCCGTTGGGGTTAACCAACCTCGAAGAGGTTAAATGTGAATAGCCACCGATGAAATCGGTGGAACTATATCGATGGAACTATAATTATTTAATTAACTTTCCATAAGCATCTGTAGAAATAGCACTCCAAGCAGCATTATCTTGTTGGAATTTTTTATAAGCATTGTAAATTTTCTTAAATTTCGGATTTTTCTCGGCTTCTTCATCTAAAGAAATCTTAGTTAAACGTCTGAACTCATTCAAAACTTCATCTGGAAAAGCTAATATTTCTATTTTATCTTCAATCTCTTGTAAAGTTTCAGTATTACGAACTTCCATTTCTGAGTAAATTCGCTGATTAACTGAATAAGTTGCAATTTCCACAATTTTTTGTAAATCAGCTGGTAATTCAGCCCAAGCTTCAGCATTTATTATTAATTCAAAAGAAGTACCTGGTTCATGCCAGCCAGGATAGTAATAATATTTAGCTGCTCGATTTAAACCTAATCTTTGATCATGAAAAGGCCCTACCCATTCAGTGGCATCAATAGTACCTCTTTCCAATGCTGTATAAACTTCACCACCAGCTAATAAAATAGGAGTTCCACCAGCTTTTGCTAATACCTTACCACCTATACCAGGAATCCGCATTTTTAAACCTTTCAAGTCATTAATACTATTGATCTTTTTATTAAACCAACCGCCCATTTGAATTCCAGTATTTCCAGCTGGAAAAGGAATAACATTGAAAGGTTTATAAATTTCTCGCCATAATTCTAAACCTCCTCCAAAATATAACCAAGCATTCATACCTTTAGTGGTCATTCCAAATGGTACAGAACTCATAAACTGTGCTTCTGGAATTTTGCCAGCCCAATAATAAGCAGAACCATGTCCCATTTCTACCGTACCTTGTGATACCGCATCAAAAGTTTGTAAAGATGGAATTAACTCACCACCGGCAAAAACTTGGATTTTTAATCTCCCATTGCTCATGGTTTCCACATCTTTTGCCATCTGCACGATACTTTCTTGAAAAACAGGGAAATTTGGTGGCCAAGTAGTGACCATTTTCCAGTTAAAAGTTTTGGAGGATATGGTAGGAGTTGATTCTATATTAGTAGGAGAATTAGAGTTGAGATTGTAGCCAAGCACAAAAGTAAGACCTGACAGTATAATCAGCCAGATAGTTTTGGTCATTTGATAGCTTCCTTATTTATAGAATTTTTTGATTGGATAAACTACAGCAATATAAGTAATTTATTTTGAATTTGATTAAGAATTGCTATAAGTCGAAATGTGTGATGATATTTCCAACAAGAATGTTGAAAAAGAATTAAAACTTAGTTCTATCCAATTACCATCAATCTAATTTGGAGTCTAAATCTTTCAGAAGTAATTTATAAAAGTTAATAATCTGAAACTTTAGACCCCAAAATATATTACTTAAATGGCATCAAATCTACATAATGCTGAAGAATTTAATCTTTGCCCATGAAAGCACCAAATAAATGTAACAAACTAAGAAATAAGTTATAAATAGTTACATATAAAGTCACTGTTGCCATGATGTAATTAGTTTCCCGACCATGTACCATATCACTAGTTTGATACAAAATTAAACCAGACATTAATAACACAAACATTGCTGAAACAGCTAAGGATAAACCTGGTAAATTGAAAACTATTGCTCCAATTCCAGCTAAAAATGCTATCAAAATCCCTGCAAATAGGAAACCACCCAAGAAACTAAAATCTTTGCGGCTAGCTAGGGCATAACCAGATAGACCTAGAAATATGGTAGCAGTTGAACCAAAAGCCATCATTACCAATTGAGCCCCATTACTAAACATGGTTAAATATAAACTAATAATTGGCCCTAAAGTCAAACCCATAAATCCAGTTAAAGCAAATACTGATGCAATACCCCAAATACTGTTTTGCAAATATGATGTCAAGAACAGCAAACCCAAATAACCAACCAATGTAACTGCCCAATGCAATGGTGGCATGTTGATTACCATAGCAATACCAGCTGTAAATGCACTGAAGAACAAAGTAACTGATAACAACATATAAGTGTTACGAATCAGCTTGTTAGAATCAACTGTTGAACTTGCTTGTTCAAAAACTGATTCCCCTTGATTATTATACTCTGTCGTATTAGCCGTATTTGTTATAGTAGTGTTGCTAGCAGAATTTTTATTCACATCGTCAAATAAGCCCATAATTTACCTCATATAAGTGAATGAAACATAATCTGATGATTGATAGATATTATAGCATAAAACATTCTAACATATCAATGTGGTAGCTAGAATGATTGTTTTCAATACTTAAAAACTTATCATTTGCAAAAATATTACTTAAATTGTTCTAAAACCTGCCATTGTGCTGGCCCTGTCTGATGAATTGATTCACCATCAGAACTTACAGCAACCATAACTGGCATATCTTTCACTTCAAATTCATACACTGATTCCATACCTAATTCTGGGAACGCTACTATACGTGCCGAACGAATTGCTTTTGATACCAAATAGGCAGCTCCACCAACAGCAGTTAAATAGACAGCTTTATGTTTTTTTATTTCTTCAATCGTTTTATTGCCACGTTCTGCCTTACCAATCATACCGATAATACCAGTTTTAGTTAGCATTATATCAGTATATTTATCCATACGAGTTGCAGTTGTAGGACCAGCTGGACCAACAGCTTCATCATTTACTGCATCCACTGGACCAACATAATAGATAAATCGTCCATTAAAATCTAAACCTACAGGTAATGACTTACCTTCATTAATAAGGTTAATAATTTTTTTATGAGCAGCATCTCGACCAGTTAATAACTTACCAGATAATAATAAACTTTCCCCAGCTTTCCATTGTAAAATATCTGTTTTAGTTACTGTATCTAGATTAACTCGTCGAGTATTTTTACTAGCTTTCCAAGTTATTTTTGGCCAATCTTCCAAACTAGGTGAAATTAAGTTGGCCGCTCCACTACCATCCAATACAAAATGAGTATGACGAGTAGCAGCACAGTTAGGAATCATTGCCACTGGAAGAGATGCTGCATGAGTTGGATAATCTAAAATCTTAACATCCAATACAGTAGTTAAACCACCTAAACCTTGAGCTCCAATACCTAAAGCATTTACTTTATTATATAATTCTAGTCGTAACTGTTCAATATTATTGTTAGTACTTTTTTCTTGCAACTCATGCATATTTACTGGTTGCATTAACGCTTCTTTAGCTAACAACATCGCTTTTTCAGCAGTACCACCAACTCCAATTCCCAAGATTCCTGGAGGACACCAACCAGCTCCCATTGTAGGAACTGTATCCAGAACCCAATCTACTATGCTATCGTTTGGATTAAGCATGACTAATTTGGATTTATTCTCTGATCCACCACCTTTAGCAGCAATTTTTACTTCTAGTTTATTGCCAGGCACAACTTCCATATGTATAACAGCTGGAGTATTATCTTTAGTATTGTTTCGACTACCAATTGGATCAGTTAAAATTGATGCTCGCAATGGATTATCTAAATTAGTATAAGCTTGTCGCACTCCTTCATTTACCATCTCAACAATACTCATATCATTCTGCCACTGAATTTCCATTCCAATTTTTAAAAATACCACTGCGATCCCAGTGTCTTGACAGATTGGACGATGTTGTTCTGCACACATGCGGGAATTAACTAAAATTTGTGCAATAGCATCTTTAGCAATGGTAGATTCTTCTCGTTCATAGGCTGCCGCTAAAGCCTTAATATAATCAACCGGATGATAATAAGAAATAAATTGAAATGCGTCTGCAATACTTTGAATAAAGTCTTTAGTTTTTATAATAGTCATGTTTATTTAATAATCCGATTCTTTTCTAGCTTCATGCCTAACAGCTGCACTAAATTTCTTTCTATCAGTTGCTGGGCCAATAATTCTTCCAATAAACGAACTTTCTTCCTCATCTAACAATTCAACTTGTAACCGAGCAGTACCAGAATCAATTACCCGAACTCTAGTACCAACTGGACAATCTGGTCCTTCCACTCTCCAACTACCATCAGCTACATCAATTCGACCTAATCCATTAACTATAGCATCGGTTACTGGATAAATTTGACCGACTAATTCAGAACCACGTAAATTAAGAAAAGGTTGGTCACTTTTTAATGGACTTCTGCGTAAATAAGCTCGCCATAATACCACGCTTAAGACTGATACTGTTGATAAAATCAAAATTTGATGTTGTGGTTCTATGGTATATGAACGTACTGCCAAGCCCATTAAGGTTGCGGCAATAGCTGGCCATAAAAAGAAAGAACCTATAGTGCCTATTGCTAAAAATTCTAATAATAACAAACAGGTTGCCAACATCCACCAATACAAATACATATGTTCACTTTGCAACAGTTCCATAATTATCTCAGGGTTTTAAGGAAGCATGTTTAACAATATCTTTAATTCCAGCAAATGCACCAATAACACCAGCAGTTTCCAATGGCATTAATAGTAATTTGGAATTTGTAGATGTGGCTAAATTATTGATCGCTCCCATATATTTAATTGCGATTAAATAGTTCATCGATTGCATATTACCTTCTTCAACTGCAATTGAAATAGTTTGCATAGCTCTAGCTTCAGCATGAGCAAACCGTTCTCTAGATTCAGCATCTCGAAAGGCTGCTTCTCTACGTCCTTCAGCCTCTAAAATAATAGCTTGTTTTTCACCTTCAGCTTGTAAAATATCAGCTTTTCGTTTACCTTCAGCTTCTAAAATAATAGCTCGTTTATCTCGTTCTGCTTTCATCTGCCGAGCCATAGCATCAACTAAATCTTGAGGTGGAGATATATCTTTAATTTCAACCCGTAATACTTTTACTCCCCAAGGATTACTAGCATCATCTACGGTATGGAGCAATTGAGCATTAATTATGTCGCGCTTGGATAAAACTTCATCCAATACCATCGAACCTATAACAGTACGAATGTTAGACATAGTTAAATTTAATAGAGCTTTATTTAAATCTTTTACTTGATAAGCAGCTTGAGCGGCATTAATAATCTGGTAAAATACGACTCCGTCCGCATTAATCATAGCATTATCTTTAGTAATAACATTTTGTGGTGGAATATCCATAACTTCTTCCATCATGCTTAAACGTTGACTAACTACATCAATAGCTGGAATAATAATATGCAAACCCGGATCAAGTGTTTTAATGTATTTCCCAAATCGTTCTACTGTCCATTGCTGGCCTTGAGGCACTGATTTAACCCCTAAAAATACTAAAACTATTACCATTGCCAAAAAAATTACGGCAAAAATAGTGAAATCATTTATCATACTCATTTATAACTCCAAATTAATGCTTAATTCTTAATAAAAAGTATTTAATATTTTGATTAAGCATTAAGAATTAAAAAAAATGTCTAATTTAAAAAAACCACCTAAGTTAATTTTACGTCGTGTAGGACGTGCTATCGCTGATTATGCAATGATTAAAGATAAAGACCGAATCTTACTAGGTCTTTCTGGTGGCAAAGATTCTTTATCTCTGCTTCATATCCTAGCACATTTACAACGTTATGCACCTATAAAATTTGAGTTGGGGGTAATAACTGTTGATCCACAGATTCAAGGTTTTGATCCTTCACCACTAAAAGAATATTTAGCTGAATTAGGAATTCCTTATTTTTATTGTTCTCAACCGATAATGGAACAGGCTAAAAAAAATTTACAACGTAAGTCATTTTGTGCTTATTGTGCCAGAATGAAACGTGGAATCATGTATCGAATTGCTAGAGAACAAAATTATAATGTATTAGCTTTGGCTCAACATTTGGATGATTTAGCCGAAAGTTTCTTAATGTCAGCATTATATAGTGGTAGTTTACGAACTATGAAAGCTCATTATACCAATGATGCTGGTGATATACGAATTATTCGACCACTGGTATATGTGAGGGAACGACAAAATGCTGATTTTGCAGTTAATTTACCAGTTATACAAGATAGTTGTCCGGCTTGTTTTACTGCTCCAACTCAACGGGAACATGTTAAACAATTACTTGCGAATGAAGAAAGTGAGCATAAGGATGTATTACATAATATGTTACACGCTATGCGGCCATTAATGATCAAGGCGGGAACTCCTGTGGATGAAAAGTTTTTACCTTTGAAGGATAATATTGAATGATTTTTACTCATTATATATCCATTTACTAAAATTTTAATATAGTTCTCAAGGTATTGCTGAGTTTAATTTAATTCTATCCAGTCCATATTTAATGATAAATTACTATGCCAAATCATTGATAATATTGATATTAGAAAATTAGTTGTGTATAATTAATTGTGTCAATATGACTTTGAAACATTGACTGAAATATTCATATACATAACTCAAATTAAATATAACGTATTGATTATAATGAGAGTAAACTAATGTTAAAAAATTTATCAGTTACAACTAAGGTACTAATATTCACAATATCTATTAGTACTTTGGTATGGATAGTTCTCGATCAAATACAAACCAAAGCTATCCAACAAGTACTTTTTGCAGAGCTTGCTGATGAGCTAGAAATTAGAGCTAAAGAAGATAGAACTATTTTTGATCATTACATACGTTCTCATAATCAAGCTACTAAATTAATTATTTCCCAACAGCGTTTTCAAGCTTATTTTAAAGATTATAAATGGCTAACTAATGAAGAAATAAAACATCATTATCGTTTACCCGCTTGGCTACCAACTTCCTCGGTAATGCGGGTTTTTTTTCATGCTAAATTTGCTATTTTGATAGATCATAATAAATAAGTACGAGAAGTATATCATTACTTTCCAGAAGATTTGCCAGTTGCATTACAAAAACCAACTACATTATTACAAAAGCTCAGTCATAACCAATCTTATATGACTAATTTGGATGGAATTCCTTATATTATTTCTTCTCGAAATTTTAAAGATAAGGAAGGACAAACGATTGCTACTCTTATGTTAGCCTCTCCGATTGATGATAATTTTTTAACGCAGGCAATCGGTGATTATTTATTAGAAGGTGCTGTTGTTACTTTATTAGATGGCGATCCACTTAAAATCATAGCTACTAGTGACCCAGACTTATTGCCTACTGGAACTATAGTTCAAAATTTAACCCAAGAATATATTAAAACTGGAGCCTCATTTTTTGATTATGGTGCTTCAGATACCAGCGCTCATTTTGCCTCATTTATGAAAAAAGAACGTGCTTACCATCTTGCGAGTTCTATCTTAAACGAGACTTATAAACAAAGAATAACATTTGCACTGGTATTAATTTTTGCGTTTATAATAATAATTATTTGGATTACTCAAAAAATTCGGCAAGTAACTAAAAAAGTTGTACTATTTTCAAAAGATAGTTTAGGGCTTAATATTAAATATGGTGGAGATGAAATTGCTAAAATTATAACTTCATTCCAACAATTGCAAGCTAGTATTCAAAAAACTATCGAAAGAGCTACTGCCATTGCTGCTGGTAATTATTCGCTGGAAATAAAATATTGTTCCAAACAAGATAAATTAGGAACTGCACTTACCAACATGAATGAAACCTTACAAATTCAAACCGAAGAATTACACCAGCAACAAGAAGAATTACGTCAAACTAATGAAACTTTACAAAATTTTAATGATGAACTAGAAATTCGAGTTGTCGAACGTACTGGACAACTTTCTAATGCTAATAAGGAAATTGTTAAGTTAAATAAACGCTTAAAAGGTGAAAATTTACGTTTAGGCATGGAATTAGATATCGCTCGCCAATTACAGATGATGGTACTCCCTACTGAGGATGAATTAGAAAAAATTGAAGAATTGGATATTGCTAGCTTTATGGAACCAGCTACAGAAGTTGGTGGTGATTATTATGACGTGTTACAGCATAATGGTAATATTAAAATTGGAATTGGGGATGTTACTGGACATGGATTAGAAAGTGGAGTATTGATGTTAATGGTACAAATGGCAGTGCGTACTTTGTTGGTCAGCAATGTTAATAATCCAGAAATATTTTTAAATATTCTCAATCAAGCTATTTATGATAATGTACAACGAATGGGTTCTGATAAAAATTTGACTTTGTCTTTATTAGATTATAACAAAGGAATATTAAATATAAGTGGTCAACATGAGGAAGTATTAATAGTACGCAAGAATGGTAATATCGAAAGAATTGATACTTTTGATTTAGGTTTTACAATTGGTTTAGAAGCTGATATAACTCCATTTTTGAATAAAAAATCCATAATATTATCTCAGGGTGATGGGGTAGTTTTATATACTGATGGAGTCACCGAAGCAATGAATTTAGAACATGAGCTTTATGGAATAGAACGACTTTGTCAAATAATAAGTATTAATTGGCAGAATCAGGTTGCGGATATTAAAATGGCAATAATTGCTGATGTTCGTAAACATATTGGTAAACAACAAGTTTATGATGATATTACTTTTTTAGTGTTAAAACAAAGATGATTTTATATATTATCATTTTTTAACCAACAACCTGGATCAGCTTTAAATGGGTCACCACTTACAGCATAAGATAGACATCTAAGTCCTCCACGACAAACTTTAGCAAAATGACATTGTTGACAACCGTCACTGATAGTATGCTGCCGCAATTTTTGGAGAATATCTGAAGTATTATATAGTTCTAATAAGTTATGTTCGGTCAAATTACCGATTTTAATTGGTAAGCGTCGGCATGGATATAAATCACCATTGGCTTGTACTGTTAATAGATTATTTCCGGCAGTACATTGATATGGACGACCTCCGGCAACTAAAAATTGTAAAGCCCGCTGCATTGCTATTTCAGTATGATTAAACCAAGTTATTCTATTTTTAGCTTGAGACATTATTTCAAAAAATTCCTTCGTTTCAGCTTGAGACATAACCTGTTCTTTAGCACCATTGCCCCAAGGAATTAATCTATCAGACCAAACTTTATTGACATGTAATTTCTGGCCTAATTTAGCAACATCTTTAAATTCTCGAAAATTTTTACGGTGAGCGGTGAAAGAAATCATAGTACGGATTTTATTGTTACGCAATTGTTTAATCGCTGCAACAGTTTTAATGAAATTACCTTTACCTCTGATACTATCATGAGTAGCTTGAGTTCCTTCAATACTTACTTGTACAAAAGCTGGATCAAGTGTATGCAGGAGTTTAGCTGTAGAATTATCAATAAAAGCTCCATTGGTAAGAATGGCAAAACTAAATAATTTTTTATGAGAAGCGAGAATTTTTAATAAGTCAATAAAATCGCTTCTTACAAATGGCTCACCACCAGTAACTGTGATATGAGCTTTAATTCGTTTCCCTTGACTAAAAAAATCCAATAATTGTTTAAATTGTTCTAATATATTTAGTAAACTAGAAAAATCTAACTCATTTCGCTGATAATTATCTTGATAACAATGACTACAGCGTAAATTACAACGCTCAGTTATATGCCATTGTAATAATATATTTGTAGGTACAGTATTAACCTCCACCACAACCTCCTCCACAACCAGCTCCACCACAGCCACTACTAGTGCTACCGCCACAACCACCACAACCATTGCCACTTTCATTTCCAGGGCCTGCAACAGTTGCAAAAATATTACTAAAATGTTCAAATAATTCAAATTGAGATAATATAGTAACTCCAAATACAGCTATACGAAAAGCCGGGTCTATCTCATCATTATTTTTTAATTTCATCCATTCAAAATGTTTATTTAACTTATTTTGATAGAGTTTACCTAAATGAGTATTACGATTAGGCTTAAGAAACTTAAAAATCAAAGTAGACATTATTGTTGTTAATAAGAACATTAATATAATTGGATTACCTGTCGACATTTCAAAATATAATCTAGCACTAGATATACCAATCACCACAAATGATATTCCAACACAAATTATCCAGGCTTGTTTTAGCTTAAAATTCGTACGTTTCAGATGTAAATTTTCTAAAGTATTATTTATTGGTTTAATATGAATATCAATATGTGAACGTAATGTAGCATTAGTAAAAAATTCAGTAGGTTTACGAGGATTATTAGCAAATTGATAAATTACATCCTCAATATTATTTTTAGGTTGTTTGTCTGGAATTATTTTTTTTCTAATTTTAACCGTATTTTTTTTCCCACTAACTATTAAAAATTTTTGCTGCCAAAGGTTAAATAACGCAGTTTGAATAATTCCTTTTCTACCATCCCGTAATGCAGCAATTTCAAAAGGGTTAAGCTCGTTTAACTCAGGTAAAACATAGTTGCTAGAACCATCAGCACGAATTATCAACCAACCAATAAAAATACAACTAATAGAAAAAATTATAAAATAGCTCATAAAAGCTGAAATAGGCATTTGCATAAGAGTGTCGATCATCGGTTTTTCTCCGTTATAATATATATCTACACACGCTTAATGCATTAAAAATGCCAATTTAATTATTTTTTGAAAATTTTAATTGATTGATCAGGAAACTGTTTTTTTAACTTTTTAAAAGTTTGTTTAACTTGTTCTGCTGTTTTATAACGCATTCCTTTACCCCTATCACACCATTCTTTGCCAGACCATTCCTTTGGTAATTTTGGATTAGTAACTAAACAAATAACATAATTAGTAGAATCTGAGGCAGAAACATTTTTAGTATTTTCCTGAACTTTTATATTTGGAGTCGTAGAAGACGAACTCATATTTTCAAGTTCTTTTTCAAGTTCCTCAGTTTTTTTAAGGTCACGCAAATTACTAAAATCAGTTTCTTGATTATTTCGGAGATAAAATTTATCTATCTGATTTAAAGTTGATTCAAGTTTACGAATTTCATCTTCAAAATCATCGAATTCTTCTAAAACATTTATTTGCTCGTCTTGTTCTGATTCTAGTTCGTTTAAACGTTTTTCAATTTCTGAATCAAGCATTAAAATTCTCCAATCGAATAAAATTATAGATATTCATACCTATATTTAAGTTTTAAATTTAAAAATATTATCTTTTCAAAATCTCAATCGGATAATCAGGCCATTTTTGTTGAAGTTGTTGTAAACATTGATATGCCTGTTCTGATGTAGCATAACATTTTCCTTGACCTGAAATTCGCCAACGATTTCCAGACCATTCTGGTGGAGAATGCTTGCTAAACATTAAGCAGATTACATAACTTTCTGGACTAATCTCTAATTTTTTTGAACCGCCATCCGTAATAAAAGATTTAACATTTTTATCTGTTTCAAATTTCTTTTGTAACTGGTTAATTTGAGTTTCTATTTCTAATAATTCGGATGATATTTTGCTTTGTTTAGATTGTTCGCCTATTAAACTAAGCGATGTTTTTATATCAAGTAATTCGTCTAATAATTTTTCTTGTTCAAATTCTGCAGTTTTTAAACGAAGTGAAAGATCATTGTTCTCGCTCATTAAACTATCCTTATTAGTTAGGTCAAGTAATTATAACTATTTTAAGATGCAATTAATAAGAACATTTATTCTACCTAACAATTGTACATTAATGGATCAAATTATTTCCTAAATTTTAGATATATGGCAATTCTTAATTAAACTCAAAATAAATATCAATTATTTTAAATTACTGTAATCTATTGGAAATTTTATATATGATTTAATCATTATGTACTTTGACTTGTTTCAACTTAAATATTCTAATAAACTTAATTAGTTTAAAATAATTTATTATTACTAAAATTATGGATTATAATCAAATGTTAACAGCGATTAATATATTATATAATGAAGGTGTTTTTTCTGATCTAGATATACATTTTGCTAAACTAATGGCAGAGTTGTCAAATAATACTTCAGATGAAATTTTATTAGGAAGTGCATTAGTCAGTTATTACAATAATCAAGGCTCAAGTTGTGTTAATTTGCAATCATTAGCAGGGAAATTATTTCCATCTGAATCAGATTCATATAGCATATTATGTCCCAAATTATCGCAATGGGAACTATCCTTAAAAAATTGTAGTGTAGTAGGAATACCGAGTAATTATACTCCATTGATACTTAATAATCATTGTTTATACTCATATCGTTATTTTAATTACGAACAAATATTAGCTAATAGAATCCATTCTTTAATAAGCATAAACGATATTGATCATAAAATATTATCTAATGGTTTGGAACGTTTATTCCCTAAACAAAGCAACAAACAGAAAGAAGCAGCATATTTAGCTGTATCACGTAAATTTTGTATTATTTCTGGAGGCCCAGGTACTGGAAAAACAGCAACTGTTATTAAAATTTTAGCATTATTATTGGAACAAAATCCAGATTTAAATTTAGTAATGATAGCACCAACTGGAAAAGCAGCTAATCGTTTAAAAGAGGCAGTTACTAAAACTTTACCATCATTAGATTGTAATTCCACTATTAAAGCAGCTATACCGACAGAAACATATACAATACATCGTTTACTGGGTAGTAAGCTAAATTCTCCTTATTTTCATTTTTCAGCCAATAATCCACTACCTTATGATGTGGTAGTTATTGATGAAGCTTCAATGATAGACTTAGCTTTAATGACTAAATTGATACAAGCTATACCTAATCAAGCTCATTTAATTCTATTAGGAGATAAAGATCAATTAGCTTCAGTAGAGGCTGGAACTGTTCTAGGAGATATTTGTGAAGCAGGTTTAATACAAGCTAATGCAATTAATAATTCTCAATTAGATAACATTAACTCCAGTATTATTTTGTTAGATAAAAGCTATCGATTTAGCAAACAAAGTGGTATTTGGAAATTATCTCAGGCAATCAAACAAGGAGATGGTGAAACAGCATTACAGATTCTAAAATCTGCTAATTATCCAGATGTAGAATGGCATTCACTAGCTGAAGTATTACCAACTGACTTAATCGAACAGATTAGCACAAAATTCTCTATGTTTGAACCCCAACCAGAAATAGCATTACAAAACTTCGATAAATTTAGAATTTTATGTGCAACTCGTCATGGTCTCCATGGTATTTTAAATATAAATCAGTCAGTAGAGAATTATTATCGAAATACTGGTCAAATTAAATCTAATTGTTATCATGGACAACCGATTATAATTAAACGTAATGATTATCATCTTAATTTATTTAATGGTGACATTGGTATCATTTTTAATATTGCTGGTCAAAAAAAAGCTATTTTTTTAGATGCAACTGGTCGAAGACGAGAATTTTGGCCGAATCGATTACCAGAATATGAAACTGTTTATGCAATGACAATCCATAAAAGTCAAGGTTCGGAATTTGAACAAGTATTAATGATATTACCAAGCCAATTTTCTCCAGTCTTAACTAGACAACTAATTTATACTGGCATTACTCGAGCTGGTAAAAAAATCAGTATTTGGGGTAACGAACAAATATTCAAACAGGCAATAGCTACAGAAATTGATCGTTTCTCTGGTTTGACCAACCAATTACTAAATATAAGTAATAAAATTTAAATTAGACATATTTCCTAAATAAAGGATATATAAATGTAGGATGCAATGAACGAAGTGAATTGCATCAAGATGTAATTCGTAAACTCATTACATCCTACATTAATTGTATAGCTTAGGAAACGATATCTATTATGTCTTAAAAATACAATTACTTTTCTGTTAGTTGTAACATTTCTTCAGCATGGGCTATAGTTTGGCTGGTAATTTCTATTCCACCTAACATTCTAGCAATTTCTTCAATTTTTTGTTGTTGATTTAAAATTTTAATAGAAGTATGAGTACTATTTTGCTGAATAGTTTTACTAACTTGCAGATGTTGTTTACCTTGACAAGCTACTTGAGGTAAATGAGTTATACATAATACTTGACGTTGTTGTGATAAATTATTTAATAATTGGCCTACAATTTCAGCAACTCCACCACCAATACCAACGTCAACTTCATCAAATACTAAAATTGGTACTCCATTACTTTGAGCGGTAATTACTTGAATGGCTAAACTAATTCTGGATAATTCACCACCAGAAGCAACTTTTTGTAAAGGTTTAGGAGTATGACCTGGATTAGTACTGACTAAAAATTCAATTGTATCTGTACCTATAGAAGTTGGCAAGGAATCTTCATCTGGATTAACATCAATTACTATTTTACCACCTGGCATACCAAGCCTATACATTTCAGCTGTAATTTGTTTGCTAAGTTGTTGAGCCATTTGTACTCTTTGCGTATGTAATTCTGCAACTGCAATTTGATAGGTTTGTAAAGTTGTAGTTAGTTTTATTTGTAAACGGTCAGCATTTTCTGCATAATTATCTAATTCATCTAGTTGTTCCGTTAAACTAATAAAATGTTGAGGCAAATCCACAAATCTAATTCGGTGTTTACGAGCTAAATCTTGTAAGCTAGTTATTTGCTGTTGTACTGCTTGCAACTGCGAATTATCTATATCTAAACCTTGAGTATAATGTCCCAATTCCCCAACTGCTTCTTGAGTTTGAATAATAGCATTTTCTAACAAAGTTATAATATTTGCTAATTTTGAATCATGCTGTTGTACTTCTTCTAGTGCGTGGTTTGCTTGACAGAGATAAGACAAAGTAGTATTACCAGTATCATTATCTAGTAGGTTTAAAGCTTGTTGGCTGTTTTCTAATAATTGTTGAGCATTGGCTAATCGACGATACTCATTTTCTAATTTAGCAATAGATTCCGTTGTTAATTCAAACTCTTCTAATTCTTGTACTTGATAACGTAAAAAAGCAATTTTAGCTTCACGATCTTCTCCACCTAATCCGTCTAAAGTATCTTTAATAGTTTTCCACTGTTGATAAATTTGTTTAACTTGTTCTAGTGGTTGCTTATTTGAGGAAATATCATCTAATAATTGGCGTTGATTATCTGTCTTTAATAAAGACTGATGTGCATGTTGTCCATGAATGTCAATTAGATATTCACCTAACTTGCGTAAAGTTTGCACTGAAACTGCTTGGTCATTTATATAAGCTTTAGAACGACCATTGATACCAACTATACGACATACTGAACATTTATCACTCGTATTCTGTAACCAGATAATCGCAGCTTTGGGTAGAGTGAAAGTAGCCTGAATCTTAGCTGTTTGACTACCATGTCTTACAACATTACTATCAGCTCTTTCACCCAATACTAGGCTCAAAGCATCAATTAATATTGACTTACCAGCTCCTGTTTCACCCGTTATTATGGTTAAACCATTACTAAAGTGAAGTTCAAGTTGTTCAACAATAGCAAAATTTTCAATTTTTAAGTAATGCAGCACTTTTTATTAATAGGTAACGTCATTAATGGAAGTATATAATATGTGATGAATGTTATAAAATGCAAATATATATTCTTTATAGTTGATAGTTTGTATTATAGCAATTCTTAATTATGAATGCTTAATTCTTAATTAAATTCAAAATAAAACATGTGCTTCATCACTTGCAATTATTTCAGATACTTCAAAAATTAGTTCAATATAAGCATCTTTAAATGGATCAATAGCAACCGTCAAGCGATTAGGTAATAGACTAGCTCCACTTTTTGTAGTTGCATCTGAATTATTAGCACAAATCCTAGTATTAGCTCCAGGCATTTGATCTAGCACTAAATAATTCACTCTAGGTTGATCTTTACAACCATTAGCAATTCCTTTCCCATTATCATCATTACAATTAGTTGATATTAAACCATTTTTACCCCAAACTGAACTAGTTGCTAGTAACGTAGCACCTATTAGTGCTTTTTTAGTTATATTAGGAATATAGTAACCTTTAGTTATTTAAGAGAATTGATGCTCATAAAAATAATGATATTAACATAGCAACTAAATATTTAAAGATTTATTAAACATAATTATAGCATTTTTCGATTAGATAAACTACAACAATATTAAATAAGTAGTTGATATATATTTTGAATTTAATTAATAATTAAGCATTCATATGATGTTTAAGATTAGTAGGCAGGTTATAATTATTAAGGGCTTTAGGATTGATTTCATATTGCGGTTCCTTTAGAGGATGAAATACCTTGATTGGTATTCATAATAATCGTATGTATAATAATGTTATTTAAAGAAATTTTTTGATTCTAAATAAAAAATATGACTTATCAACTTAAATCTCTCTATTATCTAATTCAGAAATGTTATACAATTTTATGTTGAAAAAACATTTTAACAGGAATAAGCCATGAATATTTTTGATAAATTACCTAAAAAATTTATAAATAGAAAAAAAGAATTGCAAGAAATTCAATTAGATATTCCTTACAAGACGATTTCTTTTCCAAATAAACATTCTGCCGAACTAATTAAGCTTCCATCAGATATTACCCCTGAACACGCAGCATTTAAATTACCATTAACTACACCAAGATCAGTAATTATGATGTCAGGTGATAGTCATGACTTAGATGAATCAATTCAACAAAGACTAATACAATTATTCAGTCGTGGTTTAGCCAGAACTGCAATTAATTTAGATGCGGTCATAATGGATAATGGTAAAACCTCTGATTTGACTACTTTAATTGGACAAAGTATTGCTGATCGTGGATATAAATCACCATTAATTGGCGTTGCTACATCCACCCAAGTTAGTTATCCAGAACAGGAAGAAAATGCTAAAGGAACTATACCATTAGAACCAAACCATACACATTTTGTACTAGTTGATGATGATAAACATATAATAAAATTTAAGTATCGTCTAGGTGCAGCGATGTCTTATCAAAAAGCTGCAATAATGATATTGGTAGGTGGAGAAGAAGAGGCACGTGCTGAAGCTTTACAAGCCGTTCGTATGGGCTGGCCTATTGTAACCATAACTGGTACTGGAAAGTTAGCAGATGAAATTGCTGAATTATCTCAAAACCCTCCAGACTTTATCCCTAATCCTGAATTAGCAGAAATTATTGCTGATGGTCAGATAATTCAATTTTCAGTTAAAGGTGATGTTAAAGAGTTAGATCGGCTTATTTACCGACAACTTGGTGGTGATAATACTCTAAAACTTGCTTGGCAACAATTTGCTATTTACGACAAAAACGCAACCAGACAACAAAAATGGTTTCACCGTCTGCAATTTTTAATAATTTTATTTGCGGTACTTGGTACTGCAATTGCTTTATTGCAGGCTACTTTAGATTTGCAAGTTCAACAATCAAGGACTATTTCTGTAAATCGCTCCATTGTGAAAAATGCTTGTTTTGATGATGATTTAAAAAAAATCATTCAAAAATACAATGCAGATAATGAAAAATTTAATATTGAAACATTTTGTAAAAGAAAAGTACCAGAAGGGAAAGAAATGACAAATATACCAGTAGAAACTCTGGAAAATGTTTTGAAATTATATAAAGAATCAAACTTTATAGTCCAATATTTATCAAAAACAGACAACCTTATTAAAGCATCTTATGTTGAAATGTTTATCGTCTTCTTACAATGGGTTATTGTAGCAATTCCAATCATAATCACACTTTTAGTTGGGATAGCAAATCATTTTAGTAATGGGCAAAAATGGATTTGGTTACGCAGTAGTGCTGAAAACCTAAAAAGTGAAATTTTCCGTTATCGTACCAAAACTGGTGATTATCACAATGATAAAGAAAGAGAAATTAAAATTGCTGAGATAGTAAAACAACTTAATAGTCATCTGATGCAAACTGAAGTTAAAATGTCGGCTATGAAAAATTATGTTGGCAATTTACCACCACAATATAGCGTAGCAGAAAATGATGATGGTTTTACTATGCTTTCTCCAGAACGTTATATTAAAATGCGGCTTGAAGATCAGCTTAGTTATTATCAAAATAAAACCACTAAATTGGAACATCAATGGACTGTTTTACAATGGTCTATTTATGGTTTGGGAGGTGTTGGTACTTTGCTTGCGGCACGTGGATTTGAACTGTGGATAGCACTTACAACTGGGCTTGTAGCCGCATTTACCACTTATTTGGGCTATAATCAAGTGGAAGAACGGTTAACAAAATATAATCAAGCTGCTATAAATTTAACTAATATTCTTAATTGGTGGACTGCACTATCAACTTCTGAGCAAATGAAACAAGACAATATTGATAAATTAATTTCAAGTACTGAAACCTCTTTGGGTAGTGAGTTTAATGAATGGGTTAATCAGATGCAAGAAACTATGGTGGCTCTGAAAGAACAAGAGGAAAAATCTAAGGATGAAGATAAAGCTTCATCATCTTCGTCAGAAGTTGCACAACCTGCAAAAACTACTAAGCAAGATTCCTCTATTAATTCAGCCACTGTTTCAACATCACATCCAGATAATTGCTAAAAGTTAAATATGACCACTCAATCCAAAGACCTCTTCATATCATATGGCAGGCGTGAAAGCTTAGGCTTCGTAGGACGCTTACACCAACAACTAAAACTAGCTGGTTATGATGGCTGGTTCGATAAAGTCAATATTCCTGATGGCGATGATTACGCTCAACGCATCAATCAAGGAATTGAATCTGCCCATAATTTTGTTTATGTGATGGCTCCCCGTTGTTTGACTTCTCCATACTGTTTGATTGAACTTGAATACGCTAAAATACTTGGCAAAAGGGTTATTCCGATTGACCAAATGGTAATTTTTGAAACTCCGCATAAAGAACTTTCTGCTGGTGATAAACAAGTTTTAGTAAAATTTTATCAAAGTTATGATATTAAACCTGATAATCCGATTAAAACTGAACAAGATGTATTAAATCGTTCTCATGAATTACTTGGAAAAAAAGATTGGTTAGATGCCAAAGAAGAAGTTTCCGATGAGAATTGTCAACGTTTAGTTGACTGGGTTAAACCTTATGCAAATCATTGGGCAAAACATGATGACTTAGAATATCTAAAATCCTTTGAGTTTCCGATATTTGGCAAAACCATTGATGAATTAGCTGGTGTGGTAGAAAGCATCAAAGCAGTTGTTGAAAGGCAAAAAATTTACGTCCATAAACATACCGAGATTTTAACTAATGCGTTAAATTGGCAACAGAATCAGAAAGCTACTCAGCATTTATTAGTTGGTAAGGAACGTTCAGAAGCGGAAGAATGGTTATTAACTGATTTTTTACCACCAAAACAACCACCTTGTGTACCATCAGCTTTAGTGTGTGAGTTTATCTGTGAAGCTCGCAAGAATGCTGAAAATTTGATGACTGATATTTTTATCTGTTATGACACTAAGGATAAGAAGATTCGGGATAGTGTGATTAAATCACTTTCTCACTATTCTAAGACCACTTGGATACATGATCGTGATATCCAAAAAGGTGATAATTACGAATGTTCAATAGAACAAGGAATTAAAAGTGCAGATAATTTCTTTTATTTTATTTCTCCACGTTCAGTAGTTTCTGAGTATTGTCAAAAGGAATTAAATCATGCTCTGAAATATAACAAACGCATTGTACCATTGTTGATTGCTGAAACACCGGAAATTGATATTCCAAAATCAGTGCGTTATTTACAATATATTGATTTTACGGATAATACTTGCCAAGCTGATTATGATTCTGATATTGATGACATTTTAAATATTTTACGCCATGAACAGGAATATTATAAACAGCATAAGATATTGTTGGTTCGAGCTTTAAAATGGGAAACGGAAAATAAGAAATCGTCATTTTTATTGCGTGGACATAATTTAGACAATGCTAAGACCTGGTTGCGGTTAAATAACAAGCGGAAAGAGCATTTACCGTTGAATTTACAACAAAAGTTGATAACCACTAGTGAAGCAGCCAAAGGTCAGTTAGGAACGCAAGTATTTATTTCCTATTCTCGGAAAGATGCTGATTTTGCTCGACAGTTAAACACTACGTTGCAAGAAGCTGGCAAGACTACTTGGTTTGATCAGGAGAGTATTAGTACTGGAGTTAATTTTGAGCAGGAGATTTATAAAGGTATTGATGGTTCGGACAATTTTGTATTTGTGATTTCTCCTGATGCGGTAGAGTCAGAGTATTGCGAACAAGAAGTTAATTATGCTAGTGAGAAAAATAAGCGTTTTATTAGTGTGTTGCATCGAGAAACAAATCCAGAGACGATACCAGAGGTATTACGAGTAATAAACTGGATTGATTTTAAGGATACAGTATTTGATAAATCGTTTCCTGAATTAATTCAGGCGATTGAGTTGGATAGGGAACATGCTCATTTGCATACGGTGTTACAACAACGAGCTGGTGAATGGTATGAAAATAGCCAGTGTTCAGATTTTTTATTAAATATAACCGCTTGTGCTAATGCTGAACAATGGTTAAAAATTTCAGTTGCAGAGCATAAACAACCTGAACCTACGACCTTGCAACAAGATTTTATTCGTCAAAGTCGAAAAGCGATTGAAATGGTTGAACAAAAAGAACGCAAACGACGAAATATTATCCTTGCCTCTGTCACTGGTGGTATGGTTTTAGCCATTATTTTATCGATCTTTGCTTTTATTCAGATGAATGAAGCAAAACAACAAAGTAATTATGCCATAGAAGCAAAAGTAGAAGCTGAAAAACATAAAAAACTAGCTTTAGTTCGTCAATTAGGAGCACAGGCATTAGTTTCTGCTATTGCTCCTAATCCTAGTAATGGTGCTTTTAACCGTGCTTTACTATTAGCTTCAAAGGCTTTTCAAGAACAAGATACTATTGAGAGTCGAAAAAATTTGTTGAATGTTCTTCAGATTGAGCCAAAACTTGAGACCTATTTATACGGTCACACAAATAGAATTCTTAGTATGGCAATTGCTCCTAATGGTAGGTTTTTAGCGACTGGAAGTTCTGATAAAAGTATAGTTATATGGGACATTGAAAAACAAGCTCCTTTAGGAATGCCTTTACAAGGACATAATTCTAGTGTTCAAGATGTTGCTTTTAGTCCAGATAGTAAAATAATAGCTAGTGCCAGTTGGGATGGTACAGTAATTTTATGGGATGTTGAAAAGCAATTACCTATAGGAAAACCATTACAAGGACATGATAGTTGGGTATTGAGTGTAGTCTTTACTCCTGATGGCAAACAACTTATTAGCGGTTATAAATATGGTGCTATGATAGTGTGGGATATTGCAACGCAAAAAATAGCAAAGCATTTACATGGGCATAATGCAAGTATTTGGAATATTGCTTTTAGCTCTGATAAGAAATTATTTGCTAGTGCAGGTGATGGTGTAATACTATGGGATAGTAGCAATTATAAATCCATAGGGCATTTAGAACATCAAGATATTTTAAGTATTGCCTTTAGCCCTGATAATAAAATACTAGCAAGTGCTAGTTTGGATAAGACTGTAAGATTATGGGATATTAAAACTCAAACATCTATCGGACAACCTTTGCTAGGGCATGAAGGATGGATTATGAGTGTTGCTTTTAGTCCTGATGGCAAAATATTAGCAAGTTCTAGTTGGGATAAGACTATAAGATTATGGGATATTAAAACTCAAACATCTATTGGTAAACCATTACAAGAACATGGTTCTGAAGTAAGGCGAGTTGTTTTTACTCCTGATGGCAAGCTAATTAGTGCTGATTATAATAATATCTTGATAGTATGGAATATTGAACAAAATACTGTTATTGGACAAACTTTTCTAGAACATATTGAAAAATTTGATAATGTAATCTTTACTGCAGATGGTAGATTACTTGCTGATATAAAAGAAGAAGGGATAAAACTGTGGGATATAGAAACATCAAAAATTATAGGTGAGCTTTCTGGTTCTAATATTTCTAATGTATTTTTCAGTCCCAACAATAAAATGCTTGCCAGTTTAAGTGATAATACTATTAAATTATGGAATATCACAGAATTTAAATCTATCAGCGGGAAATTACAGGGATATACATCTGACATTGAAAGTGTTGCTTTTAGTCCTAATGGTCAATTGTTTGCTAGTGCAAGTGTAGACAAAACTGTGAGATTATGGAATATAAAAACACAAGAAATCATTGGTAAATTAGAACTTGATTCAGGTGTAACTAGCATTGCTTTTAGTCCAGATAGTAAATTGCTTGCTACTGGAAGTGATGATAATACAATTAAACTATGGAGTGTAAAAACGCAAAAATCTATAAGTGAGTCGTTGTCAGGACATGAAGGTCCTATTGTTAGGGTTGTTTTTAGTCCAAATAGTAGGATGTTAGCTAGTGTTAGTCAATCTAGTTCTAAAAGCAGCCATGTCGTAGGATTATGGAATGTAGATAAACAGGAAGGAAAATTTTTAAAAGGACATAATTGGGGAGGTGTATCCGGTGTTTCTTTCAGTCCAGATGGTAAAAAATTAATTACTGGAGGTTTTGATAAATCTGTAATAGTATGGGATATAGAAACACAAATACCTATTTACAAATTTCAAGGTCATAAGCAAGGTATTTCAAGTGTTAGCTTCCTGCCAAATGGAGAACATCTAATAAGTGTAGATTATGATTCTAATGTAATTATATGGAATATGAATCCTAACTTATGGTTAGAAAAAGCATGTAAGATTGCTAATCGTAATTTAAGTCAAGAAGAATTGAATAACTATTTGGGTAATGAACCCTATCGTAAAACTTGCCAAAATTTGCCTACTGATACACTTGGTGCTTTAAAATTATTAAGAAAAGGAGAAAAACAAGCACAACAAGGGAATGTTAAAAAAGCATTAACAATTTTTGAAAAGGTATTAACGTTAAATGATTCTTTAAAATTTGAACCAAAAATATACGCTAAACAACATTTGGTTTTTGGGTTAATTGAACAAGGAAAAGAGTTATCTATAAAAGGAAAATTGAAAGAAGCTATTGCCAAATTTAAAGAAGCAAAAACACTAAATTCAAGCTTAATTTTTGATCCCGAAACCGAGGCCAAACAGATTATTGTTCCTATTTTGATAGAACAAGGAAAAGAGTTGTCTATGAAAGGAAAAATCATCGAATCTATTGCTAAATATCAACAAGCTCAACAGATAGATTCTAATTTTAAAATTTCTGCTGACAATTGGAATCCACTTTGTTGGTACGGTAGTTTGTATGGATATGCTGCTAAAGTAATAGAATACTGTGAAAAAGCGGTGGAATTTGCTTCTGAAGACTGGGGGATTCGAGATA
>DAOUSL010000017.1 GCA_030627235.1 Thioploca sp.
AATATCTGAATTAACATTATCTGCCAAAAGCGTCAATGTAAGTAATAGACCAATCAGTTAGTGCGTCAGCTCCCCAATCCATTTCGCCAGAACACCTTTGGCCAAAAATTCTTGTTGAGCTTCTTTACTTGCTTTTGGATGTTTAAAGTTTTATAAGAAATATTTAACCTTTTTATTTGGGAACGATAAAAAAAAATTTCGGAGGAATATATTTTGGAAGATAATATTTGGAATGATTTAGAAATTGCCAAATTAGTAGTTTCTATGCTTACAGCTTTAGTTCTAATTTTTGTGCCATATTGGATTGAACGAGTTGTTAGGCGATTGGAAACTATTAATTGGACTAATCAAAAAGTAATTGAACGTAAGTTGCAGGTTTATGATGAAACTATGCCATTATTAAATGATTTGTTGTGTTTTTATACTAGGATTGGTAATTGGCAAGAACTGTCACCTGCTCAAATAAAGGATATTAAGCGGACTTTAGATAAAAAAATTCATATTACAAAACCTTTATTTTCTGATGTATTTTATGCCAAGTATGTTTTTTTCATTAATTTATGTTTTCTTACTTATCAAGGAAGTGGACAACATGCTAAGTTAAGGGTTAATATGGATAAGTATCATGAGTCTGATAGTTGGAATCCAAAATTTTCCGAGTTATTTGTGATGGATAAAGAAAAATGGACAGCTAGTAATGATATTTGTATGGCTTATGAGGAATTGGGGCAAATTTTTGTTGAGGAATTAAATTTAAGGTATAAAAAATGATTAGTCCAAATGTAAAGACTGCAAAATCAGAACAACTTGAATTAGAAAAACGTTATAAAACTGCTTGTAATGATGCTAATCAGCGTAAAGTTGAATCAAAATTACATGAGTTTGAGCAGGAAGTTCAGCAAAGTTATGCTACGATTAATATGCCGTTTGAGGTTTTGTATAATATAGCAAATGGTGATGATTATAAAAATTATTATGATTTGGTTAAGTTAGGATTAAAAGAATATGATCCAGCTCGGGTAATTTGTGATACTAAATTATTTGGAGAAGATGCGGCTAAAATTAGGTATGCAGCTTTGAATTTGGACAGTGTGGGATTAACCAAATATGGCGATTTTTGCATATGCTTAGATGAAAAATCAATACAAGATAAAACTAGTTTGTTAGAGGAAAATGCTTTTAATTTTTTTAATAACCATCCGATTAAACCTAAAGAAAATATGCCAAAGGGTTATCGGGCAGTTTGGGAAAATAGAGATAAATTGGCAGTAGCAAAATTAGGCAAAAAAATTGATAATAGTATGCACAATGGAGAGTTTTCTAAACTATTATTAGAAGATAAGCATAATAAAGATGAAGATGAATTTATTGAAGTCCATATTTATGGAAAAATTGATTTTAAGATGATGACGGAAGTATGGGCTGATGCAGAATTAGATTTAGATGAAGATGAACAATCTGATTTAATAGTTTTACAAGAGTTATTAGGTGACAAATGGCAATCATACAAGCAGAAATAAAAAAAGTTTACTTATTTGCTCAACTTGGCAAAGGTTTTTATGAGCAAGAAGGAATTTTTAAAGTTTTTTCATTGAAAACTGACGCTATAGTAGATATGCGTGCTGGTGACGTTGGTCTATTGTTTGATGCTGCTCAAGAATGTGAAGTGATTGAAGGTGAGAAATTAACAGAATTACGGGATTTAGACAAATTAAAAAGTTTATTACAAATTCGTAAAAAATGGCATCATGCTTTAAGATTTATGTTAAATGGTTTTGATAATAGATTAAAAGAAACGACTCGGATTTTGGTTTTGAAAAGAGCCAATGAACTATGCCAAGACAAGGAAATTTATAATTTTGTAGTGGGACGTTTAAGTAGACCTATGCCTAAGGAAGCTGATATTTTGACGGCTATAAGATTGGCAACGGGTAATGACTTGGTTATGGAAATTTATCAAGGAGTTGTGTTACAAAAATTGACTGAGGCTTGGTATAAAAACTTGTCGTCGATTATTGCGGTAAAAGCTAAATGTGAGGAAATTAATGAAAAGCTGGTTGTTAAAGGTATATTTCCACAGTTATCTATTGCATTTGGGAATTGGCTACAGTTTCATAAAGTTTTACAACATATAGAACTACCACCTAAACAAGCTAATAGGATATTAACTGGTTTTCAACAACGATTAACTAGTGTTTTACAAGTAACTATTCCTGAATATATACTATCGCAAGATGAAGTTTTTTTACAGAAGTTACGGGATTTTGAAGCAACCCATAATAGTTATAAACCATTTAAACGCTGGGATTTTGATAAAGTTCAGGATTTTATTAATGAAATTAAAGGCTATTTGCGAAAAAATAAATTAAAATTAGCTGCTGAAAGTACAGAAGCATTGATTGAATATCATATTAGCCATAATAGTTCAATAGATAAAGCAAAAAATAATGTAGTTAAAAGTTTATCTAATTTAATTAATTATGCGACTAAATCCAAAAATTTTAATTTGGCTACTCAATGGTTAAGTTATGCAGAACTAATTGATAAAAAAAATGTTTTTATTAGAACTAATCGGGCTGAACTATTTAAGAAACAAGGCAATTACGCACAAGCTAAAGAAATTTATCAGCAAACTATCAAGGAATTTCCGTCTAATGTGGTTGCGAAAAATGGCTATGCGGAACTGTTAAAAATTGACGGCAATTACGCACAAGCTAAAGAAATTTATCAGCAAACTATCAAGGAATTTCCTAAAGATGTGGTTGCGAAAAATGGCTATGCAAATACCTTAGTAGCTAATAAAGAATATGCAGAAGCTCGTACATATTTACCAAAGCAAGCCAATAAATTACGAACTAAAGACGATTGGATTGGCTTTCATATCTTTGCTATGTCATATTTACGTGTCGGAGAACTTGACCAAGCTGTACAATATTTAACAGAAGGTCAATACTACGCCCCTAAAGAGCAGAAATCTTATTTTAACAATGCTTTAACAGTTGCTTATTTACAACAGAAAAATGCCGATGCAGCTTTAGAAATTATTAAAACTACACCAGCAGTTACTAAAGTACAACAAGAACAGCATACTGTATTAAAAGCTCATATTTATATTGAAAAACAAGACTATGCTAAAGCTGAATTAATTTTACAACAGCCAGTAACTTTATTAACTGAAGTAAAAGATAAATTAATAGAGATTATAGAATGTTGTAAAAAAGGTGTAACTGATGTGGCAAATAAATTTATGGAATTGTTAAACTTAGAAACTGAAATGGTCATGAATTATTAACTGATGTTACGCAGAGAGATTTTATATTCCACCGATTTCATCGGTGGCTATTCACATTCAATCCTTTCAGGATTGAAACAACCCCAACGGGGTGGAACATGAATAACCATAGGTGAAACCTATAGAATGCTAATTGATTAAAACGCTTTCTGCGTAACATGAATTAACTGTTAACTGTTGTTTCGGGAAATACGCTTCGCTCCATTCCCGAAACAACAGTTATATATATGCTTTTAATTTTTAATCATCAATACTATTATGTCATAACACTAGCTTTACTATACAATCTATTTCGATAAATTACCAATAATGAAAAAATTACCAATAGTTGTATTAATCTCTGGACGTGGTAGCAATCTTAAAGCTATCATTGATGCCAAAGACCCATTAGTAGAAATAAAAGCAGTTATCAGCAATAAACCTCAAGCAGGTGGATTGCTTCTTGCTAGACAAGCTAATATAAAAACGGAGGTGCTAGATAAATTTACTACCAAACTAGAATTTGATCAAGCCTTACAAAACTGTATTGATAAATACCAACCTAAACTAATTGTATTAGCTGGTTTTATGCGTATTCTCAGCCCAGATTTTGTAAATCATTATCAAGGATATATGATTAATATTCACCCATCTTTACTGCCAGCTTTTAAAGGTCTAAACACTCATAAACGAGCATTAGAAGCAAAAGTTAAACAGCATGGAGCTACTGTGCATTTTGTCACCGCAGAATTAGATGCTGGTCCAATAATAATTCAAGCTCAAGTTCCTGTATATCCTGATGATAATGAAGATATTTTAGCAACTCGTGTTTTGAATGAAGAACATCGTATTTACCCACAAGCTATCCATTGGTTTGCAGAAGAACGATTACAACTACATGGACAGCAAGTTTTATTAGATAATCAACCAATTGAGGTTTCCAATGAAAATTTTTAAAGTATTACTATTAATCCCATTAATTTGGCTTCCAATGACAGCTGAAGCTAAAGACGCAATGCCTGATCCTGACTGTGTAAAAAGTGAACAAGAATGTCAAAGAATTGCCAATCGCAGAGAAAATATTCGTCAACGTTGTATTTCTGATCCTGCATGGTGTAAAGAAAGACGATACAAAAAACGCCTACAAATGGAAAAAAGAAGAGAATTAAAACGACAATGTAAAGCTAATCCAGATCAATGTGCTGACTTAACTCGTACATTCAAAAAACAGCAACACCAGTTACGGAAAGAAGGTAAAAAGAGCTTAAAGCAACAACAAGAACAGTGGTGTATAGATAATCCAGATGCTTGTAAAAAATGGGAAGCAGAAATGAGAAAAGTACGAGAACAATGTCAAGGACTTAAGTATAAGCTAGTACGAAAATTCCCAAATAGACCGCATAAGATGTAAATTTATCTACTATATGTTCGGGATTTTTTATAAATATTTAATTGTGAATTAGTGAATGAAGAATGGTTAATTACTAATAATTTTGACTTTCATTAAGAATTATTAATTCACAGTTAACCATTCACAATTAAAAACCATCCCGAACACCTATGGAATTTCACTCGGTTTTACCTAGCTTTATTTAAATATTATGATTATAGCAAAATGCCCTCTCCGAGTTTCCTTAGTTGGAGGCTCAACTGATTTACAAGCTTTTATCGACAAATACGAACATGGAAGTGTAATTAGTTTTCCATCTAACCTGTATACTTATATTACTATTCATGAAAATCATGCTGATAAATATATAATTAATTATTCCAAAAAAGAAGAAGTTAATACCGCAGTAGAAATTAAAAATGATATAGCACGTGAAGTATTGGTTTATTTTAACGTCAATCCAGTAACAGTAACTTTTAATACAGATATCCTATCAGAAGGTTCTGGCCTAGCATCATCATCATCGTATACCATAGCGATGGTAAAAGCAGTTACTATGTATAAAAATATCAACTTATCAGATTTTGAGATATGTCGTATCGCATTGGATTTAGAACGTAAATTTAATCCATTAACTGGCTATCAAGATGAATATGGTTCAGGTATTGGAGGTTTTAAACGAATTGATTTTAATAAAAAACGTCGACCATTATTTCGGTATCTGGATGTAGCATTTTTAGAAAGATATGATATGTATTTGGTGAATACTGGTATCAGACGTAGTTCCACTCAAGTTTTGCAAAGTATTAATATAGATAAAATTGCTACCTTATTACCCTTGGTAGATCAGATGGAACAAGCCATAGAAGATAATGATTATCAAACTTTTGAAACTATTTTTAATAAAGGTTGGCAACAAAAGAAAATTACTTCAAACTTGATAGATAGCAATCCTAAAATTAAACAAATGGATGATTTATTTTCTAATAATCCAATAATACATGCAGTTAAACTAAGCGGTGCTGGAGGTGGCGGATATTTTCTACTTCTATGTGATAAAAATATGGATGATAAAATACATCAAGAATTTGATAAACTTGGTAAAATAACTAAAATCCAAGTCAGCTCTGCTGGTGTCGAAGGGATTTATGTTTAACTTCAGAATCCAAATATTTTTATGAATTTATCATTAGGCATCTTACTAAATAAGATTATAATGTAGGATGCAATGAACGAAGGGAATTGCATCAATCGTATTAATGCGGCATCGAAAGATGTAATTCATAAACTCATTACATCCTACATAAAATATATTTTATATACAATCTGTGTAACTTCAGTTATTTAATAAATTTATTCTATAATTGGAAAAACATCTAGAACTGAAAATGATAATGGTTCTCTACCAGGAATCATCTTCATTTTGACTTCATAAGTAGTTACACTGCTATCAAATGCACTTGCTACATCAATGGCTGGGATTGATAAACTACCATCGCTTAATGAAAAAAATCCGTGGACTCGTAATGGACTACAGGAAGTATCAGAAACCAGAATTGGACATTCATTGCTATCTATACCACAAGAACTTGGCTTTTGTTTGCATTGCGAGATAGTTTCTTGAATAGCTTGATTAATATTAGGATTAACAATAATTCCATAAGAACCTGGATCAGTTTGGCATTTTTGAATACCTAATTCTGTAGAGCCATCTGTATTATAATCTACTGTTATTCCACAAGAACTTGGATCAGATTGACATTGTGCCATGCCATCAGCAATAGAACCATCAGTATTTTGATACACTGTTATTCCACAGTCATCTGGAGAATCTTGACATTGTTGACGACCTTCTGCTGTAGAACCATCATTATTTGGTTCAAGTTCAATATCACAAGATTCTGGATCAGCTTGACATTGTTGCTTGCCTTCTTCAATAGAACCATCATCATTAGTAGCTATATCACAAGAACTTGGATCAGCTTGACATTGAGCAATTCCAACTTCAGTAGAGCCATCATCATTAGGGCCACGTTGAATACCACAAGATTCAGGAAAGTCTCTACATTCTGCTTTTATTGCTTCTTCATTAATCTCAATAGTAGAATTAATTGAAATACCACAAGCCTCTGGGTTATTTTTACAATATTCCATGGTTTTGGTTAAGGCAGCATAAAAACCTTCTACATATAATGAATCAGTATTGGTTGGAGCTGGTACAGTGTTATCTTCTTCTTCAGCAGCATATGAGTTAAAAGTAAATAAGATAATGCAAATAAATATTATTCGGTTATTCATAATTATATATGGTATAAATAGTGAAATAGGCTTAATATTAGAAACAATTTTATATAAAATGTCAAATATAAGTAAGGGTTACAATAACATCAAGGCAATTATAAATAGTAAATATCTAATTTTATCCTTGACCATATCACGGTTAATTTGCTAAAGTATTTGATAGATTTTATCTATAATCCAAGAATTTTAAACAAATAATGTAATTTCAATTTACGCCAAAATACAATATGTCAAAACGTATTCTTTATCAAACAGATCATGAATTATTGGCTCTTGAAGTTAAAACTGTAATTCAACAAGTTCACATAAAAAATGAAATTGAGTTTAAGAATTATTTAAGTAATGATTTAAAAACTCCAATCTATTGGCTGGTTGATACAGTTAAAGAAGAATATCAAATGACCATATTGCCACATGTTTTAGGTAAAGATCGTAATGATTTAATTCGACATAAAAAAAAGCGTTTATTTCAAAAAACTTCCTATAGTTATGCAGTTGTACAAAGTCGTGAACAACACGGACGAAAAGATGATAATGTATTGTTTACTGCACTTAGTGATCCTGAATTTTTACAACCTTGGTTAAATTTAATTTTAGCTTATAAAGTACCTATAGTGGGTATTTATTCTGTTCCACTACTAAGCCAACAATTATTCGATCAGTTGCCAAAAACAGCATATACTTTATTAATAACAGGTAATCTTCCAACTTATACTCGCCCTGGAAATATTAGACAGAGTTTTTTTCGCAATCAAAAGTTACAGTTTAGTCGTTTAATTCCATTACATGCTATAGTACCAGAAGAATATGCTAATTATGTATTGAAGCAAATAACGACTACTCAACATTTTTTAGAAAATAATCGTTTATTACCTGAAAATGAAACATTATCCATAATAATTTTAACCACTATAGATAAATGTCAAGCTTGTGAAATTGTTAATTCTAATACGGTTAATTTAAATGTTAACTTGATAGATAGTACAATATTAGCTAATAAATTTAAGTTAAATAATAGTGATTTATCGCTGCAAAATTTTGTGGTTACCATATTTGAACGTAGTTGGCAAGTTAAAAATCACTATGCTAAATTGGCTGATAGAATTTACTTAATACATCGTCGTAGCCGAATAGTTATGTATTTTATTGCAACATTAATATTAGCTGGAACAATTATAACTAGCGGCTTGATTGTCCAAGATGCTCTTAAAATAAAACAAAAAGGTCAAAATTTTTTAACTAAAACTAGTAATTTACAGATAGAATTACAACAATTAAGATTCAAAGAATTACCAAATTTACCATTTAAAAGTGAGTTGATAGTTAGTATTGTAGATGTTGGTTTACGTTTACAAGCCAAACATATTTCACCAAAAGCTACATGGGAAAAACTGAGCAATGTGTTAAACTCGCATCAAAGATTAATTTTAAATAGGTTAGAATGGGAAATAGCCAATTCACCCAGTGAAGTTTTTAACTCTAATATTGAAAAATTTACCGAATCTGAATTTCAACCTAAAAAATACTTTATAGAAGGAATTCGCATACATGGTGAAATAGCTAACTTTAACAGTTACAAAGATGTATCTCATATTTTTAAACAGTTTGTACAAGATTTGAAACAGTATTGGCAGGTTAAAATTCTACAACAACCTTATAATCCTAATAGTAAGTTACAAGGGCGTTCAGAAGAAACTAAAGCCCCTTTTATAATAGAAATCCTTATCCCTCATAACTATCCTCATGAGTCAGATTGATTGGTCAGCTTTATTTGTCGGAATAATTGCCTTAACCTTAAGTATTGTACTTGGTATTAGTATGGTTATTGTGAGTCAACAATATTATCAAGTTAATAAAAAATGGCATAAAGATCAACAAAAGAATTTTTTAGTATTAAATGAAGAACGATTTCGTTTGGAAGAATCTTTAAGCGTATTCGATAATTTATATTATGATAGATTACAGCAATTTATTCAGAGTGGTTTTTTTATCCAAGAACAAGATTTAATAACAGATAAACGTCTAGAAATGTATGAAGAAATTGCTAAATTATTTAATAATAAATTAGCTGATTTGTTGTTCAAAGATAAAAGTAGTTATGAAGTGCTAGAACAAAATTTGTATCCTATTCCTAAATATCTAAATACAGCCCCACAGTTCCAAACTTATCAAACCCAAGTTAATTTTAAATTAGCTTTATTACATGAAGGTGATATGCTAAAACTATTGCAAAGAATAGAATTTCATAATCACAAATTCACTGGTTTATTAAATTTACAAAGTTGCAATCTTACCAGTTCCACTAAAAAAATTGATACAAATAATATATCGACTCCATACATTAATGCTGATTGTGTATGGGTTTGGTATTTGTCCACAATATGAATATTTATTTACTTATCCTACTCTTAGTATTTTCACCATTAGTCACAGCTGATGGATTACAACGTTTATTTACTAGCTCTCAAGAACGTTCAGAATTAGAAGTAAATCGTAATAAATCTAAAAATACCTCCTCAAAAGCACATAAATCTCCCAGTTATATAACTCTAAATGGTTTAATTATTCGCTCTAATCAAGCAACAACTGTATGGGTAAATAATAGTAATGAAATATATCAAGAAGGTTTTATGGTTAAGTTAAATGAAATAGATAAGTTAACCATTCCAATTTTTTTATCAGATTCAGAACGAGTAATTTCATTAAAACCTGGACAAACTGTCAATATTTTAGATGGAAAAGTTACAGATAGTTTTAAAAAAAATTCTCAACATAATTAATTATAGGTAGAAAAATTTATCTTATTAAATATCATCTAACCATTTTGATAAATCACCATGTAAAAAATCAACGATTGGCATATATTTAGAACCAGAAAAAGAAAAACTCAAACTGACCATAGCATTCATAATATTAATAGAAGCCGAACGTAAATAAATTTTATCATTAACTAGTTGCAAAATATCAAATCGTTCTAATACTAGTTGTACTTCTTCGATAGAAGTTTTGGCTTGACTTGGAAAATCACATTTAGAATAAGTTAAATACATATCTGGATCAAGAATTTGTTCTATACTATAAAGTTCATATTGATATGGATTATCTATCTGCCATAACATAACCCTATTACTTAAATAATGTATCATTAAATGGAACACTCCATATTTACTAATTAACTTTAATAATATATCTTTAATGTTAACTAAACGGCTTTTTACACAATCAGTTGGTTGACAAGATTTATTACAAATCTGAATTTTATTTGTCGATACAGATAACGAAGGTAAATATCGAACATCAAAATCTGCTATAGTAAAACCCAAATGTTCATCACTAATAATTGGATGAACGGCACTTATACAAGGTGAGCTAGTCATTTGACTTATATATGCTGGCGATAAGGTAAAATTTTGACACAAATTTATAGAATAGGGTCGAATTGATAAATCTTGATTACGATAACTAGAATCAATACCATTTTTAGTTATATTAGAACTCTTTTGTTTACCCAATTTATCAACTATATACACTAAATGACAATTAGGCAAAGAACTAAAATTTTGATGTAATACTTTATCTAATTTATCTGAATCCGACCAAACTGTAGAACATTTATTCGATAAATTTTGCATTGCTGGTTTAAATAATGCTGCCAGAGCCTTACGTCGTTCTTCAATTAAGGTTGATTGCATCCACATTTTTCACTCCCAATTTTTAACTCAACTATAAACTTAAATTACAATTATTTACTTGTTAAACATAAAGTATTCTAAAATATCCTTAGGAATAAAGTCAATAATATGAACATAGAATTTGCTACCGAAGAAATAGAAAATCAACCATTACATAAATTTACTGAACAAGCCTATTTAGATTATGCCATGTATGTAATTTTAGATCGAGCTTTACCACATATTGGAGATGGTCTAAAACCAGTACAACGACGAATTATCTATTCAATGTCAGATTTAGGCTTAAACGCTGGTAGTAAATATAAAAAATCTGCTCGTACTGTTGGCAATACTTTAGGTTGTTTTCATCCTCATGGAGATATGGCATGTTATGAAGCTATGGTATTGATGGCACAGCCTTTTTCTTACCGTTACCCACTAATAGATGGACAAGGTAATTGGGGATCAATAGATGATCCAAAGTCATTTGCCGCTATGCGATACACTGAATCTCGTCTCTCCTATTTTACCGAATTAATGCTAGATGAATTGGGACAAGGAACGATAGATTGGCAACCAAACTTTGATGGTTCTTTACAAGAGCCAGTTCTATTTCCGGCTAAATTACCAACTATTTTATTAAATGGAGCAAGTGGGATTGCAGTAGGAATGGCAACGGATATCCCACCTCATAACATAACTGAAGTTGCCCAAGCCTGCATTCATTTAGCTAAAAATCCTGATGCTACTATTGCTGATTTGCATAATTTTATACTCGCTCCAGATTATCCTACAGAAGCCGAGATAATTACTCCTAAAGAAGACTTATTAAAAATTTATACTAATGGTACTGGTTCGATTAGAATGCGGGCTTGTTATACTAGTGAAAATAGCGATATCATTATCACTGCTTTGCCTCATCAAACTTCTGGTAGTAAAATTATTACACAGATAGCTGCTCAAATGACAGCTAAAAAATTACCAATGATTGAGGATATACGAGACGAATCTGATCATGAAAATCCGGTACGACTAGTAATAATCCCTCGTTCTAATCGAGCAGATATTGATAGTATTATGACTCATTTATTTGCCACTACTGACTTGGAACGTAGCTATCGGGTAAATTTAAATATGATTGGTCTTGATGGTCGGCCACAGGTTAAAAATCTTAAGCTTATTTTATCCGAATGGCTAAATTATCGACTGACTACAGTGCAACGACGAATACAATATCGATTTGATAAGATTACTAAACGTTTACATATTTTAGAATGCTTATTAATTGTTTATTTAAACATAGATGTAATTATTACCATAATCCGTGATAACGATAAACCTAAACCAATTTTAATGCAAAAATTTGGGTTTACTGAAGAACAAGCAGATACAATTTTAGAATTAAAACTACGACAATTAGCTAAATTAGAACAGGTTAAAATTCAACATGAACAAAAAAAATTAACTAAAGAACATGCTAGTTTAGATAAAATTTTACAATCTGATACAAAATTAAATAATTTAGTTGTCAAAGAAATACAAACTGATAGTGAACAATATAAAGATAAAAGACGTTCGCCAGTTATCAAACGTGAACAATCCCAAGCTTTTGATACAACTACTTTAATATCTTCTGAATTAACTACAGTGATTTTATCAACTAATGGTTGGGTGCGAGCTGCTAAAGGCCATGATATTAATCCAAATAGTTTAAACTATCGAGCTGATGATAAATTTGCTAGTTCTGCCTATGGACGTAATAATCAACAAGCAGTGTTTTTAGATTCTACTGGTAGAAGTTATTCATCTTTAGTACATACTTTACCATCTGCCCGTAGTTCAGGAGAACCATTAACCGGCCGTTTCACACCAGCCAATGGAGTTAGTTTTACTAATGTATTATTGGGAGAACCAAGTGATTCTTATTTATTAACTTCAACTGCTGGATATGGTTTTATCGTAAAATTAGCAGATTTGTATACTAAAAATAAAGCTGGAAAAGCAATCTTAACTTTACCAACAAATTCTAAAATTTTGCCACCATTATTAATTACTAATTTAGATAACCAATACTATATTGTAATAACTAGTGCTGGCTATTTATCTATTGTCTCAGTAGCAGAACTGCCCCAATTATCCAAAGGTAAAGGAGTAAAATTACTTAATATTCCAGCTAAAAATAAAGATGAAATAGTGATTGTTTTAAATATATTAGAATTAACAACCACCAATGAACTTATTTTATATTCTGGGAAACGGCATTTAACTCTTAAAAACCGTGATATTGAGTCTTTCAAATGTGAAAGAAATCGACGTGGTAAGAAATTGCCAAGAGGCTTTCAAAAAATTGATAGAATAGAAATAATACCTAAAAATCTTGAGATTTTAATTTAATAACATTAGGATTATACATTGATAAAATAATCGCAATATGCAAGAAAAAACTTGCCACTGATTGTCATGAAATAAATCAAAGTATTTCATTGTATCAATTGATCCATATTGTCTAAGATAATAGGCTTGACTAGTAAAGTGCTTTGTAAGTATAATAATATACTAAAGTAAGTGCATAACTTTCATATTAAAATATACACCAATTGGAAATTATTTATGAATATCAATCGACAACGTGGTTCTGGATCATCATTTTTATTATTAGCTATAATAGTAATTTTTTCATTATGGTTTTTCTTCAAGTTATTTCCAATATACATGGAAAATTGGAGTGTATCTAGTGCGTTAGAAAAAGTTGCAGAAGAACAAAATGTAACTCAGAAAGTGGATAGAGAAATATATCAACTATTCCTTAGTGCATTGAGTAAAAAAGATATTAAGTTATTTAATAGTGAGAATGTTAAACAATTTGTTAATATTGAAAGAATAGGACAAAGTCTTGAAATAACTGTTGAATATGAAGAAACTAAATCATTGATGGGTAATGTTTCATTTTTAGTTCAATTTAAAGATACTGTAGAAATACCTTGAGTTATTCCCATCTATACCAAGTTTGGGCTTATAATTTTAAAGATGAACAAATCTTGGTAACTGCTTTAACTCATCGTAGTGTTGGAGGTTCAAACAATGAACGCTTAGAATTTCTAGGCGATGCTTTGCTAAACTGTATTATGGCAAAAATATTGTTTGAACAGTTTCCCGATGCAAATGAAGGCGAACTCACTCGTTTACGAGCAAATTTAGTTAAACGAGATGCTTTGGTTAAAATTGCTCATCAAGTTGATTTAGGAAAATATTTGTTGCTTGGTAGTGGTGAGTTAAAAACTGGTGGTGAACAACGTGCTTCAATTTTATCAGATGCGGTTGAAGCAGTAATAGGAGCTATTTATTTAGATAGTGATATTAATACTTGTCAAGCAATAGTAACAAAAGTATGGGACAAATTATTAAAAAACCTACCTCAACAAATTAAAGACCCTAAAACTCGCTTACAAGAATATTTACAATCTCAACAAAAGTCTTTGCCTAATTATAAAGTGTTAACTATAAAAGGTACTCCTCATGCTCAATTATTTGAGGTTAAATGTATGATACCAGGGTTAAAAAAACCTACTTATGGTAATGGTGAAACTCGGCGTAGAGCCGAACAATCTGCGGCTGCAAAAGCCTTGAGTGTATTAAATGTTAAATGAAGGACGTTGTGGTTATGTAGCTATTATTGGACGACCTAATGTTGGCAAGTCTACTCTGCTTAATTATTTATTAGGTCAAAAAATTAGTATAACTTCTCGTAAACCACAAACTACTCGTCATAGTTTGCTTGGTATTAAGACTAAAAATAATAACCAGATTATATATATAGATACTCCTGGATTACATCAACGCATGCATAATGCGATGAACCGTTATTTAAATAGGTCAGCTATAAATAGCATAGAAGGAGTTGACGCTATCGTCTGGTTAGTTGAAGCATTACAATGGACTAACGAAGATAGTTATGTATTAAATGCTTTAGCCAAAACTTCAGTTCCGGTTATTTTGGCTGTTAATAAAATTGATAAAGTTTCTAACCGAAATACTTTATTACCATACATAGAAAAAGTTACTATTAAACATAATTTTACCGAAATTTTTCCTATTTCTGCTCTTAAAGATCAAAATCTAGAACAGCTTGAAACTAAGATAATTGATTTATTACCAAATGGTATCAAACTCTTTCCAGAAGAACAAATTACTGATCGTTCAGAGAAATTTATATTTTCTGAAATAGTACGTGAAAAATTGGTACGTCGTTTAGGAGATGAATTACCTTATCGTCTCACAGTCCAAATAGAACAGTTTAAAAATTTAAAAAAAATAACTAATATTAGCGCGTTAATTTGGGTAGAAACGGAAGGTCAAAAGGGAATCGTAATTGGAAAAAAGGGCCAAATTTTAAAATCAGTGGGTAAAGAAGCCCGTGAAGATATGGAAGTATGGCTTAATAATAAGGTTTTTTTACAACTATGGGTTAAGGTAAAACAAGGTTGGTGTGATAGCGAAAGAGCTCTACAACAACTGGGTTATTCCGATAATTAACTAAATTTAAGTCAATCTGTCCAATATACTGATTTTTATTGTCCCAACTACTAGTTAAAATTATGCACTTTTATTACTTTTTTAATCAATATTTAAGTGTCACATAGTACTCCTAATTTTTTTCTTTTCAGGACTTTCAGTCCGAATTACATACTGTGGATTTTTTTGTCCATAATGGTTGATTGTTTAATAATTGCCTAAAAACAACACTACCAATATTTATTAGTATAAAAAATATAATTTATATTTTGAAAATTTGCCATGTCCTTAGATTAGCCAGTCTAACATTTTTCATTTGAGCTTATAATTTATCAATATTAAAATACTATTGAGATAATTATATGTCATAAGTATAATGTGAATTTTTAGCTAAAATTATGTATCTTTAAAAAAATTAGTTAAAAATTGCCTATTAAAAACACCTAAAATTGCAATATTTAATTACATGATTTATAAAATAATTTTTTAGCTCTTAATTCACATTATAATTCCATAAAAAAGAGGTAGTCCTAAACAAAGTAGTGGTATATCTATCAGTTCTTTGAGACCTAACAGGTTTTTTGGAATATATCACTACATTATTTAGGACTACCAGAAAATAAATGAACAAATCGAAAAATTTACATTATCCTGATGATTTTATAAATAAATTTATATGTGGAAATACTGTTGATGTGATGAAACAGATTCCTAATGAAAGTGTGGATTTGGTTGTAACTTCTCCACCATACAATCTTAAAAATTCAACTGGCAATGGAATGAAAGATGGTAGGGGAGGGAAGTGGCCAAATGCAGCATTAGTTAATGGTTATTCACATCACAATGATAATATGCCGCATGAAAAATACACTGCATGGCAAATAGAATGTTTAGTTGAAATGTTGCGTATTATTTCAGATGATGGAGCGATTTTTTATAATCATAAATGGCGTGTTCAAGCAGGTTTATTGCAGGACAGACATGATATTGTTTCAGGTTTTCCTGTTAGACAAATAATTATTTGGAAACGAAAAGGAGGAATAAATTTTAATCCTGGATATTTTTTACCAACTTATGAGGTTATTTATCTTATTGTTAAATCAAAATTTAAATTAGAAAAAAAAGCAAACGCATATGGTGATGTTTGGGAATTTGAGCAAGAAAGTAAAAATAAACATCCTGCCCCTTTTCCAGAAGAACTAATTGAACGAATCATATCATCTACAACTTCAAATATTATTCTTGATCCTTTCATGGGTTCTGGTACTACTGCTGTTGTGGCAAAAAAACTTAATAGAAAATTTATAGGTATTGATATATCACCTGAATATTGTCAAATGGCAGAAAAACGTCTAATAAATCCGTTATCTATCGAAAAAAGAAAAAAGAAAAAAACAGAAATGAATCAAGTTTCTCTTTTTGATGAAATTGGATAATAAATGAAAACATATACAAAAAATAGCTTGATTAAAGCACTTATAGATATTCGTTCTCAAGGATGGATTCTAACAGGAAGAAAAAATAATGATGGATGTATTGGCAACACATTAGAAGACTTGTTAGGAATAGAAGAAAATAATTTACCTATACCAAATGCTGCTGAATGGGAATTAAAAGCACAGAAAAAAGATACTACATCATTGATTACTTTATTTCACATGGAACCGTCTCCACGTGCATATAAATTTGTACCATCTATTTTGTTACCAGAATTTGGTTGGAAACATAAAGAAGCAGGAAATAAATATCCAGATAATGAAAAAAGTTTTAGACAGACGATAAATGCATCTAAGTATAGTAATAGAGGTTTTACTGTAAAAGTGGATAGAAATGACAGGAAGGTTTTAATCGATTTTGATTCTAATCACATTGTAGATAAAGATCATCCTGAATGGATAAATTCTGTTTTATATAAAAATCTTGATCCAAGACCATATTGGGGATTTGATGACTTATATCATAAAGCAGGAACAAAACTACATAATTGTTTTTTTGTCCGAGCTGAATCAAAAAAAATAAATGGGATACTTCATTTTCATTACCAAGATATATACATGTTAAAACAATTTAACTTAAATAAGTTTATTTATGCTATAGAAAGTGGAAATGTCTATGTAGATTTTGATGCTAGAACAGGGCATAATCATGGAACAAAATTTAGGCTAAAAAGAGAAGCTTTCATCAATTTATATTCAGAAGTTAAAAAATATTGAAATATATCTTTGTACAGGACAAAAAAATTATAAACAGGGTAGAATGTAATGAAACCTAGCATTTTTTATAAATGTTATTAAAATCTGGCTGTGGTTTACCCTAACTAAATTTAAACATTATAAAATAAATAGGTTGTATTTTTATCCTGTACAAAAAAATATATAACAATATTTTGCAGCAGGTGAACTTTATTGTTATCCATAAATTAATGTTTATTCAGTTCCATATAAGTAATTCCAACCTAAATCTATTCTAAATGTCAAATATTTCAAAATCTTATAATCTTGAAGTTAAAAAATTACAATGTATTCGAGATGATCGAGTATTATTCGATAATTTAAATTTTGGTTTGTCTACTGGTCAACTATTGCAAATAGAAGGTCATAATGGTAGTGGTAAAACCAGTTTATTACGCATACTATGTGGTTTAACTCTGCCTACAGAAGGAAATATATATTGGAATAATGAAGATATTCAAACTGTTCAAGAAGATTATTGGGCAACATTATCTTATATCGGTCATTATCCTGGAGTTAAAGGAGAATTAACCCCTTTAGAAAACTTAACAGTGGCACAGTCTTTAAGTCGTGAACCAATTGAAATTGAACTTGCTGATGCTTTAGATCAAGTTGGTTTATATGGATTTGAAGATGTTCCAACTTGCACTCTTTCTGCTGGTCAACAACGTCGAGTAGCTTTAGCTCGTTTATTAATTAGTAAAACTACATTATGGATATTGGACGAACCATTTACAGCACTTGATAAAGCAGCTATTAAAATGATTGAAACTTGGCTGGATAAACATGCTGAACAAGGTGGTATGGCAATTTTAACCTCACATCACACAGTTAATTGTAATTATGCAACATCGCTACGAATCGGTAATTGGTAATGCGTCTTTCTGTTATTCAACGTATTCTAGGTTTATTAATTATATTATTTAGTATTACTTTATTACCACCTATTTTTGTGTCTTTATGGTATCAAGATGATGGTTTCATAGCTTTTGTTATTGCATTTATGGTTATGTTTAGCATTGGAGTTATGCTTTGGTTTCCTGCTAAGAATGCTAAAAAAGAATTGCATTTACATGATGGTTTTTTAATCACTGCAATATTTTGGACTGTTCTGAGTGTGGTGGGAGCATTACCATTTTTATTGTTATCAAATTTAGAATTTGGGCAAAATCTAAATATTGCTCAAGCGGTATTTGAATCAGTTTCTGGATTTACCACTACTGGTGCTACAGTTATTAAACATATAGATAATTTACCAGAATCTATATTATATTATCGTCAACAATTGCAATGGCTGGGTGGACTTGGGATTATCGTATTAGCAGTTGCTGTGTTGCCAATGTTAGGTATTGGTGGAATGCAATTATATCGAGCTGAAACTCCAGGCCCTATGCGAGATGAAAAATTTACTCCACGCTTAGAAAATACTGCTAAGACTTTATTATACATTTATATTATTTTGACCATTGCATGTGCTTTATCCTATTGGGCAGCTGGCATGCCTTTATTTGATGCTATCGGCCATAGTTATTCAACTGTTGCTACTGGAGGATTTTCTACTCATAATGAAAGTTTAGGTTATTTTGACAGTCCAACGATAGAAGCTATAGCTATGCTATTCATTATTTTAGGTAGTTTAAATTTTACAGTGCATTTTTTGGTTTGGCATAAATTAGATTTGCGTTATTATTGGCGAGATACACAAGGCCGAGTTTTTATTTATATAATATTAATTTTAATTACAATAACTGTAGTTATGTTGATGTTGCATAGTGAAGATGCTAAACATCAAAACTTTTTTTCAGCTTTGCGTTATGGTAGTTTTGAGGTTATTTCTATCATTAGTAGTACCGGTTATGCTATAGATGACTTTAGTACTTGGCCATTATTCTTACCTATATTAATTTTAGGCAGTGGTTTTATTGGAGGTTGTGTTGGTTCTACAGCTGGTGGTTTCAGAGTGATTAGATTTGTTTTACTATACAAACAAGCCGCTCGAGAAATTATGCGTTTGATTCATCCTAACGCTGTTATTGTAATAAAAATTGGCAATAAAAAAGTACCTGATAACGTATCTCAAGCAATGTGGGGATTTACCTTTTTATATATATCTAGCTATGTATTTTTATCTCTGTTATTTATGGCAACTGGAGTAAGTTACTTGACTGCATTTTCTGGGATTGCAGCAACTTTAAATATGACAGGTCCTGGTTTAGGCGATGTTACTACACACTATGGTAATATTGGTGATGCTGGTTTATGGATTTTAAGTTTTACTATGTTATTAGCCCGATTAGAAATTTTTACATTGTTAGTATTACTAACCCCAGCATTTTGGAGAAGATGATTATTTTACAATCCTAGACGGGTAGTGAAATAGGCAAATTTTAATAGAATTGTCTTGAGTTTATACTAGACATTTGGTCTAAAATAGTTTTTAATATATTTATGAGAAGTAACTATTACTCAAACCAAACCATTAACAAAAATATAATGTATACAAAAAACCATGTTAAAAAAAATTATTACAATTAGTTTAACCACTCTAATATTAGTAAGTTGTGTTACTTCACCATTAGGTAGAAACCAACTAAATTTTATGCCAGCTGATCAAATGAGTACTATGGGAATTGAAGCATTTAGTCAAATGAAACTGGAGACTCCAATAGAAACAGATCCCAAAATAAATAGCTATGTTACTTGTATTGCTAATGCACTTATTAAAGTCAGTGATAATGAAACTGAATGGGAAGTAGTAGTATTTCGGGATGATACTGCTAACGCTTTTGCATTACCTGGAGGTAAAATAGGAGTTCATACTGGATTACTAAAAATTGCTGAAAATCAACATCAATTAGCAGCTGTTATTGGACATGAAATTGGGCATGTATTGGCTAATCATAGTAATGAGAGAGTTTCACAAGAATTTATGCTATCACAGGGATTAGCATTAGTTCAATCACTAAGTAACGTTCAATCTCCAATGGGACAGCAATTGGTTGGTTTGTTAGGCATAGGAGCTAAATATGGAATTATGTTACCTTACAGTCGTACTCATGAAAGTGAGGCGGATGAAATGGGATTATATTTTATGGCAAAAGCTGGATTTAAACCTCAAGAGAGTGTTAAATTATGGCAGAATATGAGTGCTGGTAATGACTCTCAACCACCAGAATTTTCCTCTACTCATCCATCACATGACACTCGTATTGCCAAATTAAATCAAGCTATGGCTTCAGCCCAACAATTATATGAACAAGCGGCCAATAAACCAAATTGTCGTTGATAGGCACGTACTTTTATGCTATAATTTATAGATTGTTGTCTAATACATTGAGGGCTATTATGCAATCAACAAGAAATGTAGAAATATGGGTTGGTATTTTTGTGGCATTGGGTATAGCTGCTTTACTCATGTTGTCCATGAAAGTTAGTAATTTAGGTAATTTATTTGCTAAACAAGGTTATACTATAACTGCTCAGTTCGGAAATATTGGTGGTTTAAAAGTTAAATCTCCAGTGAAAATATCTGGCGTATTGGTTGGTAGAGTAACTAATATTAGTTTTGATAATGAGTATTATCAAGCTATTATTACTATGAATATTGAATCTGAATATAATAAAATTCCAATAGATGTATCTGCTAGTATCTTGACAGCTGGTCTCTTAGGAGAACAATATATTGGTTTAGATACAAATGGTGGTGATGAATTTCTTGTCGATGGCGATGAAATAGACCCAGGACTTACACAATCTGCGGTTATTGTAGAAAAGTTGATTAGTAAATTTTTATATAACATGGCTTCTAAAGCTAAAAATAATTAGAAAGGAGATTTATAATGAAACATTTATTTTTTAAAACAGTTTTTTTTGGCATGATAATGGGTTTAATGGCTAATGTATTGGCTAGTGATATTGCTGATGCAGAGGCTTTGATTAAGAAATCCACAGTTGAAGTTCTGAGTGCATTACAAGCAGATTCTAGCAAAATACATGCTTTAGTGGATAAAGTAGTATTGCCTAATTTTGATTTTGATAAAATGTCAGCATTAGTATTAGGAAGACATTGGAAATCTGCTACTCCAGCACAAAAATCTGCATTTGCTACAGAATTTAGACATTTATTAGTTCGTACTTATTCAACAGCTTTAATAGAAGTTGCTAAAAAAGTTAATAAGAAAGATATTAAGTATTCTTCCAAACCAACTCGGAAAAATAGATGTCAAGTATCTACAAATGTTAAAAATGCTTCAACTTCGATTAAAGTCGACTATGCTATGTATAACAAAAAAGGTGCTTGGAAAGTTTATAATGTAATAGTTGAAGGAGTTAGTTTAGTTACCAATTATCGAGATGAGTTTGGTAATGAAGTTAAAAATAAAGGCATGGATGGTCTAATTGCAAAAATTAGAAGTAAAAACAAAGGATAATTTCTTGTGAGTCAGGTTATTATAGAAAGTAATAATTATTGGCGATTAGCGGGAGAATTAAGTTTTATTACAGCAGGAGATTTATTGGTTGAACTAACTAATAAAATTTCAACTCTTGATTCAAATGAGCTAACAATAGACCTTAGTGAAATTAAGAATACTGATAGTGCTGGTTTAGCATTATTAATAGAATTACTTAGAATAGATATTTCAATAACTTTCTGTAATATCCCTGAACGTATACTTAGTCTTTCTGCTGTTGGTGGAGTAAGGGATTTATTGATAAATAAAGGTGTGTAATGCCATCCGCAGTAAGTATTTCACGCTTATACAAGCGTTATGACGATTTAACTGTACTAAATGATATTGATTTTGAAATACCAAAAGGTTGTTTTTTTGGTTTATTAGGACCTAATGGTGCTGGAAAATCTACTTTAATCAATATTATGGCTGGTTTAGTTAATTCTACAGAAGGATCAGTCAGTATCTTAGGTCATGATGTAAAGCGACAATGGCGACAAGCTCGACAGTCTTTGGGAGTTGTTCCACAAGAACTGGTTATTGATCCATTTTTTTCTGTTATTGAAACTTTAAAGTTGCAATCTGGATATTTTGGTTGTAGAAATAACCGAGAATGGATAGATGAACTATTAGATATTTTGCAACTTACTGATAAAGTTAATACTAATTTGCATAAATTATCTGGTGGCATGAAACGACGTTTGTTAATTGCCCAAGCATTAGTTCATAAGCCGTCAGTAGTAATATTAGATGAACCAACTGCAGGAGTTGATGTTGAATTACGAGAAGTTTTATGGAAATTTACTAATCGTTTGCATCAAAATGGACATACAATAGTATTAACTACCCATTATCTCAGAGAAGCAGAAAATCTGTGTGAACAAATTGCTATTCTAAATAATGGCAAATTAGCAGCTCTTGATAGTAAAACTGCCTTATTAGCACGTTATCCATATCGTTTGTTACGTTTAACTTTGACTAATCCTGTTATTAAAATCCCAGATTTTTTACAAGATAAAGTTCAAACCATATCAGAGAATGAATTAGTTTTACGATTACATCGTGACCATGACCAGATTGGTGCTGTTTTAGAAAGTTTACGCGTTGCTAATATTAGTTTTTTTGATTTACACACTCAAGAACCTGGTTTAGAAGAAGTTTTTATGAGTTTAACTAACAGTAGTAACAAGTAATATTCATATTTTGAATGGACTTGAATTTTTATAACTTACCCTGATATTAGAAACTAATGGATAGATATTATCCATAATGATAGAAAAAAGTTTGTTTTAAGCTAGACATATATATTTTTTAGTGTATAATGGACTTATTGAATATTTTTGAGTCGAGTGGGGTTGTAGCTCAGTTGGAAGAGCATGGCAATGCCAAGGTCAGGAGTTCGATCCTCCTTGACTCCACCACACTGCCCTGATAGCTCAGTCGGATAAGAGCGTCCCCCTCCTAAGGGGAAGGCCAGAGGTTCAATTCCTCTTCAGGGCGATGATTTCTCCTTGTGTTGTGTCGTTGACTGAAGTTCGGTATGTAGCAGTATTGTACTGATTCTTCAGTCGTTTTTTTTGTCCTCATTTCAAAAATTCCTGTTTTAAAATCCTAGTCTATAATTTTCTATTCTTTCAAATTTAAGTTTGAGCTATTTTATCACTTTCTTTTAAGTTTCAAAATCCTACATATTAATCTTAAATAATATTTAATTAGACAACTTTCTAAATAAAAACAGAGGATTATAAACGGTTTTACATGCTTCGTATTGAACATTAGTTAGGCATTAAATTTGTCTAGAACAGTGTCTGAAATTGAAGCTTTGATGGAAAACTAAGTTTAGTAAGGGAGAACACACAAATTAGCTCCGACTAGTCATTGATATACAAATTTTTTAGGAGCATATATTTTATATATCTTGCTTAATCTCTTTAGCCTTTTGTTCTCCTTCCTTAAATTTAATTTTCAACATGGCTTGTGCTTTTTTTAGTTCAAAATTTATTAAAGTGCCACCTGATTCAAAGTGTTGAATAAAAACTTGACCTATTGCGTAAGTTGATGCTCCATTAAATACTGAAATACTGAAACCACCAATTGCTGTTCCAATACCAGGAATAAATTTAATCATATTGCCCAAAACGCCTTTTATCATATTAGAAGATAGCAAGCTTTTTAACAGCGTATTAACAATAGATTGACCTATCTTTTTAGAAAACGGTAACTGATACAATTCCGTTAACTCATATAACATTTTACGTTGAATGCCCATTAGAAAAAGTTGATCCGCAAATGGAATAGGAATAAAACCTGTTCCCATTGAAGCAGCAGTGTAATTATTAACAATATGATTGGCTGATTTCAATTTATTTATCATTATTTTTACCTCTTAACATGTTCTTTATCAAGCTATCTATAAAAACATCTTAAAATTTTTAAGCTCATCCCCATTAGTTTGTTCATTATTTTAAATATTACATAGAAAGTCAACACTTTTTTAAATAAATTAAGATGTAGTGTTACTAATCTTTTATTACGTTATATCCAACTTTTAAGAATTTAGCAAATATTTTTAATATAAGTTATATCTTATTGCTATATATTATAAAATTGCGATAATTTTAGCAAAAGTTAAAACTCTTCTTAACCGTAAAAATTTATTGGAAAATCCATCTGAAACATTAATTATAGATGTGACAGAACAACCTATAAGAATGCCATGTAAAAGTTCAAAAATCATATATACCTGATTAAAAAAGGAATTATTCGTACCTATGAAACTAAAAATCATAATAAGACTTTTTCAAAAAAATGGATTTTAATTGAAAATATTAATCTATTATGTAAATTTTTTCATTGTGTTAAAGAAGTCTACTGAGGTAAACATAAAAATTACGGTTTAACATGGAGATTAGTTGCTGCTCTTGTCAACTTGAGAAATCGCTCTATTTAGGAAAGATATCTATTGATTATTAAAATCTTTTAATTATATTAAAAATCGCTTTTCAAAAAAATATCCAGATAAGAAAAAATCCAACCTATTAGCATATCTTTAGTAAATACCGCATACTGTGTTAAAATACAATCCCATTTAAACACAGAGAACTTCATGTTGAATCACAGTGCATTGCCACAAAAACAAGGACTATACGATCCACAAAATGAACATGATGCTTGTGGTATTGGCTTCATTGTTCATATCAAAGGCCAAAAAAACCATGCAATTGTTGAACAAGGGCTAGAAATTTTAAAAAACTTGACCCACAGAGGTGCAGTAGGAGCTGATCCTTTAGCTGGTGACGGTGCTGGAATCCTTATCCAAATTCCAGACAGTTTTGTTCGCGCAGAATGTGAATTTACTTTGCCAGCAGTTAATGAATATGGTATCGGCATGGTATTTTTACCACAAAAAACAGAAGATCGGATTGCTTGTGAAAATATAATTGCCAAGATAATCGCAGAAGAAGGTCAAAATGTAATTGGTTGGCGAAATGTACCTACCAATAACGAAGGATTGGGTGAAGATGTCAAAGCTCTTGAACCAATAATTCGTCAGATATTTATAAAAAATAACTGTGTTGATCAAAATAGTTTTGAACGTAAGTTATTTATAATTCGTAAAATTATAGAACATTCAGTTGAACAAGAATTAAAATTAGATAAAGCTCATTTTTATATTCCATCTTTGTCATCTCGTACTTTATTGTATAAAGGTATGTTATTGGCTGCTCAAGTAGGTGATTATTATCTAGATTTACAAGATAAACGTATGGTGACAGCATTAGCTTTAGTGCATCAACGTTTTTCCACTAACACCTTCCCAACTTGGGATTTAGCCCAACCCTTCCGCATGATTTGCCATAATGGTGAAATCAATACCTTGCGTGGTAATGTGAACTGGATGGCAGCTCGTCGGCATTCAATGTCTTCTGAAATATTAGGTGAAGATTTAAATAAAATTTGGCCACTGATTGATGAAGGACAATCTGATTCGGCCTGTTTTGATAATGCACTAGAACTATTAGTTGCTGGTGGTTATTCATTAGCAGAAGCTATGATGTTATTGGTTCCAGAAGCTTGGACTAAAAATCCTTTGATGGATTCTAAACGTCGAGCTTTTTATGAATATAATGCAGCGATTATGGAACCTTGGGATGGGCCAGCAGCAGTAGCATTTACAGATGGTATACAAATTGGTGCTACTTTAGATCGTAATGGTTTGAGACCTGCACGTTATTTAATCACCAACGATGACATGGTAGTTATGGGATCAGAAATGGGTGTATTAACCATTCCCCAAGAAAAAATCATTAAAAAATGGCGGTTACAACCTGGTAAGATGTTCTTGATTGATACTGAGCAAGGTCGGATCATTGAAGACGAAGAAATAAAAAATGCTCTTATTAACCGAGTTCCTTATCAACATTGGCTGAATGAGACTAAAATTGTATTAGAAAAACTGCCAAATGAAGTAACCGCTATGGCGCCAGATGAAGCTACATTATTAAAACGGCAACAAGCTTTTGGTTATACCAAAGAAGACCTTACAATATTTTTAAGACCGATGGTTACTACTGGCCAAGACCCGATTGGTTCAATGGGAATTGATACTTCATTAGCAGTATTGTCCGACCGTCCTCGGATGTTATACGATTATTTTAAACAGAATTTTGCTCAAGTTACCAATCCTCCAATTGACCCAATTCGGGAAGAGTTGGTCATGTCATTGGTATCATTCATTGGACCACGACCAAACCTACTAGGATTTAAAGAAGATTTACACAAACGACTAGAAGTTCAGCAACCAATTTTAACTAATATTGATTTAGAAAAAATTCGGAAGATTGAAACTCGTTCTGATGGTGCATTTAAGACTAAAACTTTAAGCATGTGTTATGTGGTAGATTCCGATCCAATTGCTAGTATGGAAACCGCATTAAGCAAATTAGGTAATAAAGCCGAACAAGCAGTATTAGCTGGTAATAATATCTTGATTTTATCTGACCGAGATATTGACGCTGATCATATTGCAATCCCTGCATTATTAGCTACTTCAGCAGTTCATCATCATTTAATTAAAAAAGGTTTACGCACTGAATCTGGTTTAGTCGTAGAAACTGGTGAAGCTAGAGAGGTACAGCATTTTTGTCTATTAGCCGGTTATGGGGCAGAAGCTATCAATCCATATTTAGCTCTCAATACCATATCTATTAGTTTAAGTAACTTACCAGCAGAACTTAGTATTGAGAAAGCTCATCAAAACTATATTCAAGCGGTTGGTAAAGGTATTTTAAAAGTCATGTCTAAAATGGGTATTTCCACTTATCATTCCTATTGTGGAGCTCAAATTTTTGATGGGGTTGGGTTGGCTGACGACTTTATTGCGGCTTATTTTACTGGTACTCAATGTAAGATTTCTGGGATTGGTTTAAATCAAGTTGCTGAAGAAACTGTTCGTAGACATCGAGTTGCTTTTGGTGGTAAACATTTATATCGTACTGCATTAGATGTTGGTGGAGAATATTCTTATCGGGAAAAGGGAGAACATCATGCTTGGACTCCTGAAACTATTACTAAACTGCAACATGCAACTAGACAAAATGACCGTGCTTTGTATGATCAATTTGCTAAACAAATCAACGAACAAAATACAAAAATATTAAATTTACGTGGTTTATTTACCTTCAAATTTGCTGATCAAGCAATTCCATTAGAAGAAGTTGAACCAGCTTCTGAAATTGTGAAACGTTTTGCAACTGGAGCGATGTCATATGGCTCTATTTCTTATGAAGCCCATACTACTTTAGCGATTGCAATGAACCGTTTAGGTGGCAAATCTAATACTGGTGAAGGTGGTGAAGAAATTGAACGTTTTACTCCAATGGCAAACGGTGATTCTAAACGTTCTGCTATCAAACAGGTAGCTTCCGGCCGCTTTGGAGTAACAACTGAATATTTGGTTAATGCCGATGATATTCAAATCAAAATGGCTCAAGGTGCTAAACCTGGTGAAGGTGGACAATTACCAGCTCATAAGGTTAATAAAACTATCGCTAAAGTTCGTTATTCTACACCTGGAGTTGGTTTAATTTCACCGCCACCACATCATGATATTTATTCAATTGAAGATTTGGCTCAATTAATTCATGATCTTAAAAATGTTAATCCTAAAGCTCGGATCAGTGTTAAATTAGTATCAGAAATTGGAGTTGGAACTGTAGCAGCTGGGGTTTCTAAAGCTCATGCTGATCATGTGACAATTTCTGGTTATGATGGTGGAACTGGTGCTAGTCCAGTAACTTCAATTAAACATGCAGGCTCACCATGGGAAATTGGCCTTGCTGATACCCATCAAACTTTGGTATTAAACAAGTTACGTGGTCGAATAGCTGTCCAAGCTGATGGTGGAATTCGGACTGGACGTGATGTGGTAATAGCTAGTTTATTAGGAGCGGATGAGTTTGGTTTTGCAACTATTGCTCTGATTGTGGAAGGTTGTATTATGATGCGGAAATGTCATCTTAATACTTGTCCAGTTGGAGTCGCTACTCAAGACCCTGAATTAAGAAAAATGTTTACTGGTCAGCCGGAACATATAGTAAATTATTTTATGTTTGTCGCTGAGGAAGTTCGAGAATTAATGGCAAAATTAGGTTTCCGTACCATCAATGAGATGATTGGTAAAGCTTCCGAAAAATTAGACATGCGGAAAGCTATTACCCATTGGAAAGCTAAAGGACTTGATTTCAGTAATATTTTATATAAACCAGAAATGGGAGCAGATGTTGCTATTTATAACTGTGAAACTCAAGATCATGGTTTAGAAAAAGCTTTAGATCAGGAATTAATTAAGCAATCTCAACCAGCATTGACAAATAAAACACCAGTCCAGATTAATTCGCCAATCTATAACTATAATCGTACTTGTGGAGCAATGCTATCTGGTGAAGTTGCCAAAAGTTATGGTCATGCTGGTCTACCAGAAGATACTATTAAAATTAATTTAAATGGTTGTGCTGGCCAAAGTTTTGGAGCTTTTGTGGCTCGTGGTGTAACCATTGAATTAGTTGGAGAAGCTAATGACTATGTAGGTAAGGGTTTAAGTGGAGGTCGATTAATTATTTATCCACCACAAGAATGCCCAATAGTTCCTGAGGATAATATTATTGTTGGTAATACTGTGTTATATGGTGCAGTTACTGGTGAGTGTTATTTCCGAGGTATTGGTGGTGAGCGGTTTGCTGTGCGTAATTCTGGAGCGATAGCTATAGTTGAGGGAGTTGGCGATCATTGTTGTGAATATATGACTGGTGGAGTTGTGGTAGTTATTGGTTCAACTGGACGTAACTTTGCAGCTGGTATGAGTGGTGGTATTAGCTACGTGCTGGATGAGATTGGTGATTTCAGTAAACGTTGTAATATGACTATGGTAGAATTAGAAACTATCTCTAAAACTAATGCTGAAATAAGTACTTTGGATGCAGTTATGCAGAATATGTTAGCTGATGATGAACTGCGGTTAAAAACCATAATTTCCAAACATTTACAATATACTAATAGTTCCAAGGCTAAACAAATTCTGGATAAGTGGGATGAATACTTGCCTAAGTTTGTGAAAGTTATGCCAGTTGATTATCGTCGAGCTTTGACGCAAATGCAAGAAGAAGGCTAAAACTTAGCATAAGGTAAAATATGGATATCAGCAATTTGATAACATCCATATTTTTACTACAGTAAAGAATTATCCTTAATTAGAAAATAACTTTTGTCGTTCTCCGTTTTGATAAATTAATAGCATATTGCCATTTTCTTCAATTACTTGTAACTCACTAACTTCTGGTACATCACCTTGAGTTACTTCGTAATCTAGGCGACCACTATAAGTTGTACCATCAAGAATAAAACGTATTCCTTGAGCTGTTAAGCTGGTTGCACTATCAATAGCCAATAAAGCATCCATATCAGCCGGAGCCGCATAGAATGATTGTCTACGTTTTTTACCATTTAGTTCAAACACAAAATTTGCTACTTCTGCTACAGATAATCCAGTTGCCATATCAGTTCCTACTTCAACTGAGAAAAGGTCTGGTCTAACACTATACCAAATAGTATCAGATTCAATTACTTTAATATTACCATTAGTTTGTACTTCTACAGTTGGTAATTCAATTGCTGCTAAAGCGGATCGTAAAGCTTCAATATCCTGTATAGCTGGTTGAGAAGTAATATCCAAATTAGTAGCAGTTATAAAATGCACAGTTTGAGTTGGAGTTAATTGCAAACTAGCTGTTTGTTTAGCTTGATTGGATGCTGTAACCTGCACTGCATATAAGATACCGTTATCTTCTGCTCGCAACTGATCAGCATTTTGAGTAATAACTAAACCTTGATCTTCTACTAATTCATTAATAGCTGTCAACAAACTATTAAAACGTACGCCAGCACCAAAAGTTATATTATTACCTAAAATTACTTCAGAACCAATTATTACACCTTCCAAGTAAGTATCATCCTCAATCGTTAGGTTTTTCAACATAGCTGGAGCATTAATATCACCAATAACATTACCTTGCACATTAACTCTTTCAAGAATAGCGTCAGCAGCAAAACTAAAATCTCGGAATATACCTTGTATAGAATTTGAACCAATTATAGTTCCACCTAAGATACCATTTTCTAAACTAGTACCAACAAACTCAAAATCATTGATTTGACCATTATTGATGATACTACCAGTAAATTTACCACCAGTTATTACTGCACCTTCATTGATCGTAACTCTGGAAACCATACCAGTAACAGTAATATTACCAGCAAGTTCGCCACCAGAAATACTACCATTAATAATAGCATCAGTAATTATTTTACCATTATTACTACACACACCATTTATAGTACCAGTAACTGGACAACCACCACTGCTTGGATTAATAAATGGAGCATCATTAATACTAGTAGTTGAAGTATCATTAATTAAATCTTCAGCTGCAACAACTGCTAATTGAACCTCTGCTTCTGCTATTATATCCATCTCTGACTGAGATATTGCTACAATACTTATAACATCAGTTGCATTGATTTCAGAATTTAACACAACATTGAAAGATATTTCAACACTCTGTAAAGCTGCTACTGTTACTAAACCGTCAGAATCAACTCCAACCATATCTTCAATGTTCCAGCCAGCGGAATCGGTTAAAGTTATAGCAAATATATCTGCTTCTGCACTACCGTTAGAAATAGTTACAGTTATTGGTAATACATCTCCTGGTTCACCTGATAATCTACCTGGTGCTGACAGATTTACGTCTCGTAAAATTTTAGCAGGGCCTGAGATTATATTACCACCAGCTTCTACGATATCTTCTAAACTTTGACCATCGTCTAATTTAACATTATCAGCAAAAATATTAACATTACCACCAGCTTGTAATGCAGTGCCAGAAGCTCCAGTTAAATCAATTGTGCCACCTTTTCCAACTGCAATAGTAATATCACCACTGGCTTTAATAGTATCTTCCATATTGGATAGGTTTAATTGCCAACCTTCCCCACCATAGATTTTAATATCACCGCCTTCGATAGTAACATTAGCTCCATTTAGATTTAGAATTGATGGATCAGTATTAAATCCTCCGTCAATACCATTTTTACCCAGTGATTCACAGTTTTTACCACCTTTACCAGTAGAAAAAGAACCATCTAGTAAGTTAACAACACTGCCAGCATTCATTCGCATGTTGCCACCATTACCACCAGTTTGGGCTTCAGTAGAATTTGGATTACAATTACCACCATTACCAGCGTGAACCCCACGACCATCACTAGTTAAAGAATCACGACCCCAAATGGAAATACTACCTCCACTACCAGCTTGGCCAGTTAAAGTACCTGTTATATCACCACCTTTACCAGCATCGATAGTTCCTATATCATCAGTATTGGTAATAATTGTGCCATAAATACTAACCCATCCACCGTTAGCTCCATGATTTTTACCATCACCACCATTACCACTATAAATACTACCTTCATTACTAATGATAGCAGCATTTAAATAAACACCAGCGCCTGATTGAGCGCAACCAGTTTTACCAATATTCTGCCACCAGTTAGAATTATTACATGTAGTAGTACCATTTTCATCTGCACCATTAAGACCTTGAATAATACCTTTATTTTCTATGTAATCAGTTGCATTTATATTTAAATAAGGATAGTTGCCTTGACTAGCAGAGCTTTCCAAAGTAGCATTTTTATCAATACATAAAGCTCTAATATTAGTGTATGGAACACCAGATATAGTATGACCAGCTTTAATTCTAACCACATCACCAGATCTTGGTAAATTAGGAGTTGCTTCTTCATCGGTATTCAAATTTTTCAAGCGTTTCCAAGTATTAGTAGGAGTATTGTAAACATTCCAATACCAATATTCTTGATTTTCTGAGTCTATATCAGTTCTATCTGCCCAATTATCACTAGCTATGCTTTCAATAGTAATATTTTCTTCAGAACAATTTGCTGGTTCAGTACCAATACCAGATAGACCTACATTAGTTTGAGCAGCGTTAGATTTGATAATAACGGTTGCTTGTCTATCACCTAATTCTTTTGGGATAAAATAGGAAGAAAAATTACACTGTTCATTAGGCCCTAGACTATTCATATAGGTACACCAAGACCAATTGTAACCAGTGAAATCATCAGTATCACCTACTGCTGAAATAGAATCAAAGTTGACATTAACATCACCAGTATTTTCCAGTACAAACATTTGGTAATTGCTATAGTTATAAACTCCTACTGTTGACTCACCAAAATCATAACTAACTGGATCAATTGTTAATGCTGGATTACCAGTTACAACTGCTTTAGCATTTATATCAGCAGTTTCCATACTTCCATCATTAAAGGATATTTGTAATTGAGTATCTTTCTCTCCAGCAACAGTTGGAGCAAATGCAGTTTTAAACCAACAGGAGGAATAAGATATCTCTCTCCAACTACCGTGATAGCACTGTTTATCTTGAATAGAAAACTCACTAGCATCATTTCCAATAATTGCTATATTTTCTACCTTAAGTCCGTCACAACCATTAGCCCAAGTGTAAACTGAAGTCTGCATAGTGTGATTAGCTCCAATCATATCAGTACCAAAGTTTAACGGTTGTGGCCAAACTTGCAAACCTCTTTGGAAATCATTGCCTTCACACCAACCAAGAGCTTTACCAGTTACAGATATTTCTACTGAAGGACTGTCAGGATCATTGGAAGGAATTGATAAAGTTGCAGATTTATCACCAGAACTAATTGGTTTTAATTGTAGAAGGATAGTACAATACTTATCTGAACCTAGATTAGAATTAGAACAGAAATCGTATTCAACTATAATATCTTCAGCACCAGTGAAATTAATTTGACCAATCTCCAATGGTGAATTACCGTTATTTCTAATTCGAGCAGGCATATATGCTGAACTACTCTTAACTTGAGCTTCTCCAAGATCAACTACATCTTGTTCCAGTTGAATGTTTGGAATTGCTGCTATCCCATTACCAGTTAAGGATAAAGTCTTAGTTATTACTGGAGCATTAGCAAAACTAGATTTATATAAAGGAATCGATACTGTGGTTTCTAATATTCCTGCAAATTTAGGTGTGAAAATAACTTTTAGATAGCAATAACGTTTATATTTAACTTGTTTCTTATTGCAACTAGTAGATTTAATTATAAAATTATTAGAATCGGTAAGTTCAACATTTTTAATGTACATGTCAAGCTTTTCGATATTATAAACTTTTATTTTTTCATATCTAGAAGAACTATTTACAGTTATATTTCCAAAATCCACAGATTCCGGTGATATTCTCGCATCAATTGCTAAAACTGAAATACCTTCACCAGTTAATGGTAAGCTTATAGAAGTTGGATTACCTAATTCATCAGTATAAGGTATAGAAAGATTTAACTCTTTAATACCAGCAGATTCAGGTTTAAAAGTAATGCCGAGTTCACAACTATTACCAATACCAACTGAGGTATTATCACAATTATTGGTAGTAGTAAATTCACTAGAATAAGAAGTAGTTATATTACCAAGCTCATCAGTGGTAGTAGTTACATTACCAAGTTCATCAATATCACTTAATGAAATTGTTGTATCAGAATTAATTTTAAAAGATGTTTGAGTTGAAGTAGAATTAACGTTGATAGAACCAAAATCATGTGAGGCTGGATTTACTGTCAGTGCCATAACATGATTATTAATCAACATAGTAGCTATTAGTAATAACCAAGTTGGGATACCTATTGGTATTTTAAACTTAATATACTTGTTGGACATAATTAATCTCCATATGATTTTAAATCATAATAATTTTTGATATTTCATATATTTAGTAATATACTTGAAACTAGTCATTTCATACATAAACCAACTGCAAATATATAAATATCAGTTTCCTAATATAATTAATAATCCTAAACTATCAATATTTAGGTCTTAATTTAGTATACTAGAAAACCAATATTATTGATTATAATTGATCAAATTTTATTTGTCTAGTATTTTTTGATTCTAATACATAACTTGTTAACATATTAATTATAATTATTTTTTATAATAAAGATATGATAAAAAGAGTAAGTTTTTAAATCAAATTTAATCATTAATAACTTTAGTAGTATTTAGTTATATCTGTTTATATAACTTTAATTCTTGCAGGATTTTAGTTTAAATGAGATAATTCAAAAAAGGAGTAGCTAGAAACATTGATGATTTTGAATATATGTTTCTGATTATTATTGCTTAAAATATATCTTTTCCAACCACTATTTTAAAGAGGAATTATTATTCATGAAAATGTTGTTAAAAATTGGCATATTTTTTAGTGTTATTACATTAATTATCAGTTGTGGAACTGGAAAACAACCACCTACTGAAAAAATGGCTAATGCAGAATTAGCTATTAGTCGAGCTCAAGATAATAATGCGAAAGAATTTGCTGCTATAGAATTACGTCAGGCAGAAGATAATCTGGAGCAAGCTAAACAAGCAGTTCAAAATGAAGAATATGATAAAGCTGCTCGTTTAGCAGAACAAGCTTTTATGGATGCATCATTAGCTGAGACCAAAGCTGAATCAGAGAAAGCCAGTAAAGCTGCTGATGATATGCGTGAAAGTGTGGAAACCTTACAACAAGAAGTAGAACGTAACTAGGAGATTTATAATGAACCGTCTTATTAGTGTATTGTTTGTTTCGCTGATTGTTGTTAGCTGTAGTAGTATTCCAAAAGATGAAATCCTAAAAAATGCTCGGGCAGCTTATTCTAAGGCTGAATTAAATCCTAATACGGCTAATTTAGAAGCAATGTATGATGCTAAAAAAGCCCTAAATAAAGCTGAAAATTCTGAAGATGAAGATGAAATGAAGCATTTAGCTTCTATGTCAATAAAACGTTCCGAAATGGCTCTTGCTGTAGGAAAACGTAAAAATGCTGAATCTAAACGAAGTGATTTAATCAAGCAGAAAGATAGGGTTATTTTACAAGCTAGAGAGCAAGAAATTACTGCTAAGTCAAGAGATTTAAAGGCTAAAGAAAGGGAATTGGCAACTAAACAGCAATTATTGACAACTAAACAAGCTAAAATCCAAAAGTTACAAGATGAACTTGCTGATTTAAAAGGTAAACAAACTGATCGTGGTTTGGTAGTTACTTTGGGTGATGTACTATTTATGAGTGGTAAAGCTACTTTATTATCAGCTGCTCAAAAGAATATTGGTAAAGTTGCTAATTTTCTTAATCAAAATCCAGAACGTAATGTATTAATTGGTGGACATACAGATAATCGTGGTAGTGATAAATATAATTTAGGATTATCTCAAAGACGTGCTGATGCGGTTCGATTTGCTTTGATACAACGAAGTGTTGCTTCTAATCGGATTCAGTCGCAAGGTTTTGGAGAAAGTCAACCAGTTGCTAGCAATAGTTTTGATGGTGGTCGGCAACAAAATCGTCGAGTTGAAATCACTATTTTAAACAAAGGAATTGCATTGTAATAATGAATTTGGAGTTCAAACTGTAATTTATAACAATTTGGACTCCATTGACTAAATTATTTCACCAGATTAGTTTGGTAGGGTTGGTGAAATGAAACCGCATAGGCATCAACTTAAGTAATAATTTGGTATATTGGATTGAAATAGATAATATTTAGAAATAGAAATTAATAAATAGAAAAATCCAATGCCAATATATCATGAAGTTG